>NZ_SJOP01000001.1 GCF_004331415.1 Kosakonia quasisacchari
TTTAAAGCACGTTAGTTGCGATTGCGCATTACGCCTTCCTGCACGCTGGACGCCACCAGTACACCCTCTTGGGTGTAGAACTCGCCGCGCACAAAACCGCGTGCGCTTGATGCTGAAGTGCTTTCCACACTGTAGAGCAGCCATTCGTTCATATTAAATGGGCGATGGAACCACATGGAGTGGTCAATAGTGGCAACCTGCATACCGCGCTCAAGAAAGCCCACGCCGTGCGGCTGAAGCGCAACCGGCAGGAAGTTAAAGTCCGAAGCATATCCAAGCAGATATTGGTGTACGCGAAAATCGTCCGGCACCGTGCCGTTTGCGCGGATCCATACCTGGCGGGTGGGATCGGCAACGTGGCCTTTCAGTGGGTTATGAAACTCAACCGGGCGGATCTCCAGTGGCTTATCACTGAGAAACTTATCTTTGGCCTGCGGTGGCAATAAATGGGCAAGCGCGCGGGCAATATCTGTTTCGGATTTCAGCGAATCCGGTGACGGTGCTTGCGGCATGGTTTTTTGATGTTCATAGCCGGTTTCCGGTGCCTGGAACGACGCGGTCATGTAGAAAATCGGTTTGCCGTTCTGAATGGCCGCGACGCGTCGGGCGCTGAAACTGTTGCCATCACGCAGCACTTCTACGTCATAAACAATCGGTTTTTCGCTATCGCCCGGACGTAAAAAGTAACTGTGGAACGAATGCACCAGGCGCTCGGTCGGAACGGTTTCTTTGGCGGCATACAACGCCTGGCCTACGACCTGGCCGCCAAAAACCTGGCGTAAGCCCAGATCTTCGCTCTGCCCGCGAAACAAGCCCTCTTCAATTTTTTCCAGGTTCAGTAATGCCAGCAGATTAGATAACGCCTGACTCATAGATTTCCTCAAATTAATAACGGCTGACGGAGCGAATTATCCGAATAGTATAACCTGGAAAAATTGCTGGTCCGATGGGTTCAATAATCTGAATAGATGGCAGTTTGCAGGAATATATCTCGTACGTGTGCCACACTTGTTCAGGTTACGATGGTTTGACCACACATCCTGGCGGGCGAAACGCCTGCCGGTGCATTGAAGATAAGGAGAAATCAATGAAACTCGTGCACATGTTAAGTGGTTTAGCAGTCGCGGTCGCGCTGTCTGCCTGCGCCCAAAAGGGCGGCGATATTCCGACACCTGCACCTAACCCAAATGCACCTGCGGCAACAAATAAACCGGCGATCACGCAACCGAGTGTTTCGGGTACGGTTTGGATCCGTCAGAAAGTGGCGCTGCCGCCAAACGCGGTACTCACCGTGACGGTTTCTGATGCCTCGCAGGCAGATGCGCCGTCGAAAGTGCTGGCGCAGAAAGCCGTCCGTACTGAAGGTAAACAGTCACCGTTTAGCTTTGTGTTGCCATTTAACCCGGCGGATATTCAGCCAAATGCCCGCATCCTGCTGAGCGCGGCGATTACCATTGACGACAAAATCGTCTTTATTACCGATACGGTTAAGCCGGTTATCAACCAGGGCGGTACGAAAGTTGACCTGACGCTGGTGCCGGTACAGCAAACCGCGGTGCCGCTGCAACAAAGTGGCGGGGCGGCAACCACGGTGCCTTCCACTTCTCCGACTCAGGTAAACCCGTCGGAAGCAACACCTGCGCCGACGCAGTACTAATATGACAGTGCTCCTCCCGGTTGGGAGGAGCCTTAATAGTTCCAACGATAGTGCTGTAAATCGATTTGCCCGCTTCCCGACACCCTCACGCCTTCCGCCAGCAGCGCCTGACGCTGACGCTGTAGATCCGGCCCGGTCAGCGAAATACAACCATGACGATTCACCACCCGATGCCACGGCAGCGTGCTCCCATCCGGTAAGCGTTTCAGCACCCCGCCCACCTGGCGCGCCGCGCGCGGTGCACCGGCGAGTTTCGCCACATCGCCATAGGTCGTGACATAGCCTTCGGGTATGGCGGCAACGATTTGCCATACCCGTTGCGGGAAAGAGTCCTGTGTATCCATTGTGATGTCCTGAAGGAAGAAGGGGCAGCATAAACAGCGAATCGTGTGCTGTGAAGAGGTGATTGTGCAAGAAACCAGCATCCGTCCCGGCGCGGCTTGCAATTGCCATCCCGGATAGGGATAATGCGCCAGCGCGTTGGTTAACAACGCTCTCAATGGGGGCTCTGTTGGTTCTCCCGCAACGCTACTCTGTTCACCAGGTCAGGTCCGGAAGGAAGCAGCCAGGGCAGATGACGTGTGTGCCGGGATGTAGCTGGCAGGGCCCCCACCCAATTCTGCTCCCCCATATTTTATTCACTCGCGCGAATAGCGCAGATACCCCGCAATGCCATTTTTACCGCTATCCGAAGGGTGATTAACACCTTCTGAAACCGGAATTTGCGCAAAATCGAAGGGCGAGACTCCTTCAATGCAGGCCACATTCACGCCGTATTGATCCGGGTTAGAGCGCCGCTGGTGAAATGTATAGATACCGCAAACCGAGCAAAAGTAGTGCACGGCGGTGCCGGTGTTAAAGCGATACTCGGTCAATTTATCCTTGCCTTTAAAAACCTCTATGCCCGAAAGTGGCGCCGACACGGCAACTGCGCCGCGCATTCGGCAAAAAGAACAATTACAGCGCCGCACGGTATTAAAACCGTCCGAAAGCTGCACAGAAAACGCCACCGCGCCGCAGTGACACTGCGCCCTTAATTTTTCCGACATCACTTTCCTCATCAAGGCCAATCAAACGGGTCTTTCTACCTTAGTCTTTTTTACCTTTTTTGGTGGGGGAAAAGCGTGGGTTCGCGGGTGATGTTTTTATGCAGAAACGGTACGCTGTAGCCGCAAAAATAATTCTGATAAAAGGGCAGGGAGTATGCGCAACATCGTATTGGCATTGACGTTATCGGTATCGACGGCACCTTTTGCCGCCACGTTGCAGTCGGGGGTTTATGAAGAGCTGCAACTGGCGGTATCTCCGTCCGGTGAGGTGACCGGTTACTACTCTGAAACAATGGGCGTTGGTGTGACGCGAAACTGCGCGTTTGCGTTGGCGGGTAACGTGTCTCAGAACGGGGAAGCGGAAATATCCAGCTGGTCTTCTGATGTGCTGCCGGGACATCTTTCTGCCACGGCGGACGGCGTGACATTGAAGATTGCGAACGGGCAAAGCCATGACGGCTGTATGAATGTGATGGTGCCGCAAATCAACGAGGGGATTGCGTTGAGTAAAACCCAGTCGACGCAGTGGATTTCTCTCGCCGAAGTGGTTGATGATCGGGTTTATCTCAGCAGCACACCGGACGCCAGCACGCGGCGTAAGGCATGGATTGTTAAAGATGATGTTGTTGGTGTGCTGAAAACCGGGCAAGGTTGGACGCAGATCCAGTTTATTAGCGAGGCGGGAAAAAGCACCACTGGCTGGGTTAACAGCAAGTCGATAAAGCCGCTTACGCCGCCTGCGGGCTGAGTGTTATATCACGCTACGTTTTAATGGCGCTTCCGTTTCGTGAAGCGCCAGCCACAAGGGTTTAAGTCGTAATAGTGCATTTTCCAGCTCACTGGAATCCAGTGCGAAAGGGATGCGCAAATAGCGCTCAAACGCCCCTGTCAGCCCGAAACGCGGGCCAGCGCCGAGATGGATACCCATCGTTTCAGCGCGCGCGGCAAACTGCGTTGCCAGCATATCGGGCAGCTCTATCCAGAAAGAGAGGCCGCCTTCCGGCAGCGAGAAACGCCAGTCGGGGAAATGTTCCCGCAGCAACGCCGCACAGCCATCGCGTCGTGCTTTGAGCATGTCACGACGCGCGGGCAGGAAAGTTTCTGCATTCTCTATCAACCACAGCGTGGCCAATTGTTCCAGTAGCGGCGAGCCGAGCTCCAGTGTATCGCGCGTCTGCACCAGCGTGGCAATGGTTCGCGATGAGGCGCGGATCCACCCTAAACGCAGCCCACCCCAGAACGTTTTCCCCGCCGAACCGAGCGTTATCACCATGCTACTGTTATCAAATGCTGCCAGCGGTGGCGGTGGGGCCGATTCATACCACAAATCAACCATCGTTTCGTCGACCACCAGTGTTGTGCGCGCTTGCGCGGCAACGCTGACGATGGCCTGGCGCGTGGCGATATCCATACAGCGGCCGGTCGGATTGTGGTAATCAGGCATTAAGTAAGCCAGCCGTGGCGCAGTCTGCGCCAGCGTCGCGGCGAACCCATCGATGTCCCAGCCCGCTTGCGGCAAGGAAACGCCAACCGGTCTGCACGACGCTCCCTGAATGGCAGCAATCGCCAGCGGATATGTCGGGTGATCGACCACCACGCGATCGCCGGGGCCAGTTAGCATGCGCAGAACCAGCGCCAGCCCGCTGAGTGCGCCATTAACTACCATCACTTCATCAGCATGCGTGGGCAAGCCGCGAGCGGTATATCGTGCGGCGATCGCTTCGCGCAGCGCCTGTACGCCTAATTGCCCGTAGCCTGTGCGTGAAAGATAGGGCGGAATAGCTGCCAGTGCGTGGGTATAGGCCTGATGGATTTCTGGGCCAGCACTGAGTGCGGCAGTGGAGAGATCGAGCGCCGTCCCCGCCGTGCTGAGTGTCGGTATCGCCCGGCTACCGGGCAGGATCACGCGCGAGCCACTGCCGTGGCGGCTCTCCAGATAGCCTTCATCGCGCAGGTGTGCCAGTGCGCTGGCAACCGTTGTGCGGCTGATCTCAAGCATAGAGGCCAGTTCACGTTCGCCAGGAAGGCGAGTCTCGATTGCCAGTCTGCCATCAAGGATAAGCAGGCGCAGCGCGTCGGCAAGTTGTCGCCATAACGGCGTGCGCGAAGCAGGTTGTTGCCAGTGACCTAACAGACGGTGTAAAGAGTGACTACCCAGGCGGCGTGATGACATATACAGTCCACTATTTTAAAACTGGACATTAATAATAAGGCCATTTCCAGTAAAGATGAAAGTCTGAACTACCGGAGATAAACAATGCTGCGTCGATTAATTCAACTTTATATAGGTCTGGTTCTGTACGGCGTTTCTACCGCCATGTTTGTGCGAGCGGATTTGGGAGCAGATCCGTGGAACGTTTTTCACTTGGGCGTAATGAAACTGCTATCGCTGGATATTGGTACGGTGATGATCGTGACCGGTGCGCTGGTGCTGCTGTTGTGGATCCCGCTGCGCCAGCGGCCCGGATTGGGAACGATAAGTAATGTCATTGTATTAGGCCTTGCCGCCGATGCCGCGCTGTCATTGATGCCGGTGCTGGATTCGCTGGTGGCTCGCGGCACTTTGCTGGTTTGCGCTGTGGCGGTGAATGCCATCGCGACCGGAATGTATATTGGCGCGGGGTTTGGTGCCGGGCCGCGCGATGGGTTAATGACCGGTATTCATGCGCGCACGGGCTGGTCGGTGCGAACTATCCGCACGGCGATTGAAGTTTCTGTGCTGTTTATCGGCTGGCTGCTGGGGGGAACCGTTGGCGTGGGTACGGTGGTTTACGCGCTGGCGATTGGCCCGTTGATCCAGCTTTGCCTGCCGTGGTTTCGTCAGAAACCGACGCTAAAGCCTGAGCCACAAAGCGAGCCCGCGCTATAACTGTGTATTAAATGCGGTGCGCTGCGCCATTCATCCCCTCAATTTTGGTGTGAAACTGGCGGTTTACTTTATAAAACGGCCAGGGGATTCTGGTGTAACAACATCCGTTGGCGTTGCAAAGGAGTGATGGTCAATGGCAACACCCGAGCTCGAAACCGCAAGACTACTTCTCAAGCCGCTGGCATCGGAAGATGCCACGCACATTCAGCGTATTTTTCCGCGCTGGGAAATTGTGCGCTACCTGATTGCCAGTGTGCCCTGGCCCTACCCGGAAGGTGCCGCGCAGCATTATGTCGATAATGTTGCGCTGGCGGCAAACCGCGCAGGTGAGGGCTGGTTTTGGACGCTGCGTCGCAAAGCAGACCCGGCAGAGTTGATGGGTGTTATTTGCTTAATGAATACGCCAGACAATAACCGGGGTTTCTGGCTGGTGCCGGAGTGGCAAGGCAAGGGTTATATGACGGAAGCTTGCCATGCGGTGAATGATTACTGGTTTAATGTGCTCGATCGCGATGTGCTGCGCGCACCGAAAGCCGTGGCGAATGCGCGTTCGAAAAAGATTTCTGAACGTAGCGGAATGCGGCTGGTTCGCCGCCTGAAGGGGCAATATGTGGCCGGAGAACTGGACACCGAGCTATGGGAGATAACCCGCGACGAATGGAATAATCTTTACCGCTGAAACCTGTCAGCCTGAGACGGCTGGCAGGATATTTAAATTTCATTGTCGATATATTTATTTGCGCTGGTTTATTTGTCATTTTACTGAAATATTAATTTAATCTTTTTGTCATAATTCTTAGGCAGATTAATCTAGGGTTTTTTTAAGTTGTTATAATTCTGAAATATATTTCTGGATCAGTTCCATAAGTTCGTGTATTAATTAGCATGTTTATTCACACAAGAAGGGATAATCATGGCCAGTGCTGTATTAAACGTCAAAATTGATGAAGCGCTAAAAGAGAAACTTCGTCATTACGCAGAAGTAAATAGTGAAAATCTCGGTACCGCGACAGAAAAGCTGTTGCTGCTGGCTTTTCAGGCTGCGGAAGAGGCGGGAGTATCGGAAGACGACATTGACAACCAGCATACCGAAGAAGAGAGCTCTACTCCGTTAACTCCTAAAGAAATTAAAGCGTTACGTAAACTTCTGAAGAAGAAAAAATGAACCAACAACTGCTATCAACCGCCAGCAACTATGGCGAAGCCTGCGAGATGCTGCGCTCAGGTTTTGTCAAACAAGTTCGTCTGGACTGGAATATCGGAAGTGATGAGTTTTTTCGCATCGCATCAGATTGGTGCGATGCCGGAGCGAAAATTAAAAAAGAAGGGCACAGCTTTATTATTTCGATAAAAGGCTTCCCAATCCCGCGTCAGCAGTAATGTATTTGTCATGAAACTGTCATTTTAATTGCATTAAAAAATGTGATGGTGGTTTCATAATAAAAATACGTAACCATCTCAAATGCACATTACGGATGATGTTTCCGACGAGCCTTTTGTGGCTCGTCGCTATTTCTTTTCCCGCACAATATCCTTCCAACTGTATTTAGCCCCGTCTGGTATTTTCTCCGAAGCGCTCACAGGCACTGACTTGTAAACCGGGTATACTGGGAAATTGTTTGCAGCCGGGAAGCACTATGAAAACCATCACTCTTTATGATGTCGCCAGCCATGCGGGCGTCTCTTACCAGACTGTTTCGCGCGTGATTAACGATGCGGCGCATGTTTCCACAAGGACGCGTGAGAAAGTGCTTGCTGCGATGGCGGCGCTGCATTACATCCCCAATCGCGGTGCCCAGCAACTGGCGGGTAAACGCACGAAAACGCTCGGTTTGTTGACGACCGATCTGGCTTTGCATGCGCCATCGCAAATCGCGTCGGCGGTAAAATCTCGCGCCGGGCAGGCCGCTGCCAGCGTGAGCATCTCGATGCTGGAGCAGCACGATGCAGCCAGTTGCGTCGCAGCCTTACAGGAGCTTCTGGCGCAGCGCGTTGAAGGCGTGTTGATCAACGTGCCGCTTGACGATGCGCTGGCGCAGCAACTCGCGGCGCAGGCGGCTCCCACGCCCGTGTTGTTCCTGGATGTTGGCGAGACGGCCGCGGTGAACAGCCTGGTGTTTGATGCCATGCAAGGTGCGAGACTTGGCGTAGAACACCTGCTGGCGCAGGGACACCGCCAGATTGCGTTGCTCGGCGGGCCGCAGACCTCGGTTTCCGCGCGTACTCGCTTTACCGGTTGGCTGGTGGCACTCCAGCAGGCGGGGCTTACGCCTTGTGCCAGCGCGCATGGTGACTGGAGCGCGGCTTCCGGCTATGAAAAAGCACATAGCTTGCTCGCTGGCATGCAGTTACCCGACGCGGTACTGGTGGCAAACGATCAGATGGCGCTTGGCGTTATCCGCGCCTGCGTCGAGAAAGGGATTGCCGTGCCAGCGCAGATCTCCGTGGTGGGTTATGACGATACCGCCGACAGCGCCTGGTTTTCCCCGCCGCTCACCACGATTCGCCAGACGTTTAAAGAGGCCGGGGAGCGAAGCGTAGACTGGCTACTCAGCCCGTCAGCTCAGGCCGATGTCACGGGTCAAACGCGGTTGCCGGTAATGCTCATCGAACGCCACTCCACCGCGCCTGCACGGCAACAGAAACTGAGCGGTGAAGTTCTTGCCAGGCGCTTAAGCGAACTGGCGCAGCAGGTGGCTATGCTGGATCGCCGTTAATACTTTTGTGATCCCCTTCGCTTTGATCCTGGTACCAGCTTTACCTGTGGTGAAAAATGCGCCATTGTACCTTCAATTGTGAGCGCTTCGCAAAATGAGGTTTTTATGTCCACTTCCGCGTTAAATTCAATACTCTCCCGCCGCGACTGGGAAAATCCGATTCTCACGCACTGGCGCCGTTTACCTGCGCATGCGCCGATGCGCAGCTGGCGCGACGAAACTTCTGCGCGCGACAACGCGCTATCGCCCGCACGTCGCTTACTCAATGGTCAGTGGCAATTCAGTTTTTTTGCTGCGCCAGAAGCGGTACCGGCACGCTGGATCGAAGAGGATTGTGCTGACGCGGTTGCAATGCCTGTCCCCTCAAACTGGCAAATGCAAGGTTTCGATACGCCGATTTATACCAATGTGACTTATCCGATTCCGGTAAATCCGCCGTTTGTGCCGCAAGATAATCCGACGGGTTGTTACTCGCTCACATTTGAGATGAGTGAATCAGAACTGGCGCACGGGCAAACCCGTATTGTTTTTGATGGCGTGAACTCGGCTTTTTATCTGTGGTGTAACGGGCAATGGATCGGCTACTCACAGGACAGCCGCCTGCCTGCTGAGTTTGATTTGAGCCACGTTCTTAAGGCCGGAGAGAACCGGCTGGCGGTGATGGTGTTGCGCTGGTGCGATGGCAGTTACCTGGAAGATCAGGATATGTGGCGGATGAGCGGCATTTTCCTCGATGTCGCTTTGCTACAGAAACCGGCCACGCGGATTGCCGATTTTCACCACATTACGCAGTTAAATGCGCAATTGACTCACGCACAGTTGCAGGTTTACGCCCAGCTTGAAGGTGACTTTACCGATTGTCGCGTCGCTTTCACGTTATGGCGAGGGGAAGAAAAAATCGCCGAAGCGCAACAAACGCCGGGCAGCGCAGTGGTTGATGAGCGCGGAGGCTGTGCGGAGCGGCTGAGCGTCACGTTGCCGGTGGCTTCCCCGTTGTTATGGAGCGCCGAGACGCCGCATCTTTATCGCCTGACGCTAACACTGCTCGATGCGCAGGAAAATGTACTGGAAGTAGAAGCCTGTAATGTCGGATTCCGCCAGGTTGAAATCAACAACGGCTTGCTGAAACTCAATGGTAAACCGTTGCTGATCCGTGGCGTTAATCGCCACGAGCACCACCCGGAAAACGGGCAGGCGATAGATGAAGCCACCATGCGTCGCGACATTGAACTAATGAAACAACATAACTTTAATGCGGTGCGCTGCTCTCACTATCCTAACCATCCGCTCTGGTATCAGCTGTGCGATGAGTACGGTTTATACGTGGTGGATGAAGCCAATATCGAAACCCACGGTATGGTGCCGATGAGTCGCCTCGCTGATGATCCGCTCTGGCTGCCGGCGATGAGCGAGCGTGTAACGCGCATGGTGCAGCGCGATCGTAACCATCCATCGATCATCATCTGGTCGCTGGGAAATGAATCAGGGCATGGCGCGAACCACGATGCATTGTACCGCTGGCTGAAAACCACCGATCCCACACGCCCGGTGCAGTATGAAGGTGGCGGGGCAAACACTGCCGCGACCGATATTGTCTGCCCGATGTATGCGCGCGTTGATCAAGATCAGCCGTTCCCGGCGGTGCCGAAGTGGTCGATCAAAAAGTGGATCGGTTTGCCGGATGAAACCCGCCCGCTGATTTTGTGTGAATACGCCCACGCCATGGGCAATAGCTTTGGCGGCTTTGCCAAATACTGGCAGGCCTTTCGCGCTACACCGCGCTTACAGGGCGGTTTTGTCTGGGACTGGGTCGACCAGGCGCTAACGAAAACGGACGAGAACGGGCAGACATTTTGGGCTTATGGCGGCGATTTTGGCGATACGCCAAATGACCGGCAGTTTTGTATGAATGGGCTGGTTTTCCCGGACAGAACGCCACATCCGGCGCTGTACGAAGCGCAGCGCGCTCAGCAATTTTTCCAGTTCAGCCTGCTGAGCACGCAACCGTTAGTCATTGAGGTGGAGAGCGAATACCTGTTCCGCGCTGCCGATAATGAGTTTCTGCGCTGGCGTGTAGAGCGTGATGGCAATGTGCTGGCGCAGGGTGAAGCGGCGCTGGATATTGCACCGCAAGGAAAACAGAAGATTGAGCTTATGCTGCCTGAACTGCGCGCAGCACCCGGTGAAGTGTGGCTGAATGTCGAGGTTTACCAGCGGGCGGCAACACGCTGGTCGGCAGCGGAGCACCTTTGTGCATGGGATCAGTGGCGTTTACCCGCGCCGCTATATAGTGCGCCGCGCGAGGTTAAAGGTGTGCGACCGGCATTGCGGGAGAGCGCGCAAGATTACTTGGTCAGCGCCGGTCGTCAGCGCTGGCAGTTCAGTCGCCAAAGCGGCGATCTGGTGCAGTGGTGGCGCGATGCGCAACCAACACTGTTAACGCCGCTCACGGACTGTTTTGCCCGCGCGCCGCTGGATAACGATATCGGCATCAGCGAGGTGACGCGTATTGATCCTAACGCCTGGGTGGAGCGCTGGAAAGCGGCTGGCATGTATGAACTGCACGCGCAGTTGCTCTATTGCGAGGCGGAAGAGGGGGCGGCGGAAGTCGTTATCCATACAGGCCATTGTTGGGTGGGGGCGGGGAAAACGGCTTTTATCAGCCACAAGCGCTGGCGCATTGATAGCCACGGTGTATTGCACGGTGATGTGGAGGTGCAGGTGGCAACCGATATTCCGCCACCGGCGCGTATTGGTCTGGTTTGCCAGCTCGCAGAACACCATGCGCAGGCAAGCTGGTTAGGCTTAGGGCCGCATGAAAACTACCCCGACCGTAAACTGGCGGCGCGCCAGGGATTGTGGACCTTGCCGCTTGCCGCGCTGCATACGCCCTATATTTTCCCCGGCGAGAATGGCCTGCGTTGTGATACGCGCATGTTGCGCTATGGCGCGCATCGACTGGACGGCGATTTCCACTTCTCGCTGGGGCGATACAGCGATGAGCAACTGCGCGAAACCACACATCACCATTTACTGCGTGAAGAGGCCGGTTGCTGGTTGCATGTCGATGCGTTCCATATGGGCGTTGGCGGCGATGACTCCTGGAGCCCAAGTGTGTCGGCGGAGTTTATTCTCGATACAGACAAGGTGCGTTACGCCTTTTGCTGGCGGCAAGACTAAACTTATCGGGCCGGATGCGGCGGGGCTGTCCTGCCGCACGGCCACTTCGGAGGTCAACTCATGAAGTATGTTGATGGTTTTGTGGTTGCCGTACCGGCGGATCAAAAGGAAGCCTACCGCCAGTTGGCGGCAAAATCTGTCGCGCTGTTTAAAGAGTTTGGCGCCACGCGAATTGTCGAATGCTGGGCGGACGATGTTCCCGACGGGAATTTCACCGATTTTCGCATGGCAGTGAAAGCTGAAGACCACGAAGAGGTCGTCTTCAGCTGGATTGAATACCCGTCAAAAGAGATACGTGACGCTGCGAATCAAAAAATCATGGCTGACCCGCGGATGCGCGAGCTGGGCAACGAGATGCCCTTTGATGGCAAGCGCATGATTTACGGGGGCTTCGTTCCCATTCTTGACGAATAAATGGCCGCTCAGGAAACTTTGGTAAACAGTGCCTTGCGCTCCAGCACATCGCCATCTGTACGGAATACGCCCCCACCGACATAGTGCAGGGTTTGCGGCCACTCCGGCTGGGGGTTAACCCGCGCAGCAACCACTTCAAAAATAAAGAAGTTATAGTTCTCCACCATCGCGTCATCGTAGAGGCGACACTCGAACTGCCCGAAACACTCTTTTATCGACGGTGCGCTGACCTTGTCGCTCTTTTCTGCTGTCAGGCCAAATTCCGCGAACTTGTCGACGTTATCACCGGTACAGTTACCGATACGTGACACAGTATCAATCATGCTGGCTTCCGGCAGATTAATCACACACTCACCGCTTTGGCGAATGCGTGCAAAACTGGCGTTTCCCGCTGAAATCATGCAACCAACCAGCGACGGTGAAAACTCCAGAATCGTGTGCCAGCCCAACGTCATGATATTGTTTTGCCCTTGCCAGTGGCTGCTGAGCAGTACCACCGGGCCAGGTTCCAGCCAGTGCCGGACATCATGCAGCGGCCAGGATTGCTTTTTCATCATGCTTCCTCCGCGTGTTAAACCACTTTTAACAGTAGCAAAACTAGGCGGCGCGCAGGTTATTTTCCGCCCACTGAATAAACGCGTCGGGCGGCAGTGCTTTGCTGTAGAGCCAGCCCTGGCCGAACTCCACGCCGTATTTCTTTAGCCACTGGAGTTGGCCTTCGGTTTCAATGCCTTCCGCCACCATCGCCAGCCTGAGCGCTTTCGCCATATCGATAATGTGCGGCGTCACGGCTTTGTACTCCAGCGCATCGACAAATGATTTGTCTATTTTGATGATGTCGACATCCAGATTTTGCAGGTAACTCAGGCTGCAATAGCCGGTGCCAAAGTCATCAATGTAAATCGCATGCCCGGCGGCGCGTAGCGCACTGATTGCTGGTCCGCTCACCGCCGGATCGGCGAAGCCGCGTTCGGTGAGCTCAAGGGCGATTTGTGAAGGAGAGAGTTGCCACTGGGCGATCAGACGCGCCAGCAGATCCGGCAGCGCGGGATCAAGCAGATCTGCAGGCTCAAGGTTAATCGAAATATGCTGATCCGGATGCTGACGCAGCCAGGACCCGAGGGTGGAAAACACCGTTTCGACCACCAGTTTTGTCAGCTGCGGCATCAGGCCGCTGTGCACTGCCAATGGAATAAAAATATCCGGCGCAAGGTAACTGCCATCTTTCTGCCGCCAGCGTGCCAGCGCCTCAGCGCCGACCATCTTTCCGTTATCAATCTCAACAATCGGTTGAAAAAAAACGGTAATTTCGCGTCCGTAAATAGCATCCTGCAACTGCGCGCGTGGTGAGTGCAAACGGCGCAGCAGCCTTAACATGACAAAAGCGAGCAGCAGACTGATCAACAAACCGAGGGGCAACCAAATCATCAATAACCGGTGCCAGTTTTTCTCCAGTGGCGCAATTGCCATCCAGGTGACAATTGCCAGCCCCATATCAGCATTGCGCTGAACCCGATAAACCGCGCCATTGGCCATAATACGCGTTGGGCCAGCCTGATTTATTTGCGCCAATATATCTGCAGTAAGTCGGGGACTTCCGGCAATACGTTGGTGAGTTTTGGTATTAATAAGCGCGATATAAACGGGGGATGTACCATGCGACAAAATATCAATAAACGACTTCGGATCGACCATCACCACATAATGAGCACTGCCGATCGCGACCATATATTGCGCCAGACCCAGATCGTTATGGCGGGTCAGCCAGGCGCGAAAGCCATCGGAGGTGATCTTTTCGGGGACGGGAAAGGGCGGAATATGGCTGTCGGCTTGCAGTGATGAGCAGAGTGGTTGCAGCCCATCCATATACAGCGCTTCTCGTACATAGCGCCACGCATACGAAATACGCCGCATCGCCAGTAAGTGTTCTGGCGTACAGGGTGCGCCATCGTAGGCATCCAGCTCCCGAAGCGCGGCTTTACTCTGGTTAATGACGCGTTGGGTTCGCATTTCGGCCAGTTCAGAGTAAGTGTCCAGATCATTCATAAAGTTTTCTTCAGCTTGGCGGTGACTCATCCAGATACTCAGGCTCACCGGCAGGAAAATGGCGAGCACCAGAGCAACTGTCGCAAGACTCATCAGTCGTCGGTTGGTCATGATCAAAAATCCTTCTTTGATACTGATAAACGAGGAGTATCTTTTAACCGCTGATGTTATAACACGCGACAGCGATTGTTTTCTTTCAGGAAAGAAAGGATGAAGAAAAAAGAGTTTGTGACCCAGGATTTGCTAAGCAAAATTTATCAAATCAGCGCGCCTGGCCCGCGCAAACTCCCGCCTGAACGACAACTGGCTCAGGAATATGGCGTCTCGCGTTTCACCATTCGACAGGCATTGGAAAAACTTGCGAGTATTGGGGTGGTCAATATTGTGCAAGGTTCTGGCATCTGGATTAACGAGCAGGCGCGCAACAATCCGCTGGTTTACAACTCCATCACCGAAAAGCATTTTGATCAGATTCGTTTCCGCATGATTAGCCTGCATAAAAAGCGCCCGGATCGCGATGAACAGCAAGTTTTTGGCCTGAGCGAGGAGAGTTTTATCTGGCAGTTTTGCCGCTTGCGATTTGTCGATGAACAAGCGGTACAAATTGAGATTTCCCGCATGCCGGTGGAAGGATTTGCCGACCTCAACCAACAGGTCATTGAACGTTCGATCCAGCAGTATGTGCTGGGGAAGGGCTACCGGATTTCACATCTGCTGACCACCTACCGGGCGGTGAGCGTCAGCCGCGAACAGGCAGCGCTGTTGGGCTGTAAAAAGGGCAGCCCGGCAATGCACATCAGTAACCGCGGGATCCTCGAAGGCGGGCAGGTGTATGAGATAAGCGACATTATTGATATCAACTACACCTGCACATATGTGATCCCGCATAACCGCGAAAACCTCACCTTCCGCCAGGGTGGCGGCTAACAGTTACGGCGTGTGGATGGCGCCGTCGGCAAGGCGGCTTTGCGTCCACTCATGCGGGCGATAGATCCCCGGATGTGCCAGCGCTTGTTGCTCATCAAAATGTACGCCAATGCCCGGTTTTTCCGGCGCATAAACGAACCCGTCTTTCACTTCCGGTGCGCCGGGGAAAACCGCATCAGTACTGGCGGAGCGAGGGATATACTCCTGGATCGCCGCATTATGCAGATGAATATTGAGATGCGTATTCACCGCCACACCAATGGGGGTCATATCGCCTGGCCCATGCCAGGCCAGACGCACACCGAATGCCTGACACAGGATAGCCAGTTTTAATGCCGGCGTGATGCCACCAATCTGCGAAATATGGCAGCGGATAAAGTCGATACGGCGATTCACAATCAACTCGTGCCACTCCGCCGGGTTGTTAAACAGTTCGCCCATCGCCAGCGGTGCGCTGCTGTGCTGGCGCACCTGGTCCAGCCACGCGCTCTGGGCAGGCGGCAGAATATCTTCAATAAAATAAGGCTGATAAGGCTCAAGCTGCTTTGCTAACCGCACCGCTTGCTGCGGGAATAATCGTTCGTGAACATCGTGCAGGATCTGCAAGCGATAACCATATTTTTCCCGCAGTGCTTTAAACATCGCGACGGTGTTGACCATATAGTCTTGCTGATCAAAATAGGCGCCCGTCGTGGGGTTTTCCGGCGTATGCAGTTGCGCAGGCGTACCGCCGTAAAAACCGAGCTGGCAGCGAATATGCCGGTAGCCCTGAGCTGCCAGCTTATCGACCGCAGTAAATAATTCTTCCAGCGTTTCGCCACTGGCATGGCTGTAGGCGGCGATCGCATCACGTGATTTCCCACCAAGCAACTGGTACAGTGGCATACCCGCAAGTTGCCCTTTGATATCCCACAGCGCCATATCAACGCCCGAAATGGCATTGTTCATGACAGGGCCGTTACGCCAGTAAGCGTTGACATTCATCATCTGCCAGAGATCTTCAATATGGTTGGCGTCGCGGCCAATCAACAGGGGTTGCAGATATTCATCGACCAGCGTTTTCACCGCCAGCGGGCGTTGCTGGAACGTGGCGCAACCATGCCCCGTGATGCCTTTATTGGTTGTCACCCGCACTACCACCAGGTTGTGGCGATCGGGGCGGGTGATAAAGCATTCGATATTCTGGATAAGCGTGGGCGTCACGGGAACTCCTTTACAACATGAGATAAGCGAGTGAGGGCTATTATCTTCGCCCTAATTTTGGCGAAAGGTAAACTGTTTTATGGAATAAAATTTTTGGTCAGTTATTGGTTTTGTTTTTAATTAAAAACCGAACCAATTTAAGATTTGTTGTGTTTTTACGGCTTGTTGATTCTTAATTGTGACATGATTCATATTTTATTGGTTTGTTTTGGGATTTGGCTTTCTCTACCATTTGTAGCAATGATTAAAACGACAACACATCCGGCAGGAGTTTTTATGGGGACGCAAGAAGCCATCGGTAATATTATTCGCCTGGTGGGCGGACGGGATAATATCAACAACGTCTGGCACTGCATGACACGCTTACGTTTTGACCTGATTGACGACGACAAAGTGGATCAGAATGAAATCAAAAAACTGCCGGGCGTGCTGGGGGCGCAACTGCAAAGCGACCAGTTCCAGATTGTCATTGGTCCAAAAGTAAATAGCTGGTATGAGCAACTGCTGGCTATGCTGGGCAACGCGCCAGAGCAGGCGGCAGGGCAGGGGAAAGCGCGCAAAAGCCTGGTGTCGATGTTTATGGATACGGTATCAGGTGTGTTTGGGCCGATTGTGCCCGCCATTGCTGGCGCGGGGATGATCAAAGGGCTGCTGGCCGGGTTGATTGCGCTGAAAATGGTGTCGGCGAAAAGCGATACGGTAATGGTTATCGACCTTATCGCCAGCGGCGTTTTCTATTTTCTGCCGTTTTTCCTCGCGGTTTCGGCGGCGAAAATATTCAAGACCAATGAATATCTTGCGGCGGCGGTTGCGGCTTGTCTGATGTATCCGTCGCTGATTGAGGCGGCAAAAGCGCTGGCCGCGCATCAGGATGGCGCGGTAAGCGCGTTCTGGTTGCTTAATGCGCTACCGGTGTCGGTGTTTAACTACTCGGCCAGCGTCATCCCGGTTATCTTCTCGATCCTCGCGCTGAGTTACATTCATCGCTGGGTCGATAGCATCATGCCGGATGTGCTGAAAACAGTCTTTACCCCAACATTGACGCTGTTTCTCGGCGCGCTGGCGGCGCTGGTGGTGATTGGCCCGATTGGCATTTACCTGGGCAAAGCGCTGGCGTGGTTTATTGAAGGGCTGTTTGGCGTTTCGGCGAGCTTTGCCGGGCTGATTGTCGGCGCGATTCGCCCGGTCGCGATCCTCACCGGGATGCACCATGCAATGACGCCGATTGCCTTACAGAACTTTAGCGAGCGCGGCTATGACATGCTGATGCCGATGATGTTTATGGCAAACATGGCGATTGCCGGGGCGACATTTGCTATCTGGCGATTGAGTAAAAACCGCCAGGATAAAACCGTTACGCTGTCGGCGGCCATCTCCGCGCTGCTGGGGATTACAGAACCGGCGTTGTTTGGCGTACTGACGCGCTACAAAAAAGCGTTTATCGCCGCCACCGTCGCAAGCTCGCTGGCTTCTGCGTTCATCGCCTTCTTCGGTGTGCGGCTATATGGCTACATTTTGTCGAGCATTTTCAGTCTGCCAGCCTATATTGGCCCGTACTTTATCTTTGCGGTTTCGGGCGTGGTGATTGCGCTTGTCCTGTCGTTTGTGCTGACCACTTTGCTGGTGGGCAGGGAGGCGCAAGAGTAACTTTATCGTCGGTGCGCCAGGCGGCGCACCAGCCTGTCGCCCGCCATTTGTACCCCCTGAACCAGCGCCACCAGAATCACCACCGTACCGACCATGACCTGATCGTTAAACCGTTGATAACCATAACGGATCGCCAGGTCGCCAAGACCACCGCCGCCAATCACACCGGCCATCGACGAGAAACCGATCAGCATAACGATAGTAAGCGTAATGCTGGCCAGCAGCGTGGGTAATGCCTCCGGCAGCAGTGCTTTCGCAATCACATGCCACAGATTGCCGCCCATCGAGAGAATGGCTTCTATGCGCCCGTAATCCACTTCATCAAGTGCGTTTTCCGTTAAACGCGCGAAGAAGGGAAATGCGCCGATGGTGACCGGCACCACGGCGGCGGTGCTGCCAAGCGTGGTACCAATCAGCGCGCGGGTAAAGGGGATCAGCGCAATCAACAGGACGATAAAAGGCAGCGAGCGGCCAAAGTTGATCACTGCACCCAGCAAGGCATTCAGTTTTGGCATTGGCGCCAGCCCGTTGCCGCGGGAGACAAATAACAGCACGCCGACGGGCAAACCGATAAGCACAGTAAAAAATGCCGCCAGCCCAACCATGTAAATCGTCTCCAGTGTGCCATTAAGCAGCAGTGGCCAGAGATCGTCCCAGCTCATGCGACCACGCATAACGGCCTCCCATTAAAACCATGGCGGGCGAGAAATGCCTGTTCGGCTTTTGGGTCGTGCAATAGCGCCTGGCGGAGTTTTGACCACGGCGCGACCAGTAAATCGGCGATTTTTCCACTCTCAATAAGCTCGCCGTTTTCCAGCAACGCGGCGTGATCGCACAGGGTTTTCACCACCTCCAGCTCGTGAGTGATTAGCACAATGGTGAGGTTCAGTTTTTGGTTGATATCTGCCAGCAGTTCGAGCACGGAGGCGGTGGTTTGTGGATCCAGCGCGCTGGTGGCTTCATCGCACAACAGCACATCCGGCCTTGTCGCCAGTGCGCGGGCAATACCGACGCGCTGTTTTTGCCCGCCAGAAAGTTGTGAGGGAAAGGCCTGGGCTTTTTCGCTCAAGCCGACCAGCCAGAGTAGCTCTTCGACCCGCGCCTGGCGCTGCGCTTTTGCGACACCGGCGCTTTCCAGCGGCACGGCAATGTTGTCGGCCACTGTGCGTGCATGCAGTAAATTGAAGTGCTGGAAAATCATGCCGGTGCGTAGACGATGCTCGCGCAATGCCGCTTTGTCTAACTGCGTGATGTCGTTGCCGTTGACAATAATGCGGCCCGCCGTGGGCCGCTCCAGCAAGTTAAGACAGCGAATCAGCGTGCTTTTGCCCGCGCCACTGCGCCCAAGGATGCCGTAAATCGCCCCCTTCGGTACGCTCAGCGAGACCTCTTTCAACGCCGGTCGGCCTGTTCCGGCATAGATTTTACTCAGCCCTTCAATGTTTATCATGACTGCGGCGCGACCGGGATCACCGAGCCGTTATATTGCTTACGGATAAACTCCGCCACCTGCGGCGAGGTGAGATCTTTCGCCAGTTCTTTGATACGCGGATCATTAGCCAGCTGTGGATTGGTAACCAGAATATTGGCATATGGGTTGTGGTTCGCGCTCTCCAGTCCGAGCGCATCTTTCGCCGGGGTTAACCCGGCTTCCAGCGCGTAGTTACCGTTAATGACTGCCAGATCGACATCATCCAGCGAACGCGGGATCTGCGGTGATTCGGTCTCGAGGATCTTCAGATGCTTTGGATTTTCGGCAATATCTTTCGGTGTTGCCTGCGTAGTTGCCGGGTCGGTGAACTTACTGTTGAGCTTTATTAGCCCCTGAGCTTGCAGCAGGAACAGCGCGCGGCTCAGGTTAGTCGCGTTGTTCGGAACGGCTACGGTGGCGTTGTTGGGCAGCGATTTGAAATCTTTATATTTGTGCGAGTAAATGCCGAGAGGTTCGATATGGACCGTCGCGGCAACGGCAAAGGTTTTACCCAGTGCTTTTTCCTGATCCTTCAGGTAGGGAACATGCTGGAAATAGTTCGCATCGACGTCGCCATTCGCCAGCAATTCGTTGGCGTTAGCACCGCTGGTCAGCTCCACGACTTGCAGATCCAGTTTTGGGTCGATCTTTTTAATGTAGTTAAGAATTTCTGCATGTGGCACCGGGTCGGCAGCAACGCGCAGAGCGGCAGCCTGGGCGGAAGACCAGGCCAGTGAAAGAGACAGTGCAACCCCTGCCAGAGTAAAAGCGGCATGTTTCATGATGTGTGTTCCTGTGTTGTTATTAGACGATCAGTTGTTCTGTGCGTTCGCGCAGCACATCGCGGTAATAGCGTTCTGCCACATCCGGGTGGGAGCGCAGACGCCCTTTCAGGTAATTCCACCCCACGTCGCGCAGCAGTGGATTTTGTGGGTCGCTCTCTGGCCCGTGTGCTTCTTGCGCCAGTTCTGCAGGTAGCGTGTAAAGCGGGACGACGGCATCCAGTTGCGCACCGAGGAAGAAAGCAATTGAGAGGCGTTGTTGGCCGGCCGGGGGCGATACCACGCGGTGAACGGTGGCACGCAAATAACCATTTGTCGCCAGTTCCAGCAACTCACCAATATTGACGACAAAGCTGCCTTCCAGCGGTAACGCATCGATCCAGCGGCCGGGTTCCACTTCGACCTGCAACCCTTTTTGCTCGTCTTGCAGCAGGAAACTGAGGAAACCCGAGTCTTTATGCGCACCGACGCCCTGTGAGCTCTGCGTCTTTTGCTGACCGGGATAGCGGATCAATTTGATGTGTTCGTTGGGCTTGTTGCCATACAGCGCATCAAAAGCGTTGGCCGGCAGTTGCAGCGCTTCGGCAAATGCCCGCAGCAAGGTCATCGCCATGTCGGTCATCGCCCGTTGCCAGTTAAGCAGGGCGGGTTTTAGCGTCGGCTGCACCGCAGGCCACAAGTTCGGGCCTTGTAACCGTCGCCAGCGCGGGTCGTTTTCACTGAGCTGCAAGGCCGGGCGTTCCGCGCCAATATCAAACTGTTCACGCCAGTCAGGCTGACCGCGGGTGATTTCCGATGCGGCGCGGTTGTAGCCGCGAAAATGCGGAGAGTGGATCATCGCCACTTGCTGTTTTTGCTCATCAGAAAGGGCGAAAAATTGCCGGGCTTCGCGCTGGACAGCCTGCTGTAGCGCGTCATCGACGCCGTGGTTAATAAGATAAAAGAAGCCGATATCGCGCGCAGCATGGCGCAGGTCGGCAAGAAAAGTATCGCGCTCAGCGCCGTGTGTATAACGGTCGAGATCGAGAATAGGCAGTGTGGTTGCGTTCATTGTGTTCTCCGAGGGCGGTAAAAAGGTGTCGGTTCAGGCTTAGGGTTCGGGGACAACAACAGCGCATTTTCTTTTCCTCACGTTTGGGTGTCGTCACAGCTTGCCTTACGACAAACACTTCAACCAATAACGTTCTTTTCTAATTTATGACCGAGCAGGATCATGTGCTTTTGCAAAAAACGCATAACGCGGAACGCTTGAAATGGGGAAATAACTCCGATAGACTTTTGTTATGTTATAACAAAACAAAAGAGTGAATGATGAGACCCGATATCCATCCCCATTACCGTACTGTCGTATTCCATGACACCAGCATCAATGAGTATTTCAAAGTGGGCTCGACCATTAAAACGGAGCGCGAAATTGAGCTGGAAGGTGTGACGTATCCGTATGTCACGATTGACGTTTCTTCGGCTTCGCACCCGTATTACACCGGTAAACAGAAAGTGATTGCGAACGAAGGCAGCGCGGCGCGTTTCCAGCAGCGCTATGGCCGCTTTTTTGCCGATAAAAAGGAGTAAATGATGCAGGTACTGAATTCACTACGTAGCGCGAAACAACGCCACCCCGACTGCCAAATTGTTAAGCGCAAGGGGCGTTTGTACGTGATTTGTAAATCTAACCCGCGCTTCAAAGCCGTGCAGGGTAAAAAGAAAAAACGTTAAGCGCGAAGCGATGCCAGGGAGTAACGCTGCTTGCCGTCAGCCGTGAAATTATCGGCGGCAAGCCAGCGTTGTAGCGCGCTATCCACGGTTGGCCATTCACTGTCAATAATTGAAAACCAGTCTGTATCGCGGTTATGGCCTTTACTCACCAGCGCCTGACGAAAGCGGCCTTCAAACTGAAAACCTAAGCGCAGCGCGGCCTGGCGCGAAGGTTCATTCAGGCTGTTGCATTTCCATTCATAGCGGCGATAGCCAAGCGTATCGAAGACATAGCGCATCAATAACCATTGTGCTTCTGTCGATGCCGGGGTTCGGCTTAGCAGCGGCGAAAAGTGCACGCTTCCTACTTCCCCCACACCATTTTTTTCATCAATGCGCATTAACGATAAACTGCCAACCGGCAAATCGGTTTGCTTATCGATAACGGCAAAATGAAGCGGATCGCGCAGGGCGCATACGCTGGTGATCCACGCGCCAAACGCGGATTCATCCTGCTCGGGTTCTCGTAACAACCATGTCCAACTACGGTTGTCGCCCGCACGTCGATGCGCCTGAAATAGCGCGGTGGCGTGGCCTGGCTGCAAGGGTTCGAGACGACAATAATCGCCTTTTAGCGCCACGCGCTCCGGGAAAGGTCGCGGTTGCCAGTCCGGCAGCGCTGCGCCGACCGGTTGTTGATACTCGTTGATTGCGTTCATTGTGGCTCCTTTTGATGTGCTGCCAGCGTAGCGCGGTGCTGGTTCCATAAAAAGAGCCATACCGCTATAGTCTTATGGGGCCACGATTGAGAGCGTAAAATGAACATTCCGGACGATGAGTTATATGCGCTACTGCGCCAGCCGCTGGCGGCGCGCGCGGGGGCGACGCTGCAGCGGACGGTTTATATGGCGCTGCGTGATGCGATACTGAATGGCAAGTTAAAATCGGGTAGCCTGTTGCCGGGTTCGCGCGTGTTGGCGCAGGCGTTGGTGCTTTCGCGCAATACCGTTAACACGGCGCTTGAGCAACTGGCTGTGGAAGGATATGTATTGCGCGACCGGCAAGGGACGCGTGTCGCCACACCGGCAAATGTTAAACGCTCACCGCTGACGCCGCCATCGGTCAGGCTGGCTCGCGGCGTACAACAACTGCCTGGTGGTGTTCAGCGTTATTCACCCGCACTGGCATTCACTCCCGGCATTCCCGCCGCTAACTATTTTCCGCTTGCTATCTGGCGGCGGCTTACGGAGCGGGTATGGCGTGATGAGGGCAACACGTTGCTGAGTTATGGCGCGTCTGCCGGCGAACTGCGCCTGCGCATGGCGATTGCGCGTCATCTGGCGATTTCCCGCGGTATTCATTGTGATGCTGAACAGATTGTCATCACTGAAGGTGCGCAGGAAGCACTGATGTTGTGTGTGCGTTTGTTGTGCGATGCCGGTGATGAAGCGTGGGTCGAGGAGCCCGGTTATGGCGGGGCAAAAAGCGCGTTTTTATCGGCAGGGTTAAATGTCACAGGAATCAGTGTCGATAATGAAGGAATGAGGCTGGATGTTACGGCAGCCACGCCGCGCATTATTTACACCTCGCCGTCGCATCAATATCCCTTAGGCCAGGTGATGAGTGCAACCCGGCGGCTGGCGCTGCTGGATTATGCCAGCCGCACGGGGAGCTGGATTATCGAGGACGATTACGACAGCGAGTTCCGTTATCCCGGAGAGCCTATTCCGGCAATGCTCGGCATGGTGGCTCATCCGCCGGTGGTTTATATCGGTACGTTCAGCAAGACACTGTTTCCCTCGCTGCGTATTGGTTTCATGGTCATGCCGCCCGCGTTGGCGCAGGCTGCTGTGCCGGTTATCGGCAGTTTATTGCGCGGAGGGCACCGGGCAGAGCAACTGACGCTGGCGCGTTTTATTGAAGAGGGACACTACACGCGTCATTTGGCGGCGATGCGGCGTCTCTACCGCAAGCGACAGGCACATTTGTTGGAGGCGTTACACCGTGAAATGCGGGTTGATCATCATATTTATGGCGGTGGCGGGGGGCTGCATTTAGCGTTGTCGATTCCGGGAATTGACGATCAAGCTCTTGTCCGCGAAGCGCACAAACTGCAACTTGCGCCGCATGCATTAAGCCGTTTCTGGCTTAAGCAAAACGCGGCATCAAGTGGGCTGGTTCTGGGTTACGGTAATACCTCCGCCGCGCGGTTTCCGGCGGCGGTGAGTGCGCTTAACCGGCTGATTGTGCGCCAGCAGGGCGGGTAAGGGTGAAGACATCGTAAAAAGAGAGTTCGCCTTTACGCTCAACCATTTTCTGTAGCTGCGCTTTGTGTTCGTCATCCACTTTCGGCGAATGAAGAATAGCCTCAATCAAACCGTCAGGCACAAAACGGGTGTTGTACCACTCGCCGTTATAACAGACGCGGAAATCGAGAACATCGATATCGTCGTAGTTGTAGCGCGGGTAAACATCGAAAAAGAAAAAACCGTTCAGCACGACGAACAGGACAACCAGCAACCATACTGAACCGGAGAGCGTTTCGGATTGCAGCATCACGGCGAGCGTAGCAAGCCAGGCCAGATACATACCGATAAACAAGCCGGGGTGATTGCGAATAAAACTGATGCTGAAGCGCGGCCGGTTATCTCGTTTCTCGCGCTGATTTATCTCTTCAATCGTTTCGGTGAGCAGCCGCTGTATCTCTGTCATCTTACGCCTTTGTTGATACTGTTTTGCAGGTGGACAGCCTATTTTAAGTTGCCACTATGTATGAAAAAAGTAACAGTTTCATCACAAAAAACGATAACAGTTACAGCGCGGCGGTGGGCAATGTCTTGATGATTTGCGCCGGGTTACCACCGACGACCACATTGGGCGGTACATCTTTTACGACAACCGCACCGGAAGCAATGACGGCATTATCCCCGATAGTGACACCAGGATTAATCACCGATCGCCCGCCAATCCACACATTGTGACCAATGGTGACGGGTTTTCCATATTCAATGCCGCTTATGCGTTCAGCGGCATCAACTGGATGTGTTGCCGTGTAGATATGTACGCCGGGCGCCAGCATGCAATTGTCGCCGATATGAATAGGGCAGACATCGAGCATCACGCAATCAAAATTAGCGTAAAACGCCTTACCGAGGAAAATATTGTACCCATAGTCGCAGCGGAAACTGGGTTCGATATAAGCCTCTTCACTTTGGCCAAGAAGTTCTTTGAGGATGACTTTACGTTCAGCTTTTTCATCCGGGCGTGAATGGTTATAGCGATGAAGCAATTGCCGCGCGTGCAGGCGGTCGGAACGCAAGGTTTCATCAGACGGACGGTAGGGCAAACCGGCTGTCATTTTTTGTTTTTCATCATTCATTGGGAGCGGATACACCTGTCACCAAGGTTGAACGCCATGTCGCGATAAAGAAAACCTTCAATAAACTTTCAGGAGAATTAACGCACAAATTTCCACACGGAGGAGGGGATTTTGTCATAAAGCTTATTCATGGTCAGTTCTGCCAGACGATGATCCGCTGCTGAATAAAACACCGCGAGTTCCTCGTCGGGAAGTTCGTATTTATTTTTTTCAATTACACGTTCAAGGGTATCAATTGTCTGACAGCGTCTTAAGCGCATCAAATAATCAATTTTTGTTAATGGTTTTTCGGACATACCTTCACCTTAGTGTTGAAAAACTAACAAGAGTGGCTAACAGGATTAGCCTTGCTTACATTGACGAAACTGCGGAACAATTTGTTACCTGTTTTACGCCATTTCTGTAAGTCGTGTGTATTTATGCCATAGCTACTGAACAACATAAACGTATCGTCAAGGTATTCGTCTATCAGTTCAATCAGCTTATTATCTTCATTGTACTTAATTTTATAATTAAGTGCGAAAGTGGCTATGTGTTCTATCAGCTCGTTTAACTGCAAATTGATTGCCGAGGTAGGATCGTTAACCCACCCATGATGGCTCTCTTCAAGATTAGCGAGACAGTCATGGTACAACGTTTCGCAGAGAAATTTGAGCTGCGCGATATCATGCCTTTTCGGCGAGTATTCGTCCATAACGCATCCCCTTCTGAGTGGTAATTTTTTTACTAACCAAAGGCTGTTTCAGGATGGGAAACTTCTGCTCTGACCAGAGACACAGGCTGCTTTATGATGTTGATATAACTATAAGCTAGTCTGAAAAGGATTTCATGGTGCCATCATGAAAAATTACAAATAATATGTTTTCCAGTCCAAAATGGACGAAATAGCAATCAACTCAATGGAGATAAAATGTTGCGTTTATGCGCTTTATTGTTCGCGCATCCTTACGATTCATTAAGTTAGCGCTATTGAGATTATTCCTCAAATAGGAATATTTTTATACCAGGATTTTTCTGACTTAAACTGATTGTACCCACTAATTAAGAGTATTACCTGGCCATCAAACTTGTATTGCAAATACACAGTAATTATATGCCTTATATTCGCAGCATAAAATAAACAAACAGACAATAAATGCTTTTAATGACCGTTTATGGACGGATGAGTTGATGTGAAAAAGGCCGCTAAGCGCGGCCTTTTCTAATATAGAAACTGAGAAACTTACTGCTGCTCAACCTTGTGGCTGTGTTCTATATCTTCGCGGCGGCTAAAGCGGCGGCGGACCACCACAAAGAACACCGGAACGAAGAAGATAGCCAGTACGGTTGCGGTGATCATCCCGCCCATTACGCCGGTACCTACGGCGTTTTGCGCGCCGGAACCTGCACCGGAGCTGATAACCAACGGCAGTACACCAAGGATAAACGCCAGAGACGTCATCAGAATCGGGCGCAAACGCATACGTACCGCTTCAAGCGTCGCTTCTATCAGCCCTTTGCCCTCTTTATCCATGAGATCCTTGGCGAATTCGACGATAAGTATCGCGTTCTTCGCCGACAAGCCAATGGTTGTCAGCAGGCCTACCTGGAAGTACACGTCATTGGTCAGGCCACGGAAGCTCGCCGCCAACAATGCACCAACAACCCCCAGCGGAACCACCAGCATGACCGAGAACGGAATCGACCAGCTCTCATAGAGTGCTGCCAGACAGAGGAAGACCACAATCAGCGAAATGGCGTATAGCGCTGGTGCCTGGTTACCGGAGAGACGTTCCTGGTAGGACATCCCCGTCCAGTCATAGCCGATGCCGGTAGGCAACTTGCTGGCCAGCTCTTCCATCATTGCCATCGCTTCACCGGTACTTTTACCCGGAGCCGCCTGGCCAAGAAGTTCCATTGACGGCAAACCGTTGTAACGTTCCAGACGCGGTGAGCCATATTCCCAGTGTGTGGTGGAGAAGGCTGAGAATGGCACCATCTGACCATCGGTCGCACGGACATACCAGTTACCGATGTCGCTTGGCAGCATGCGGTATTTTGCCTGCGACATCACGTACACTTTCTTCACGCGACCACGGTCGATGAAGTCGTTAACGTAGCTACCGCCCCATGCTGCTCCCAGCGTGGTGTTGATATCGCTAATCGACACACCCAGCGCCTGCGCTTTTTCCTGATCGATATCGATCTTGAATTGCGGTGTATCTTCAAGCCCGTTAGGACGCACGCCGACCAGCAGATCCGGGTGCTGCGCGATTTCACCAAACAGCTGGTTACGCGCCTGCGTTAACTTCTCATGACCGAGGTTGGCCTGGTCGATCAACTGGAAGTCGAAGCCAGTAGCCGTACCCAGCTCGACAATTGCTGGCAGGTTAAAGGCGAAGACCATCGCATCTTTAATCGACGCAAAGTGCGCGCTGGCACGGCCTGCAATCGCAGGAACCTTGTTCGCTTCACCTGGACGTTCATCCCAGTTTTTCAGCGAAATGAATGCCAGACCGGTGTTCTGACCGCGACCGGAGAAGCCGAAACCGTTAACGGTAAAGACGGAATTAACGTTGTCTTTCTCGTTTTCCAGATAATACTTCGTCACTTCATCCAGCACTTTCTGCGTACGTTCTTGTGTCGCACCCGCAGGCAACTGAGCCATGGTCAGAAACACACCCTGGTCTTCATCCGGCAGGAACGAACTTGGCAGACGCACAAACAGCACCGCCATGCCCGCAACGATAATGATATAGAGCAGCAAATAACGACCGGTGCTGCGCAGGATATTGCCCACGCTATCGGTGTAATGGTGCGTGCTCTTTTCGAACATGCGGTTGAACCAGCCGAAGAAGCCTTTTTTGCCTTCGCCGTGGTCGCCTTTTGCGACCGGTTTCAGCATCGTGGCGCACAGTGCTGGCGTCAGGATCAACGCCACCAGTACGGAGAGCACCATCGCAGAAACGATAGTGATCGAGAACTGGCGATAGATAGCGCCGGTAGAGCCGCCGAAGAAGGCCATCGGGATAAATACGGCTGACAGAACCAGTGCGATACCAACCAGTGCGCCCTGAATCTGCCCCATCGAGCGGCGTGTCGCCTCTTTCGGCGGCAAGCCTTCTTCCATCATCACACGCTCGACGTTTTCCACCACCACGATGGCATCGTCCACGAGCAGACCTATCGCCAGCACCATACCAAACATGGTGAGGGTGTTTATCGAGTAGCCAAACGCGGCGAGTATGGCGAAAGTACCGAGCAGTACCACCGGCACCGCAATGGTTGGGATAAGCGTTGCGCGGAAGTTCTGTAGGAACAGATACATCACCAGGAACACCAGCACGATCGCTTCAACCAGCGTTTTCACCACTTCGTTAATAGAAATCTTAACGAACGGGGTCGTATCGTACGGGTAAACCACTTTCAGGCCGTGCGGGAAGAACGGTTCCAGTTTGGCGATCGTGCCGCGTACTGCCTCGGCGGTATCCAGTGCGTTCGCGCCGGTCGCCAGTTTAATCCCCAGACCTGCTGCCGGTTGACCGTTATAGCGGGCGATAACGTCATAGCTTTCACCGCCCAGCTCGATCTTCGCGACATCGCGCAGACGAACCTGCGAGCCATCGCTGTTCACTTTCAGCAGGATTTTGCCAAACTCTTCGGTCGACGTCAGACGGGTCTGCGCGATGATGGAAGCGTTCAACTGCTGTCCTTTCACCGGCGGTGTACCGCCTAACTGACCGGCCGCTACCTGGGCGTTCTGCGCTTTAATGGCCGCAATCACGTCAACCGGCGTCAGCTGGAAGTTATTGAGTTTGTTTGGGTCCATCCAGATACGCATCGCATACTGCGCACCGAACAGCTGAACATCACCCACGCCCGCAGTACGGCTGACCGGATCTTTAATGGTCGCGCCCACGTAGTCGGCAATATCTTCCTGCGTCATTGAACCATCGGTACTGATCATACCGAGAACCATCAGGAAGCTACTGGATGATTTCTCAACGCTAACACCCTGCTGCTGTACTTCTTGCGGTAACAACGGCATCGCCAGTTGCAGTTTGTTCTGCACCTGAACCTGCGCGATGTCCGCATCAGTACCGGAATCGAAGGTGATAGTGATCTGCACCGTACCAGAGGAATCACTGGCAGAGGACATATAGAGCAGGTTATCGATACCGTTCATGTTCTGTTCGATAACCTGCGTTACGGTGTCCTGCACCGTTTTCGCATCAGCACCTGGGTAGGAAGCCGTGATCTGAATTGCAGGTGGCGCGATCGTCGGATACTGCGCTACCGGCAATTTGAGGATCGAAAGCGCCCCTGCCAGCATGATGATAATCGCGATAACCCACGCAAATATGGGGCGATCGATAAAAAACTTAGCCATGTCTTAACGGCTCCTGTTTAAGTTAAGACTTCGGTTTTTCTGACTGGCCGCCGGCCTGGGCTTGCTCTTTATTGTCAGAAGTCACTTCCTGCGCTTTCACCTGCGCGCCCGGTTTGACTTTTTGTAAACCCGTGATGATCACACGATCGCCGGTTTTCAGGCCATCCGTTACCAGCCATTTGTCGCCAATGGCCTGAGTCGCAGTGATATTACGGATTTCAACTTTGTCACCTTCGCCCACAACCATCACTGTTGCATCGCCACGCGGCGTACGGGCAACGCCTTGTTGCGGAACCAGCAGCGCGTTCGGGTTCACACCTTCTTCAAGCTTGGCGCGCACAAACATGCCGGGCAGTAGGGTGTGGTCAGGGTTCGGGAACACCGCACGCAGCGTGATAGAACCGGTGGTCTGGTCAACGGTCACACCGGAGAACTCCAGCGTACCGGCCTGCGAATACTGAATGCCGTCATTGGTGACTAACTGCACTTTCGCTTTGCCGTTTTCCTGTTTCAGAGAACCACTTGCCATCTCTTGTTTCAGGCGCAGGAAGTCATTGCTCGACTGGGTCACATCAACGTAGATCGGGTCAAGCTGCTGCACGGTAGTCAGCGCAGTCGTTTGCCCGCTCTGTACTAATGCGCCTTCCGTTACGGTTGACGTACCGGTACGGCCGCTAATCGGCGAGGTCACTTTAGTGTAAGCCAGATTGATGCGCGCGCTTTCAACCGCTGCCTTTGCGGCGATAACCGTCGCATTAGCCTGCTGTGCATCCGCTTGCGCAGTGTCGTAATCCTGTTGGCTGATGTACTTGGTACCCAACAGTTTTTTATAGCGATTCACGGTCATCTGCGCGATATTCGCAGCAGCTTGCGCCTTCGCAAGGTCACCTTTCGCGCTGTCGTAAGCAGCTTGATAAGTTGCCGGATCAATCTGATAGAGCGAGACACCTGCTTCAACGTCACTGCCTTCCGTGAAGTTGCGTTTTAAAATAATGCCGCTAACCTGCGGGCGGACTTCCGCAATGCGGTACGCACTGGTTCGGCCCGGCAGCTCTGTGGTGATTTGCAGAGGTTCAGTTTTGACCGTTACGACGCCAACTTCTGGCATCTGGCCCGCTCCCTTTTGTGCAGGTTTTTCGTCACATCCTGTAAGCGCTAAGCTGCCCGAAAGCATCAGAACGACCGCCAGAGGCGTTAACCCTCTGTTTTTGTTCATAAGTAAACCTCGAGTGTCCGATTTCAAATTGATCAATGGATCAATGGCCCAAAAACCCATTGCTGCGTTTATATTATGGTCGTGCTATGGTACAAACATTCACAAATGTATGTAAATCTGACTCCTGTAAATTCACCAACATATGGCACGAAAAACCAAACAACAGGCACTGGAGACCCGTCAGCATATTCTTGATGTTGCCATGCGGCTGTTTTCCCAGCAGGGCGTTTCTGCAACTTCACTGGCTGAAATTGCGCAGGCGGCAGGCGTGACTCGCGGCGCGATTTACTGGCACTTCAAAAACAAGTCGGATTTGTTTAGTGAAATATGGAAGCTATCAGAGTCCAGTATTGGCGATCTTGAGATTGAGTATCGGGCAAAATTCCCTGACGATCCACTCTCTGTATTAAGAGAAATATTGGTTTATATCCTTGAAGCAACAGTTGTTGAAGAACGGCGTCGCTTAATGATGGAGATCATTTTTCACAAATGTGAGTTTGTCGGTGAAATGGCAATTGTGCAAGAAGCGCAGCGGAATTTGAGCCTCGAAAGTTATGATCGAATCGAGCTTACACTTCACGAATGTATGCAGGCAAAATTGCTGCCGGACAATTTATTGACCCGCCGCGTCGCAGTGCTTATACGTGCCTATGTTTCAGGCATTATGGAAAACTGGCTCTTTGCTCCGCAATCTTTTGATCTCAAAAAAGAAGCGCGTGATTACGTCACTATCCTGCTGGAGATGTGCCAGCTCTGCCCGACGCTGCGAGCTGAGCAGCACGCGTTCAAGGCATAATATTGCAAGCCGCCAGGATTTCTCCTGGAGGCTTCTTACTTCGCTAGGTTGTTGCATAACAGCGTGATATTCTTGCGCGCGTGGCTATTCCGGCCGCCTTTCCGAACAGAAAACGATCGCTCAAATTATGTTGCACAACTATCGCATGCGAAATACGTTCGCCGCTTTTGCCGCCGCATTGTTTCTTGTCTTTATTTGCCTTGCGAGTAACGTCGCCCGGGCGCAGACAACCAACGATTTGCCTTCCCGCACCGATGTGCAAAGCCAACTCGACGCGCTGAATAAGCAAAAAACGCACTCCGCGCAGGATAAACTGGTTATCCAGGATTTAACGGAGACGCTGGACACGCTCGACAAAATTGACCGGGTCAAGCAAGAAACCGCGCTGCTCAAACAAAAAGTTGCACAAGCGCCGGACAAATTGCGCCAGGCAACGGATGCGCTCAACGCGCTTAACGATAAAGACAACGACGACGAGACGCGTAAAACGCTGGCCTCGCTCTCCCTGCGCCAGCTGGAATCCCGCGTTTCACAATTGCTGGAAGATCTGCAAACCGCGCAAAACGATTTATCCAATTACAACAGCCAACTGGTGTCATTACAGACGCAGCCGGAGCGTGTACAGAATTCTATGTACTCCGCCTCGCAACAGCTGCAGCAAATTCGCAACCGTCTGAACGGTACTGTGGCGGGCGAGGGCGCGCTGCGTCCTTCGCAGCAAAACCTGTTGCAGGCACAGCAGGCATTGCTCAATGCGCAGATCGAACAGCTGCGCAAAAGCCTGGAAGGCAACACGGTATTGCAAGATACGTTGCAAAAGCAGCGCGATTACGTCACTGCAAACAGTAACCGCCTTGAACACCAGCTCCAGTTATTGCAGGAAGCGGTAAACAGCAAGCGCCTGACGCTGACCGAAAAAACCGCACAAGAAGCCATTACGCCAGACGAAACGGCGCGCATCCAGGCAAACCCGCTGGTAAAACAAGAGCTGGATATTAACCATCAACTGAGCCAGAAACTGATTGCCGCCACAGAGAGCGGTAACGCGTTGGTGCAGCAAAATATCAAGGTGAAAAACTGGCTCGATCGCGCGTTGCAGTCTGAGCGCAATATAAAAGAACAGATTTCCGTATTGAAAGGCAGCTTGCTGTTGTCGCGTATTCTCTACCAACAGCAGCAGGTCTTACCGTCGGCGGATGAACTGGAAGATATGACCAACCGTATTGCGGATCTGCGTCTTGAACAGTTCGACATCAATCAGCAGCGCGATGCCCTGTTCCAGAGCGATAACTTTGTCGCCAGGCTGGAAGAGGGTCACCAGACTGAGGTGAACGACGAAGTCCATGATGCACTGTTGCAAGTCGTGGATATGCGCCGCGAACTGCTCGATCAGTTGAATAAGCAGCTTGGTAACCAACTGATGATGGCCATCAATTTGCAGGTGAATCAGCAGCAGTTGATGAGCGTGTCGAAAAGCTTGCAGGAGATCCTGACCCAGCAAATCTTCTGGGTGAACAGCAACAAGCCGATGGACTGGGACTGGATCAAATCCTTCCCGCAGGCGCTGCGCGACCAGATTAAAGGCACCAAAATTACCGTTAACTGGGAAAAAGCCTGGCCAGCGGTGGCCATTGCTTTCTTGGCCGGTTTGCCTCTATTGCTGATTGCCGGGCTGATTCGCTGGCGTTTGCGCTGGCTGAAAAGCTACCAGGCAAAACTTGCCGCTCAGGTTGGGCAACTGCGTGGCGATAGCCAACTGCATACGCCGAAAGCGATTCTTATCGATCTCATTCGTGCCTTGCCGGTCTGTTTGCTGATCCTGGCGGTCGGCCTGATTCTGCTTACGATGCAGCTAAATATTAGCGAGCTGCTGTGGGCATTCAGTAAAAAACTGGCGCTGTTCTGGCTGGTATTTGGCCTGTGCTGGAAAGTGCTGGAAAAAGACGGCGTCGCGGTCAGCCACTTTAATATGCCCGCGCAGCTTACCAGCCACTGGCGTCGGCAGATTGTCCGCATCAGCCTGGCGTTATTGCCGCTACACTTCTGGTCAGTGGTATCGGAACTCTCCCCGTTACATCTGATGGATGATGTGATTGGACAATTTGTCATTCTGATTAACCTGTTGGTGATTACGGCGTTGGTGTGGCCGATGTTCCGCGAAAGCTGGCGTGATAAAGAGTCGCACAGCATGCGTTTGGTGACGGTCACCGTGCTGGCGATTGTGCCGATTGCCTTAATGGTGCTGACGGCGACAGGTTATTTCTACACCACGCTGCGCCTCTCCGGGCGCTGGATTGAAACGGTTTATCTGGTCATTATCTGGAACCTGCTTTACCAAACGGTGCTGCGTGGCTTAAGCGTGGCGGCGCGTCGTATTGCATATCGCCGGGCGCTGGCACGTCGGCAGAATATGGTGAAAGAGGGCGCGGAAGGGGCTGAACCACAAGAAGAACCGAGCATTGCGCTGGAGCAGGTCAACCAACAAACCTTGCGTATCACCATGTTGGTCATGGTGGCGCTGTTTGGCGTGGTGTTCTGGGCAATTTGGTCTGATTTGATAACCGTGTTCGCCTACCTCGATAGCATCACCTTGTGGCATTACAACGGCACTGAAGCCGGTGCGGCGGTGTCGAAAAGCGTGACGCTTGGCAGCCTGCTGTTTGCCGTGATTGTCTTTGTGGTGGCATGGGCGCTGATTCGAAACTTGCCGGGCTTGCTGGAAGTGTTGATCCTCTCGCGGCTGAATATGCGCCAGGGTTCGTCGTATGCCGTCACCACCATTCTCAACTACATCATCATTGCCGTTGGCGCTTTGACCGTGTTCGGTTCGCTTGGCGTGTCGTGGGATAAACTGCAATGGCTGGCAGCCGCCTTGTCAGTGGGTCTGGGGTTCGGCTTACAGGAAATTTTCGGTAACTTTGTTTCCGGGTTGATTATTCTGTTTGAACGCCCGGTGCGCATAGGCGATACGGTAACGATTGGTACTTTCTCCGGTACGGTCAGCAAAATCCGTATCCGTGCGACGACCATTACCGACTTTGACCGCAAAGAGGTCATCATCCCGAACAAAGCGTTCGTCACCGAGCGTCTGATTAACTGGTCATTGTCCGATACCATCACTCGCGTGGTGATCCGCATTGGCGTGGCGTATGGTTCGGACCTCGACAAGGTGAAAAAAGTGCTGCTGAAAGCGGCGATGGATCATCCAAAAGTGATGCACGATCCTGAGCCGTCCGTCTTCTTCACCACTTTTGGTGCCAGTACGCTGGATCACGAGCTGCGTCTGTATGTGCGTGAACTGCGCGATCGCAGCTATACGGTGGATGAGCTTAACCGCACCATCGATAAACTGTGTCGCGAGAATGATATTGATATCGCCTTCAATCAGCTGGAAGTGCACCTGCGAAATGATAAAGGTGATGAGCTGACCGAAGTGAAACGTGAGCTAAAAGGTGACGATCCGACGCCATCGGTTGCGCAATAAACGCGTTCCCCTCTCTTACGGGAGAGGGGAAGCCAGACGTTTGTTCTCAAAATCTTTTTTAACAATCTCCAGCGCCTTGAGTACCAGCTCAGGCGCAATATCATGCTGCTCCAGCAACATAATTAAATCCACCGCCAGCTTGACCTCATCGGGGGCATTTTCCAGTGACATTCTCTCTCCTGGGTTAACGGGTTAAGCGCGTCAGCACGCCTTCGATCTTCTCCAGCGCATGGCGGCAGCGAGCAAGCCTGTCGGCAAAGGCGTCGACTTCCTTGTGCAACTGTTGCTGTTCAACCAGCGTAGCCACTGAGCGCAAACGCTGTTCACGTTCTTGCTTCATCGCCAGCAGACGGCGCTCGTAATCCTGATGCTGCAAGCGCCTGCGCTGCCAGCGCGCGATGCCCGGCGAAGCGTGATCCCACTCGCGTAGCGACCAGACGGCGCTTTCACGCGTCAACGCCGCAATTTGCGCGGTCAAATGTTCCGCCAGCCAGACCACTTGTTCTAGCCGATCATGTTCAACTGCGTGGCGTAGCGCCGACATATTCGCTGTACTTTCATCAAGATAAGATTGCATTCGCGTGCTGCGGGTTTGAAAAAGATGCCGGTCAAAACGGGCGCTAACCGTGGCGTGTTGCGCCAGCGGTGCGACCTGCTGGCGTAATGTCGCGAGTTGTTGTTCCAGCCTCTGTAAAAGCACGTCGCTTTTCACGCGTCTTCCCCCTGTAAATCACCCTGACTATGCTACATTAGCCGCTCATCCTGATAACGATTCGCATTATGCAACGCACTATTCTAATCATCATAGGCTGGTTGGCGGTAGCCCTTGGTACGCTCGGCGTGGTGTTGCCGCTGCTCCCAACCACCCCTTTTATATTGCTGGCGGCATGGTGTTTCGCCCGCTCTTCGCCGCGTTTTCACCAGTGGTTGCTTTACCGCTCCTGGTTTGGCGGCTACCTGCGCCACTGGCAACAGTACCGTGCAATGCCGCCGGGCGCGAAGCCGCGCGCAATTGCGGTCATTCTTGTTACGTTCGCCATTTCATTATATTTCGTGAATATGCTGTGGGTACGTATTCTGTTGCTGGTCATTCTGGCTTGTCTGCTTTTCTTCATGTGGCGCATCCCGGTGATTGATGCAAAGCAACAAAAACCATAAAGCGCAGCGAAGGCAGTTGCAATTGTGGCGGACTGCCAGTAAATTCGAGCGTTTTCGAGCACGGGTGCGGCTGATTAAATGTTAATCAGTGGTTACATCAAACCTTCAACGCGCGTCACCGTGAGTAATACCGTTTCTATCAGGCAAAAATCCATGACAGCGACTGCGCAGCAGCTTGAATTTCTTAAAAACAGCATCAAAAGCATTCAGGATTACCCGAAGCCGGGCATCCTGTTCCGTGATGTCACCAGTTTGCTGGAAGACCCGAAAGCCTACGCTCTCAGCATTGAACTGCTGGTTGAGCGTTATAAAAATGCCGGGATCACCAAAGTTGTCGGTACCGAAGCGCGCGGCTTCCTGTTTGGCGCCCCGGTTGCGCTCGGTCTGGGCGTTGGTTTTGTACCGGTGCGCAAACCGCGTAAACTGCCGCGCGAAACCATCGCCGAAAGCTATGAGCTGGAGTACGGCACCGATCAGTTAGAGATCCACGTTGATGCGATCCAGCCCGGCGATAAAGTGCTGGTAGTAGACGATTTGCTGGCAACGGGCGGCACCATTGAGGCGACGGTTAAACTGATTCGTCGTCTGGGTGGCGAAGTGACCGATGCCGCATTTATCATTAATTTGTTCGATCTCGGCGGCGAGCAGCGCCTGCAAAAACAGGGCATTACCAGCTATAGCCTGGTGCCGTTCCCGGGGCATTAATCGCGCTGTTTATGCCACTAACCTCCATTCCTCGCGCCTGAGGGATGGAGTGTATTCACAGCCTGGCTGTGTTAGCATTATCCCTTCGTAAATCCACCTTCCAGCGTTTCAGAGCCTGCCAATGAGTTATCAGGTCTTAGCCCGAAAATGGCGACCACAAACTTTTGCTGACGTCGTCGGCCAGGAGCATGTGCTGACCGCACTGGCGAACGGCTTATCCTCAGGACGCATTCATCATGCGTATCTGTTTTCTGGCACCCGTGGTGTCGGAAAAACCTCTATTGCCCGCTTGCTGGCGAAGGGGCTTAACTGCGAAACCGGCATCACCGCCACACCGTGCGGTGTCTGTGATAACTGCCGTGAAATCGAGCAGGGCCGCTTTGTTGATTTGATCGAAATCGACGCCGCCTCGCGTACCAAAGTAGAAGACACGCGCGATCTGCTGGATAACGTGCAGTACGCACCGGCGCGCGGGCGTTTCAAAGTTTATCTCATCGATGAAGTGCATATGCTCTCGCGTCACAGCTTTAACGCGCTGTTAAAGACGCTGGAAGAACCGCCCGAGCATGTCAAATTTCTGCTGGCGACCACCGACCCGCAAAAACTGCCGGTAACCATTCTCTCCCGTTGCTTGCAGTTCCATCTTAAAGCGCTGGATGTTGACCAGATCCGTAACCAGCTCGAACATATTCTCGATGACGAGAAGATCGAACACGAACCTCGCGCGCTGCAACTGTTGGCGCGCGCCGCCGACGGCAGCCTGCGTGATGCGTTGAGTCTGACCGATCAGGCGATAGCCAGCGGCAACGGTCAGCTTTCCGCCGACGTGGTCAGTTCAATGCTCGGCACGCTGAATGACGACCAGGCGCTGTCGCTGGTTGAAGCGGTTGTCGCCGCTAACGGTGAGCGCGCTATGGCGCTGGTGAACGATGCCGCCTCGCGTGGCGTCGAGTGGGATGCGTTGCTGCTGGAAATGCAAACGTTACTGCACCGCATCGCGATGGTTCAGCTTACACCTGCGGCACTTGGCAGCGATATGGCACCGGTCGAACACCGTCTGCGCGAACTGGCTCGCACGGTGCCGCCCGCTGATGTACAGCTCTATTACCAGACGCTGCTGATTGGCCGCAAAGAGCTGCCGTTTGCGCCAGACAGGCGTATGGGCGTCGAGATGACGCTGCTGCGCGCACTGGCTTTCCACCCGCGGATGCCGCTGGCCGCGCCGGAAGTGCCACAACAATCTTTTGCTCCCGTAGCGCCCACGGCGGTTGTCTCGCCGCATCAGGTTGCGCCAGCAGAGCAAATGCCTTCACAGGTGCCGCCGCAAGATGCGCCGATGCCTGAGGCGACCAGTCAGGTACTGGCGGCGCGTAGGCAACTGCAACGCGCACAGGGAGCAGACAAAGCAAAAAAGAGTGAACCGGCAGCCGCAACCCGCGCGCGGCCGGTGAGTAATGCCGCGCTGGAACGACTGGCTTCGGTAACCGAGCGTGTACAATCGCGCCCGGCACCGTCGGCGCTCGAACAGGCTCCGGCCAAAAAAGAAGCTTACCGCTGGAAAGCGACAACGGTCGTGGAAACGGTAAAAGAAGTTGTCGCCACGCCAAAAGCGTTGAAAAAAGCGCTGGAGCATGAAAAAACGCCAGAACTGGCGAAAAAGCTGGCGGAAGAAGCGGTTGAACGTGACGCATGGGCAAAAGAAGTCAGCCTGCTCAAATTACCGAAACTGGTCGAGCAAGTGGCGCTGAACGCCTGGAAAGAGCAGGACGGCGAACGGGTATGCCTGCATTTGCGCAGCTCGCAGCGCCATCTTAATTCGCAGGGTGCGTTGAAAACGCTGGGCGAGGCGCTGAGTGAATTACATGGCGCGGCGGTTGAACTGACTATCATTGAAGATGATAATCCGGCAGTGCGTACGCCGCTGGAGTGGCGTCAGGCAATCTATGAGGAAAAACTTGCGCAGGCGCGCGAGTCGATCATTGCGGATAACAACATCCAGACGCTGCAACGTTTTTTCGATGCGGACCTGGACGAAGAGAGTATTCGCCCCCTTTGACGGGCAGCTGCGGCTACCCGTTTTCAACCCTGAATGTGACTTATCACTCTGGTCAGTCACCACAGCTAAAGAGAGAAGCCTATGTTTGGAAAAGGCGGTCTGGGTAACCTGATGAAACAGGCCCAGCAGATGCAAGAAAAAATGCAGAAAATGCAGGAAGAGATCGCGCAGCTGGAAGTGACCGGCGAATCGGGCGCAGGTCTGGTGAAAGTGACCATCAACGGTGCGCATAACTGCCGTCGCGTGGAGATCGATCCGAGCCTGCTGGAAGACGACAAAGAGATGCTGGAAGATCTGGTTGCCGCTGCTTTTAACGATGCTGCTCGCCGCATTGACGAAACGCAGAAAGAGAAAATGGCGTCCGTCTCTTCCGGGATGTCTCTGCCGCCAGGCTTTAAGATGCCGTTCTGATGCAGACCAGCCCGCTGTTAACGCAGCTTATGGAAGCACTGCGCTGCCTGCCGGGCGTTGGCCCGAAGTCGGCTCAGCGCATGGCGTTTACGCTGTTGCAGCGCGATCGCAGCGGCGGCATGCGGCTGGCACAGGCGCTCACTCGGGCGATGTCGGAAATCGGCCACTGTGCCGATTGCCGCACTTTCACCGAGCAGGAAATCTGCAACATTTGCAGCAACCCACGACGCCATGAAAACGGTCAAATCTGCGTGGTGGAAAGCCCGGCAGATATCTACGCCATTGAGCAGACCGGGCAATTCTCTGGTCGCTACTTTGTGCTGATGGGGCATCTGTCACCGCTCGACGGTATTGGCCCGGACGACATTGGCCTTGACCGGCTGGAGCAGCGTCTGGAGTCCGAAAAAATCCAGGAAGTGATCCTCGCCACCAATCCGACGGTGGAAGGGGAGGCGACCGCCAACTATATTGCTGAGCTTTGTGCGCAGTATGGTGTGGAAGCCAGCCGTATCGCCCACGGCGTGCCGGTGGGCGGTGAGCTGGAAATGGTTGACGGGACGACGTTGTCGCACTCGCTGGCCGGCCGTCACAAGATTCGTTTTTAACCAAACGGAGGCAGAAATTTTTGCCTCCGCTTGAAAATTCCCGCCAATATCCCCACTTCTCCCTCAACGTATTTTTACCTTGTAAATGGCATTGTTGAGGTTTTCCCAATGAAAGGACAAGAAACTCGCGGTTTTCAGTCTGAAGTGAAACAGCTTCTGCACTTGATGATCCACTCTCTTTATTCAAACAAAGAAATTTTCCTGCGTGAGCTTATCTCCAACGCCTCGGATGCGGCGGACAAACTGCGTTTCCGCGCGCTGTCCAAACCGGAACTGTACGAAGGCAATGGCGATCTGCACGTACGCGTCTCCTTTGATAAAGAGAACCGTACGCTGACCATTGCCGATAACGGCATTGGTATGACGCGGGATGAAGTGATTGACCATCTGGGGACGATTGCAAAATCGGGCACCAAGGCATTTCTGGAGTCGATGGGCTCCGATCAGGCGAAAGACAGCCAGTTGATTGGTCAGTTCGGTGTTGGTTTCTATTCGGCGTTTATCGTTGCCGATAAAGTGACAGTACGCACTCGCGCGGCGGGCGAAAGCGCTGAAAACGGCGTGTTCTGGGAATCAGAAGGTGCGGGTGAATACACCGTTGCCGATATCACCAAAGCCGATCGCGGCACCGAAATCACGTTGCACCTGCGTGAAGGGGAAGATGATTTCCTCAACGACTGGCGTGTACGCTCGATCATCAGCAAATATTCCGACCATATCGCCCTGCCGGTAGAGATCGAAAAACAGGAAGAGAAAGACGGTGAAACCGTCGTTTCCTGGGAGAAGATCAACAAAGCGCAGGCGCTGTGGACGCGTAACAAAGCGGAAATCAAAGACGACGAATACAACGAATTCTACAAACATATCTCCCACGATTTTACCGATCCGCTGATTTGGAGCCACAACCGTGTGGAAGGTAAACAGGAGTACACCAGCCTGCTTTACATTCCGTCGCAGGCGCCGTGGGATATGTGGAACCGCGATCATAAACACGGCCTGAAACTCTACGTTCAGCGCGTGTTTATCATGGATGAAGCCGAACAGTTCATGCCGAACTACCTGCGCTTTGTGCGTGGTCTGGTGGATTCTAACGACCTGCCGCTCAACGTTTCGCGTGAAATCCTGCAGGACAGCAGCGTTACGCGCAGCCTGCGCACCGCGCTGACCAAACGCGTGCTGCAAATGCTGGAAAAACTGGCGAAAGATGACGCAGAAAAATACCAGACCTTCTGGCAACAGTTTGGCTTGGTGCTGAAAGAGGGCGCGGGCGAAGACCACGCGAACCTGGAAACGCTCGCCAAACTGCTGCGCTTTGCCTCCACGCACAACGACTCCTCCGCACAAACTGTGTCGCTGGAAGAGTATGTGTCGCGCATGAAAGAAGGGCAGGAAAAAATCTACTTCATCACCGCCGACAGCTACGCCGCGGCGAAAAGCAGCCCGCATCTGGAGCTGCTGCGTAAGAAAGGCATCGAAGTGCTGCTGCTTTCCGATCGCATCGACGAGTGGATGATGAGCTACCTGACCGAGTTCGACGGTAAGCCGTTCCAGTCAGTTGCCAAGGCCGACGCCTCGCTGGACAAACTGGCAGACGAAGTGGATGAAAGCACAAAAGAAGCCGAGAAAGCGCTGGAACCGTTCGTTGAGCGCGTGAAATCTCTGCTCGGTGAGCGCGTGAAAGAAGTGCGTTTGACCCATCGTCTGACCGATACGCCTGCCGTGGTGGTGACCGATGCCGATGAGATGAGCACCCAAATGGCAAAACTGTTCGCCGCTGCGGGTCAGAATGCGCCGGAAGTAAAATACATTTTCGAGCTCAACCCGGATCACGCACTGGTGAAACGCGCGGCTGATACGCAGGACGACACCCAATTTAACGAATGGGTTGAATTGTTGCTGGATCAGGCGTTGTTTGCCGAACGCGGTACGCTGGAAGATCCGAACCAATTTATCCGCCGAATGAACCAGTTGCTGGTTTCATAAGCAAACACAGGGAGGCATCTGGCCTCCCTTTTTTATCTTTGTACTCCCGCATTCCCGTCTTGCCGATGTTACCGGGCACTTTCCTCTCTACCTCTCGCGCACCTTAAGAAAACGTATCATTAACCGTTTCAGCCGATCCCGCTTCCTTGAGCGCGGGTCGTTCTGGTGGTATCTTTTAGCGCTTTTTGAAAAATTGAACCAACATTTGAGGGGATTTTCGCAATGCGTATTATTCTGCTTGGCGCTCCGGGCGCGGGTAAAGGAACTCAGGCTCAGTTCATCATGGAGAAATACGGTATTCCGCAAATCTCTACCGGTGACATGCTGCGCGCCGCTGTTAAATCCGGCAGCGAACTGGGCAAACAGGCAAAAGACATTATGGACGCGGGCAAGCTGGTCACTGACGAGCTGGTTATCGCGTTGGTGAAAGAGCGTATTGCCCAGGAAGATTGCCGTAACGGTTTCCTGCTGGACGGTTTCCCGCGCACCATTCCGCAAGCGGACGCGATGAAAGAAGCCGGTATCAAGGTTGATTTCGTTCTTGAATTCGCCGTGCCGGACGAGCTGATCGTCGATCGCATTATTGGCCGCCGCGTACACGCTGCTTCCGGTCGCGTTTACCACATCAAATTCAACCCGCCGAAAGTGGAAGGCAAAGACGACGTGACCGGTGAAGAGCTGACCACGCGTAAAGACGATCAGGAAGAAACCGTGCGTAAACGCCTGGTGGAATACCACCAGATGACCGCGCCGCTGATCGGCTACTACCAGAAAGAAGCGCAGGCGGGTAATACCCAATACGCTAAAGTCGACGGCACCAAAGCCGTTGCCGATGTGCGCGCAGAGCTGGAAAAAATCCTCGGCTAATCGCGCTCGCTCACCCGGAGTCTCCGGGTGAGAATTTTTCTCATCTTACCTATCGCAGCAATGGGTTCCGTTTAACCGCTTTTACGCTACAATTACCAACCATTCAAAAGGTTAAGAGGCGTGAATGAGTCAGGCGAAAACCGGCATCCTGCTTGCCAATCTGGGCACTCCCGATGCCCCTACTCCCGAAGCAGTAAAACGCTATCTGCGGCAATTTTTAAGTGATAAACGCGTTGTCGATACGCCGCGCTTGCTGTGGTGGCCGCTACTGCGTGGTGTGATCCTGCCCATTCGCTCTCCCCGTGTCGCCAAACTCTATCAATCGGTCTGGATGGAAGAAGGCTCACCGCTGATGGTTTACAGCCGCAGGCAGCTGCGGGCACTGGCGGCGCGCTTGCCGGATGTGCCGGTGGTACTCGGTATGAGTTACGGCTCGCCGTCGCTGGAAAGTGCCGTCGATGAACTGCTGGCACAGGAGGTTGAGCATATTGTGGTGCTGTCGCTCTACCCGCAATACTCCTGTTCCACGGTTGCAGCCGTGTGGGACGAGCTGGCGCGCATTCTGGCGAAAAAGCGCCATATTCCGGGCGTCTCCTTTATTCGCGACTACGCCGATGATGCGGACTACATCGCTGCGCTCGCCAACAGCGTGCGTGCCTCGTTTGCGCAGCACGGCGAGCCGGATTTACTGCTGCTCTCTTATCACGGCATTCCCCAGCGTTATGCGGCAGAAGGGGACGATTACCCGCAGCGCTGTCGCGATACCACGCGCGAGCTGGTTTCCGCGCTCGATTTACCACCGGAAAAGGTGATGATGACGTTCCAGTCACGCTTTGGTCGCGAACCGTGGTTGACGCCTTACACCGATGAAACGCTGAAGATGCTCGGCGAGAAAGGCGTCAAGCACATTCAGGTGATGTCGCCGGGCTTTGCAGCCGACTGCCTGGAAACGCTGGAAGAGATAGCCGTGCAGAACCGCGAATTCTTCCTTGAAGCCGGTGGCGAAAAATATGAGTACATTCCGGCGCTTAACGATTCCCCTGAACATATCGAGATGATGGTCAATCTGACGGCCAAATATCGCTGATCGCAGCGCGGGTTGAGAGTGTGTTAACATTCTCAGCCCGAATGTATAGCGCTTATTACAATCATGAAATTTCCCGGTAAACGTAAATCCAAACACTATTTCCCCGTTAATGCCCGCGATCCACTGTTACAGCAAATTCAGCCCGAGAGCGAATCCGGTACCTGTTGGGTGGTCGGTATCGACCAGACGCTGGTGGATATCGAGGCGAAAGTGGATGATGCGTTTATTGCCCGTTATGGCCTGAGTGCGGGTCATTCGCTGGTGATCGCCGACGATGTCGCGGAAGCGCTCTATCAGGAACTGGTCAATAACGATTTGATCACTCACCAGTTCGCGGGTGGCACCATTGGCAACACCATGCACAACTACTCGGTGCTGGCGGACGATCGTTCGGTGCTGCTCGGCGTTATGTGCGACAACGTGAAAATCGGCAGCTATGCCTACCGTTACCTGTGCAACACTTCCAGTCGTACCGATCTCAACTACCTGCAAGGCGTGGATGGCGCGATTGGCCGTTGCTTCACGCTGATTAGCGACAGTGGTGAGCGCACCTTCGCTATCAGTCCAGGCCATATGAACCGGCTACGCCCGGAGAGTATTCCGGAAGCGGTTATTGCCGGCGCGTCCGCGCTGGTGCTTTCTTCTTACCTGGTGCGCTGTAATCCCGGCGAGCCAATGCCGGAAGCAACTATGCAGGCGGTGACGTATGCCAAAAAGCATAATGTGCCGGTGGTGCTGACGCTGGGTACCAAATATGTGATTGCCGATAACCCGCAGTGGTGGCGCGATTTCCTCAAAGAGAATGTGTCGATTCTGGCGATGAATGAAGAGGAAGGTCTGGCGTTGACCGGTGAAAGCGATCCGCTGCTGGCGGCCGATAAAGCGCTGGATTGGGTCGATCTGGTGTTATGCACCGCTGGCCCGGTTGGGTTGTATATGGCCGGTTTCACCGAAGATGAAGCGAAGCGCAAAACACAGCATCCATTACTGCCGGGCGCAATTGCCGAATTCAACCAGTATGAGTTCAGCCGAGCGCTGCGCCACAAAGATTGTGAACATCCGCTGCGCATTTACTCGCACATTGCGCCGTATATGGGCGGGCCGGAAAAAATTATGAATACCAACGGGGCGGGCGATGGCGCGCTGGCGGCGTTACTGCATGACATCACCGCCAACAACTATCACCGCACCAACGTGCCGAACTCGAGCAAACACAAATTCACCTGGTTGACGTACTCTTCGCTGGCGCAGGTGTGCAAATACGCCAACCGCGTGAGTTACCAGGTGCTGAACCAGCACTCACCGCGTTTGACGCGTGGCTTGCCAGAGCGTGAAGACAGCCTCGAAGAGGCGTACTGGGAACGGTGATGTGATTGCCCGACGATGCCGGACAGACAAGCTGATGAGACACTGGCCGGAGTAGCGTAAGCTTTCCGGCCTTTTCTTGTTTAACCCGTTACCGCTTCTTCAACCGGCGGTTTTTCCAGCAATCTCAGCATGGTGTTGGCGATTTCGCGTTCGCCCATCACTACCTGATTAGCACCGCGTTCAGTGATGTAATCCACTTCATCGTCGTAGTGCGCGCGGGCAATAATTTCAATATGCGGGCACTTCTCTCGCGCGGTGGCAACAATCTCCCCGGCTTCGTAACCGTTCGGAATGGTCAGCAGCAGCCAGCGGGCGCAATCGAGATGCGCCAGGCTCATGATCTCCTCGTTGGCCGCATTGCCCAGCACCGCGCGAATACCGCGCTCACGCAGTTCATCCACGCGAGTCCGTGAGGTTTCAATCACCACAAGCGGAATGCCTTGTGCCATCAGTTTTTCACCCAGCAGGCTGCCGACGCGGCCAAAACCTACCAACAGCGCGTGGTTGCAAATATCCACCGGGATCTGTTTCTCTTCTTCGATAGCCTCTTCCAGCGTTTGCTCTTCCAGCGTCTCGGTTTTGTCGAGGTATTTTTCCAGCAGGGTAAACAGTACCGGGTTGAGCATAATCGACAGGATAGCACCCGCCAGTACCAGATTTTGCCCGGCCTGCGGCAGCAGGTTCAGCGACATGCCCAGGCCCGCCAGAATAAAGGCGAACTCACCGATCTGCGCAAGGCTTGCGGCAATGGTCAGTGCGGTGCGCGGCGAGTGACCAAACATGCGCACCAGCAGATACGCTGCCGCCGATTTACCAAAGATAATGATCGCCAGCGTACCGAGTACCGCCAGCGGCTGCGCAATAAGAACCAGCGGATCGAACAACATACCGACAGAGACGAAGAACAGCACCGCAAACGCATCACGCAGCGGCAGCGTATCGTGCGCCGCCCGGTGGCTGAGCTCGGATTCGTTCAGTACCATCCCGGCGAAGAACGCGCCCAACGCAAACGAAACATCAAACAGCTCAACCGCGCCGAAGGCGATACCCAGCGCCAGCGCCAATACGGAAAGCGTAAACAGCTCGCGTGAGCCGGTCGCCGCACTACGCGCCATGATCCACGGCACCAGGCGACGGCCAACCAGCATCATGATGGCGATAAAAGCCACCACTTTGCCGATAGTGATGCCCATATCCACCGCCAGCGCCGCTAGCCCGACATCACCTTTCTCAGCCATTCCGGCGACCGCGGGCAGCAACACCAGCGTTAACACCATCACCAGATCTTCCACGATCAGCCAACCGATAGCGATTTGCCCGCGCTGGCTGTCGATAAGCTGCCGTTCCTCAAGCGCGCGCAGCAGCACCACAGTACTGGCAGTGGAGAGACAGAGCCCAAAAACGATACCGGTCATTAATGACCAATCCAGCATCGCGGAAAGCGCCATGCCCAGTAACGTCGCAACAGCAATCTGTGCGATCGCACCGGGAATGGCGATGGACTTTACCGCCATCAGATCCTTCAGGGAGAAATGCAACCCGACACCGAACATCAGCAAAATCACACCCAGCTCCGCCAGCTCAGGCGCGAGTTGTGTATCGGCGACAAAACCCGGCGTAAACGGCCCGGACAATACACCCGCTAACAGGTAGCCCACCAGTGGCGAAATACGCAGTTTATTGGCAAGCATGCCGAAGATAAAAGCGAGCACAAGGCCGCCGACAATGGTGGTGATAAGCGGTGTGGCGTGATGCATTCCGTCTCCTTTCGTTGATACGTGGATCCCAGGGGTGATAACCGGTAACTGAGTTACAGTTTATGACAATTTTAGCCAGTATGTTTATGAATAATTGTTGAATTATGAAGAAAATGACAATTTGGCTCAAAGAAGATAGCAAGCGGGGTATCCGTAACAGAAATCAGGTGCCAAGCGTAGGCTGGCAAGAGAAAGCAGCGGCCAAAGTACGACTTTGGCCGTGAGGAAATCAGTGTTGCGGGCGGTTATCGGGCAGGAATATGGTCAGAATCCCGAGTAATGGCAGGAAAGCACATATTTTATAGACCAACTCGATGCTGGTATGATCGGCAACCAGCCCTAACACTGCAGCGCCAAGGCCACCCATGCCGAAGGCAAAACCAAAAAACAGCCCGGAAACCATGCCGATACGACCGGGCAACAGCTCCTGTGCATAGACCAGAATGGCTGAAAAGGCGGAGGCGAGCACAAATCCAATAATCACCGTTAAAATCCCGGTCCAGAACAGCGTTGCGTAGGGCAAAAGAAGGGTAAAAGGTGCTACGCCGAGGATAGAGCCCCAAATCACATATTTTCTGCCAATCTTGTCGCCCAATGGCCCGCCGATTACCGTACCTGCCGCAACGGCGAAGAGAAAGATAAACAGATGCATCTGCGCGTTTTGTACCGATAAATCAAACTTCTGCATTAAATAAAATGTGAAATAGCTGCTAATGCTCGCCATATAGAAGTATTTCGAGAAAATCAGGATCAGCAGCACACAAACCGCCAGCACCACTTTATTGCGCGGTAGCGGATTTATCACGGAAGCGGGTTTTTTGCCTTTGTTAACGCGATGCTGCGCGGCATACCAGCGGCTTACCTGCATCAGCACAATAATTGCCAACAGAGCCGCCAGCACAAACCAGGCAACATTGCCTTTGCCGTAAGGCGCAATGATCACAGCCGCCAGCAATGGCCCAAGCGAGGCGCCAAAGTTGCCACCGACCTGAAAGATGGATTGCGCCAGCCCGTGACGCCCGCCTGACGCCATGCGCGCCACGCGAGACGATTCCGGGTGGAAAACCGATGAACCTGTTCCCACCAGCGCAGCAGCGATCAGCACGGTGGTAAAATTCCCCGCCAGTGCCAGCAGCACCAACCCGCTTAAGGTGAAACACATACCGATGGGCAGCGACCACGGCATCGGGTGTTTATCGGTCAAATAGCCCACCACCGGCTGGAGCAGCGAGGACGCAACCTGGAAGGTCAGCGTGATAAAGCCAATCTGCACAAATGAAAGGGAAAAATCGGCTTGCAGCAGCGGATAAATCGCCAGCAGCAGTGACTGAATCATATCGTTAAGCAGATGCGAGAGGCTGATAGCGCCAAGAATACCGAACGAGGTGCGCGCAGCAGGCGATGTCTGCGACGTTTCACTGATTGCCATAAATACCACGTATGTTGTCAGAAGAGGTTAAGGATAGAGCACGGTAATGATTCTCTGACTACCATACCTTTGCTGAAAGTTTGAAGGAAGTTGCGATTCTGAATACATATTTGTCTATTATTTGCAGGCGCAGTAATTTCTCAGTTTATCAATGGGTCAGGGAGGGAAGCATGAGATTGTTAAAGAAGAGCATTACGCTGGGGCTGCTGGCGGCAATGGGTGTTGCCAGCTGGCAGGTACAGGCTTACGAGCAGGATAAGACCTATAACATCACCATTCTGCATACCAACGATCATCACGGTCATTTCTGGCGCAGTGATTACGGCGAATATGGGTTGTCTGCGCAAAAAACGCTGGTTGATGGCATTCGCAAAGAGGTGGCGTCCGAAGGCGGTAGTGTGCTGCTGCTTTCCGGCGGTGATATCAACACCGGGGTGCCGGAATCGGACTTACAGGATGCTGAGCCCGATTTTCGCGGCATGAACCTGATTGGCTACGATGCGATGGCTGTTGGCAACCATGAGTTCGACAACCCGCTAAGCGTGCTACGTCAGCAGGAGAAATGGGCCAAGTTCCCGTTCCTTTCCGCCAACATTTACCAGAAAAGCACCGGTGAGCGCCTGTTTAAACCGTGGATGATGTTTAATCGCCAGGGGCTGAAAATTGCCGTGATCGGTTTAACCACCGACGACACGGCGAAAATTGGCAACCCGGAGTTTTTCACCGATATCGAATTTCGTAAACCGGCTGACGAAGCGAAGCTGGTGATTTCAGAGCTGAATCAAAACGAAAAACCGGATGTGATTCTGGCGACGACGCATATGGGCCATTACGACAACGGCGAACACGGTTCGAATGCGCCGGGCGATGTCGAGATGGCGCGTAGCCTGCCGAAAGGCGCGCTGGCAATGATTGTGGGTGGTCACTCACAAGATCCAGTCTGTATGGCTTCTGAAAATAAAAAACAGGTCGATTACGTGCCTGGCACTCCGTGCGCGCCGGATCAGCAAAACGGCATCTGGATTGTTCAGGCGCATGAGTGGGGTAAATATGTTGGACGCGCGGATTTCCAGTTCCGTAACGGCGAGATGAAACTGGTTCGTTACCAGTTGATTCCGGTCAACCTGAAGAAGAAAGTCACCTACGACAACGGCAAAAGTGAGCGCGTACTCTACACGCCAGAAATTGCCGAAAACCCGCAAATGCTCTCCCTGTTAACGCCGTTCCAGAACAAAGGCAAAGCGCAGTTAGAGGTGAAAATCGGTAACGCGAATGGTCATCTGGAAGGCGATCGCAGCAAAGTGCGTTTCGTGCAAACCAACCTTGCGCATGTCATTCTCGCGGCGCAAATGGCGCGTACCGGCGCGGATCTGGCGGTGATGAGCGGCGGCGGCGTGCGTGATTCTATTGAGGCGGGCGACATCACCTACAAAGACGTGCTGAAAGTGCAGCCGTTCGGCAACACGCTGGTGTATGTGAACCTGACCGGCAAAGAGCTCACAGATTACCTCACCGCAGTGGCGCAGATGAAGCCGGATTCAGGCGCGTATCCGCAGTTTGCCAATGTTAGCTTTGTGGCGAAAGACGGCAAGCTGGATGCATTGAAAATCAAAGGCGAACCGGTCGATCCGGCGAAAAGCTATCGACTGGCGACGCTCAGTTTCAACGCAACCGGCGGTGATGGTTATCCACGTCTGGATGATAAAGCAGGCTATGTGAATACTGGCTTTATTGATGCCGAAGTGCTGAAAGAGTTCATCCAGAAAAATTCACCGCTGGATGTGAATGCTTACGAACCCAAAGGGGAGGTGAGCTGGCAATAGCCAGCTCCTCATCCGTCAATCGCGGCGGGCGATATTGGCAAATTTCGCGTCCAGCATTTTTGCTAGATCGCTCGCCGCCAGTTCAATATCCAGCCCGCGTTTGCCACCGGAAACATAAATGGAAGCATAATCTTGCGCAGGCGCATCGATAAGCGTCGGCAACCGTTTTTTCTGCCCCAATGGGCTGATGCCGCCCACCAGATAACCGGTGGTGCGCTGGGCAACCAGCGGATCGGCCATATCGACTTTTTTCGCGCCAAGCGCTTTGGCGACTTTTTTCAGATCTAACTGCCCGGCAACCGGCGTTACCGCAACGGCAAGATGTTTCATATCGCCATTGATCGCCACCAGCAGCGTTTTATAAACCTGGTCGGCGTTCAGCCCCAGCTTGCGCACCACTTCATCACCAAAGTTGGTTTCATTGGGATCGTGATCGTAAGTGTGTACCTGAAAGGGAACCTTGTTTTTTTCGAGTAACTTCACGGCGGGTGTCATAATAATCCTTCTTACCACGGTCATCTCACGGCGCTTAGCATACGCCTGGTCGCGTGCGCGAAAATAGTACCATCTTGCGCTATTGCGCCGCTCTTTCGCGCAGCAACGCCGGTAAATTCCCCTCGCCATACAGATGCAATGCGCCTGCTGCCACCACGTAGTGCCCCGGCGGCAGCGCAAATAAACGCTCGCACCATGCCTGGTTGCGCTGGTGCATCAAAACATCATGCAGCGGCTGGCTGAACGTTGACGGCAGCGTTAGTTCATCTTCAGCGGGCGGGTTTTCCAGCCACCAGCTCATCATCACCTGTAATAAGCGCGCATTCTCGTGCCAGTGAGTCAGCGTATCCTGCAACAGCTCTTTACCCTCATCTGGCAACTGCCGCAAGATATCCAGCTGGCTGCTGGTGCCTTCCAGTTCCATCACTTTCACTTGATATTGCTGTGCTGCCTGTAACAACTGATAGTCGATGCCGTACTCCGGGCGTAGCCCCAGCCGTTGTGCCTGCGTGGCCTGCAACACCAGCGCAATATGCCAGGCGGGTCGCTGATCGAATTCATCTCTGCGAAGCGACAGGGTTTGCAACGTGCTGTCGAGCAGGGCAAGTAGTTCAGGGGGAAGGTGTTGTTCGAGCGGTTCGGCGGGTGGCAGATTGTCGAACGGCGAATCCGAACCGGCGATATCCGCTTCCACGATTAGCGCATCGGCATTGCGCAGTTTTTGCAGCAGTTGCACCGGTAGCGGCGACATGTTGTACGTGCCCATGTGAATACTGCCCACCAGGTGCAGATGTTGGCCGCCGGGCAAATCAACATCCAGTGCGGGCCAGCGGTAATGACGCACACGAAGCGCAAGAAAAAATGTTTTCAATCGTTGAAACAGGCTCATACGCGCTTCCTGAGTGAAAAATCTCATGCTAGCGCGCGCGGCCAGAAGGTGCAAACCCCGCCGGATAAACGGCGGGGTTGGTGCGTTTACTTATGGGGATTAAAGCGCAATAACCGGTTGGCGTTGCTGACGACGGTAATGGACGAGAGCGCCATTGCCGCGCCTGCGACCACCGGGTCGAGCAAGCTGCCGGTCAGTGGCCAGAGAATGCCTGCCGCAATTGGAATACCCAGCGAGTTATAAACAAATGCGCCGAGCAGGTTCTGTTTCATGTTGCGCAGCGTCGCTTTGGATATCGCCAGCGCATCGGCAACGCCCACCAGGCTGTGGCGCATCAGCGTGATGGCGGCGGTTTCAATTGCCACATCGCTGCCGCCGCCCATCGCGATGCCTACGTCCGCTTGCGCCAGCGCGGGTGCGTCGTTAATCCCGTCGCCGACCATCGCCACCTGGCGACCCTGCTGTTGCAGATTTTTAATCGCCTCGGCTTTACCATCCGGCAGCACGCCGGCGATCACTTCGTCGATACCGGCCTCTTTGGCGATGGCGTTAGCGGTAGTGGGGTTATCACCGGTCAGCATCACCAGGCGGTAGCCTTCATGGTGCAGGCGTTGCAGCGCCTCGATGCTGTCTCCGCGTAGCGGATCGCGGATCGCCAGCAGCGCCACGGCTTTCCCGTCAATCGCCAGCAGTACCGGCGTGGCGCCCAGGCTTGCCTGAGCATTAAGCTCATCGTCAAGCGCGCTCGTATCCACCTCTTTTTCAACCAGCAGTGCCTGGTTGCCAAGCAACACGCTGCGCCCGTCAACCTCACCGCTCACGCCCAGCCCGCGCAGTGTACGGAACTGACTGACCACCGGGAGCGTCTCCGCGCCTGCTTTTTCAATAATCGCTCGCGCCAGCGGATGGCTGGAACCTTGTTCCAGGGCCGCCGCCAGGCGTAGCGCCGTCGTTTCGTCAATATCCCGCGTTTTCACGCTCACCACTTCGGGTTTGCCGCGCGTCAGGGTGCCGGTTTTGTCAAACACGATGGTATCCAGCGTGCTGGCGCGTTGCAGCGCATCGGCATCGCGAACCAGCACGCCAAACTCCGCAGCGCGACCGACGCCGGAGATAATCGACATTGGCGTCGCCAGCCCCAGAGCACAAGGGCAGGCGATAATCAGCACCGTGGTGGCAATGACCAGCGTATAGACAATTTGCGGCGTAGGGCCGAAGAAGTACCAGAGAGCACCGCTGAACAATGCGATAGCCACCACGACCGGCACAAACACGGCAGAAATGCGGTCGGCAAGTTGGCCGATCTCCGGCTTGCTGCTTTGCGCCTGGCGCACCATGCGAATAATGCGCGACAAGGTCGTGTGGCTGCCGACGGCGCTGGCGGTAAACAGCACGCTGCCGTCCTGCACTACCGTCCCGGCATGAATGCTCTCGCCGGTGCTTTTTTCCTGCGGCACCGGTTCGCCAGTGAGCATTGCTTCGTCAAACCATGCTTCACCCTGGCTAATTTCGCCGTCTACCGGCACACGATCGCCGGTGGTCAGGCGCAGCGTCATGCCCGGCTGAACGTCCGCCAGCGGCACGCTTTTCTCGCCGTCGGCGGTGACCACGCGTGCGGTGGGCGGAGTTAAATCAAGTAACCGTTCTAGCGCTTTAGACGAACGCTGGCGGGCGCGGGCTTCCAGCATATGGCCGAGGTTAATCAAACCAATGATCATCGCGCTGGCTTCGTAATAAAGGTGACGGGCTTCCATCGGAAACCACTGCGGCCAGAGATTCACGCTCATGGAGTAGAGCCAGGCTGCGCCAGTCCCGAGTGCCACCAGCGTATCCATGGTCGCCGTGCCGTTACGCAGGCTTTTCCAGGCACTGGTATAAAAATGGCCGCCAGCAACCACCATGACGGCTAATGTGACAACACCGAGCACCAGCCACAGTGTGCGGTTGGCGTCGGTGACCATCATGTTATCGCCCATCATGCCCCACACCATGATCGGCACGCCAACCAGCAGTGCGACAATCGCTTGCCAGCGGAAGCGTTTCATGGTGGCGATCGCGGTTTCCTGCTGGCGCTCGCGGCGCTTGATGTCATCTTCAATGGCTTCAGCGCCGTAGCCTGCGTTCTCTACGGCGCTGACTAATTCAGCGGCGGGGGCACTGCCCATGACCAGCGCGGTGCGCTCCGCCAGATTGACCCGTGCCTGCGTAACGCCCGGTACGGCCTGTAAGGCTTTTTGCACCCGGGAGACACAACTGGCGCAGCTCATGCCGTTGATCAACAGCTGTTGGCTGTCATCAAGCTCGCTGGCTGCCGGAAGCTCAGGTGTGGCCGCTGTCAGTGCTTCCGACGGGAGTGATGACTCTGCCAGCGGTTTAGCCTTTGGGTGGCTTAAGCTCGCACCGTATCCGGCTTCTTTGATGGTTGCGATCAACGCGTCAGCGCTGGCGCTGCCGGTGACTTCCGCACGTTCAATGGTGACTTCTGCCTGTTCAACATCCGGGCGTTTTTCCAGACTCTCTTTGACACGTTTAACACAATGGCCGCAAGAGAGGCCATCCAGGTCTAGCGCTATGGTATGAGACATACTCAATCTCCTTGGTTGTGGTGCTTCAATAGTGACTGTGTAGAAGCTTAAACCTTCCATCAAGGGGAAGGTCAAGGTTTTATCATTACAAAGAGACAATCGGTGTTTCATAAACAACAAACCCCGCACGGGGCGGGGTTTGCTTATTACCGGAGGGGGAAAACTCAACCGTATTTACGGGCAAATTCCTGATCGGAGTTGCACAGATAAATAATAAATTCGACGAAAGAGATGATCGCCGGAATAAAGGTCCAGCAAAACAGAAGATAAAGGATCCCCTGTCCTGGTTTCCCTAAATAAAATTTATGCGCACCAAATCCGCCTAAAAAGAAGGCAAACAGCGCAGCAGAAATTCGGCTTTTCTTCCCGGCGGTGTTCTGTGGCGCGCCGCACTGCGGGCAAGCCACCGCTTCTTTATGTATTTCCTTTCCGCAACCACGGCAAAACGCCATATCACTCATAACCACTCCTGTGTGTAAATCATTTATCATTCTTAGAAACATCCGGCCACATGTTATAGCGAAGCGGTAAGGTGGGTAAATAAAAAACCATTAACAATATGGATATATTTGTTTTATTACATGGCGGCCATTTATAGTGATTAACTCAGGTTCTGGCAGTAAGGGGGAAACGTGAATATCAGCGATGTGGCAAAAAGAACCGGTTTAACCAGCAAAGCGATTCGCTTCTATGAAGAGAAAGGGCTAGTGACACCGCCGCTGCGCAGCGAAAACGGCTACCGCAGTTACAATCAACAACACCTGAATGAGTTAACGCTGCTGCGCCAGGCGCGGCAGGTGGGGTTTAATCTCGAAGAGTGCGGCGAGCTGGTGAATCTGTTTAATAACCCGGCCCGTCATAGCGCTGATGTCAAAGCGCGCACGTTGCAGAAAGTGGCCGAGATCGAGCGACATATTGGCGAACTGCAACTGATGCGTGTGCAACTGCTGGCACTGGCGGAGTCATGCCCTGGCGATGACAGCGCCGATTGCCCGATTATTGATAACCTTTCTGGTTGTTGTCACCACGCGAAGGGTTGAGCATAAATGTCACCGTGCCGCGATACCACGGGGAGGCGGCGAGTTGCTGCTCTTCGCTGATATCACGCTCGCCGTTCTGCACCAGCCCCAATTTAAATGGAACGCGTAACGCTAAAAGTGCGGACAGGTAGGCGGTGTAATTCGCCACGGTGCTGCGTCCCTGGTAGCTCTGTACCACCAACTCATCCACCGGCAGCGCGTTAAGGGTTTGCACGCTGCCAGTTTTCGCCCAGTCCAGCAATCCGGTGACGCCCAGCGCGTAGTCTGCTGGCAGCGTTTGGCGTAGACGATGCAAAAACAGCGCGTAATCGCCGAGCCGATGAGTCGCGGCATCGAAATCCACTTGCAACCCGACGACATGGTTACCTGCGGCTTGCCAGCGAGCTAACAGCCGGTTAAGACGTAACAACAGCGCATCCGGCACGTCCAGGGTGGTAAAACGTACGGTGAGCCAGATGCGCGGAAACGTAAGCTGGTTGACCGGCAGCCCTTTACGCTCAAACACCGTTTGACCGGCAACGGTGACGACATCGCCCTGATGCAGGTAGACAATATCGGCATCACGCAGCGTTTGTGTGGGTCGCACGCCAGACCATAACCAGTACGCTGTCTTCCCCTGAGCGAATAACGCCGAAGGGAAGAGCAGCGCGCCTGCCAATGCCATTACCAGTAATATTTGAGCTCTTTGGCCCATACGCTTCCCGGATAACGGCTTTTCAGTTGCTGGAACCATGCTTTACGCACGGATTTATCCACGTCTTCGCCGCCGCAATCGTTATAACCGGAGGGGGCATAACACATCACGGCGCGATACAGCGCGTAGCTCTTATCTTCCGGCTCAGCTTTGGCGTCGCGGATAACCTGCTGATACCAGGCCAGACGGTGCGCGACGCCGGGTGCAGAGTTAAGTTTTGTTGCGTCGTCCAGCGCGTCGTTACCCCACTGGTCGGTTTCCCGGTTAACGCGGGTTTGGGTGATGCGGAAAAACTCGCCCAGGCAGTTCAGCGCATGGCCATCCTGCGTTTTCTGGCTCAGAGTGGTGACTGTTTTTTCCAGCGCAGCGCAGAAGTAAACGCTCTCTTTGTCGGTGCCTTTCCAGCCAAATGCGCTCAGATTGACGTCATCAAACGCTTCGCCAGTGACCGGCGGTGTGATTGCGGCGATCAGTTTTTTGTCTTGTAACCAGTCGGCGTAATGCCCTTCGGTTAAATCGCGCGTCAGTAGCGTGTGCAGCGCGATGGTGCGCTCTTCATTATTTGGGCCGTTATTGGCTTGCTGGCGCAGTAACTCGCGTGGCGCTTTGGTTTTCAGCACTAAGGAACGGTAACGCAGATTCGTGACCTTGCTGCCAGGCGCAAAAATCTGCGCCAGCGCGTCGCTTTCCACCAGCGTTGCCGCCAGCTTGGCCTGTAGCAACTGCTGTTGTTCGACATCCTTGCTCAGATCCAAAAGATGTAGCCAGTGCGCTTTGGCGTCCGGCCACTGTTTTTCCGCCATCAGCGCTTCGCCATACAGCACTTGTTCGCTAAACGCGAGGATATTATGCGGCTCCAGCGTTTGCGCCGGGGTGATATCAGTGCGCACGGTGGCGTAATCCTGCTTGCTGAAAGCCAGCTTCAGGCGCAGGTAATTCCACAGATCGCCACGCTTATTTTTGTCGAAATCGGCTTTGATGCTGTCAAGCCAGGCTTGATCGATACAGGGATGCTTATCATCGCATTTGTTGTCGCGCAGGCGGCGCAGCGTCAGGATAAACGTCATCAACGAGGCATCCGGCGTGCTGATAAAATCATTACCGCCCCATTCGAGGAGTTTGTTGTCGCTTTCATTCACCAGCGCGATTAACGCATCGCCGCTGGCCGTCTGCGACAACGCCTGTTCGAAGAGCACCGCCAGCGCATTCCAGTCCTGCAAATACCAGTTGATGCGGCGCAACATACCCTGCGCCGATTCTGCGTAGCGACCCTGCGGCCAGCTTTTCAGGTAATGCAGCGCTGCATCTCGCGCTTTCTGCGCCTGGGCTTTATCCACTTTTGTGACGTCGAAATCGCCATATTCACCGTTGGCATTGGCGCTGCTGGCGTTGAGCGCGGTGCGCATCAACATATAGCTGGCTGTTTCGGCAAGCCACGGCAGCGGGCTGCTGGCTAGCGAAGTAAAATCCTGCGCTGCAGCCTCATAATCACCGGCATAGAAAGCGTTAGCGCCGTGTAAATAAGTACGGAAACCGAGAGCGGCAGAACCTTCCGGGAAGCTCAGCGCATTGATGATGACTTCACCGCGGCCATCCGCTGCCGTCCGCGCTTTCGCCAGCGCCAGGCGCTGTTCCGGTGTCAAGGCCGTTTCGGCCAGCAGGGCGGCGAAAAAGCCAGAAAGTGTCTCGTTATTGCGCGACACAAAGCGGTTTTCCAGCTCATCGGATTCAAAGCCTTCGCCAGTTGCTGTCTGCGTCGTGCCGCCCTCGGCGATCAGGCGCAACAGCGCAGGTGGAATTTGATCGTCAGGTTTGATGCCCAGCGCTTTCATTTGCTGGCGCAGGGTTTCATCGCCGGTGGCCGGTTCCGTGGCTGCTGCTGATGCTGTGGTGTCATCATGATGGATACCGAAATAGAAGTTTCGGCTGCGCGTGAAATCTTGCGGCACGGGCTGGTGCAGCGGCAAAAATCCTTTTTGCTCATCCACCAGGCGCAGCAGGTTATCGCGGGTATCGGTATCGATGCCCAGCACCGGTGGGCTGGTGATGAAACATCCCGCGCTGCCCCAGGTACAACTATCGATATCAGAAGATGCCAGCGCAGGTGCGCTGGCGGTAAAGGAGAGGCTCAAGCCCAGCGCGAGGCGGCTGCGTTTTATCATTCCCTGAATCCTTGCGTGGTTGTTATTCGTTTATCGCTTTGATGCGTAAGGTAATGCCTTCAACGGCAGTCACCTCAACGCGCGTTCCGGCAGCGAGATCGTCGTCGGCGCTGACTGGCCACGAACTGTCGCCTACACGCATATGGCCACGCCCATTCACCAGCGCGTTATCAAGCTGGAAGCGGCGGCCGATGAGCTGTTGCCCTCTGAGGTTCAACGACGCGTCGGCGGGTTTTTGTTGTTTTACCCGCCGCGAAAGCCATTGCCACCACAGCCAGGCGGCCAGCATGGTCAGCACGGCGAACAGCACACCTTGCCACTCCCAGCCGAAGGGAATAACCCACGCCAACAACCCGGTGACCACCGCCGCGACGCCGCTCCATAACAGATAGCCGTTACCGCCCAGCATTTCCGCAGCCAGCAACAGGCCGCCGAGCACCAGCCAGGCAAGGTGCGTATGTTCGAGCAGCAGTGCGGCAATCATTTTTTACGCTCGTTGGTGCTGTCTTTCACCAGTTCGGCGATCCCGGCGATCGAGCCCATCAGGCTACTGGCATCCAGCGGCATCATGACCACTTTGCTGTTGTTCGCCGAGCCAATTTGTTGCAGCGCATCGGTATATCGTTGCGCCACAAAGTAGTTCACCGCCTGGATGTCCCCGGCGGCAATCGCTTCAGACACCATCTGCGTGGCGCGGGCTTCTGCTTCTGCTGAACGCTCACGTGCTTCTGCCTGCAGGAACGCCGACTGGCGCTCGCCTTCGGCTTTCAGGATCTGTGACTGTTTTTCGCCTTCGGCTTTGAGGATCTCTGCCTGGCGGATCCCTTCGGCTTCAAGAATATAAGCGCGCTTGGTTCGTTCTGCTTTCATCTGCGCGTTCATTGAGGCAATCAATTCCGCCGGTGGGCGCACATCGCGAATTTCAATACGGGTGACTTTCACGCCCCACGGATTGGTGGCTTCATCCACAATATGCAGCAGACGGGTATTGATGCTGTCACGTTGTGAGAGCATTTCGTCCAGCTCCATTGAGCCGAGTACGGTACGGATGTTGGTCATGGTCAGGTTGATGATCGCCAGTTCCAGGTTGCTCACCTCATAAGCGGCGCGTGGGGCGTCGATCACCTGAATAAAGCACACCGCATCAATGGTGACGTTGGCGTTGTCTTTGGAAATAATTTCCTGCGAGGGGATGTCGAGAACCTGTTCCATCATATTGATCTTACGACCGATACGATCCATAAACGGCACCACCAGGCTTAAACCCGGCTGCAGCGTGCGGGTGAAACGGCCAAAGCGTTCCACTGTCCACTGGAAGCCTTGTGGGACGATTTTCACACCGGAGATAACCACCACCAGCGCGACGAAGATAAGAACCAGAATGACGATTGGCATCAAAAAAACCTCCTGTTTAATTTGATGCCATCTTAGCCCGATTTAGCGATTAAAACAGCGCGATCGCCAAATTTAGCAGGGGAGTTAGTAGAGCAGGGAGTAGAGCTGGCGGCGGTATTTCGATGCCAGCGCGTCGCCGGTGCCGAGTGCGGCCAGGATCTCTTGCAGCATTTTGCGCGCTTCGCCATTCGCAGCAGCCAGATCTTTGCGCAGGTGGCTAAACAGCAGCTCAAGCGCTTCTTCGTTGCGACCTACCTGGTGCAGTTGCAATGCCAACTGCGTAGCCAGTAGCGCGTCCTGCGGGTTGTCTGCAACTTGTTGTTGCAGTTGCTGGATTTCCGGCGTATCCGCGGCTTTTTTCAGCAGTTCAATCTGCGCGGTAAGCCCCTGGTAACGGGTGTCCTGATCCTGTAACGGAACGCTTTTCAGCGCCGCTTCGGCTTCATCCGCGCGGTTCAACACAATCAGCGTTTCTGCCAGCAGCAGGGTGATTTCGCTGTTTTGTGGCGCCAACTGGTTGGCCTCTTTCAACAGCGGCAGCGCGTCAAGGTGCTTGCCTTCCTGCATCAGTTGCATGGCCTGCTGCGCTTTCAACTCCTCTTCACGCGGCAGCACTTTATCCAGCAGCGCGCGAATCGCTTCTTCCGGCTGCGGCCCCTGGAAGCCGTCAACCGGCTGGCCATTCTGGAACAGGTAAACAGTTGGAATGGCGCGTAAGCCAAACTGCGATGCCACCATCTGCTCTGCGTCGCAATCGACTTTCGCCAGGATAAATTGCCCGTTGTACTGTGCAGCGAGGCTCTCTAGCACCGGTGTCAGTTGCTGGCAGTGCTGGCTGCGTTCGGACCAAAAATAGAACAGCACCGGTGTGGCAACGGATTGCTCAAGCACCTGTTGCAGGTTCACTTCGGTAATATTGACAATATTCTGTGCAGACATACTAAGTTCTCTTTATTTCACTGTTTCGTCATACATGGGGGACAGGCTGAGCGCCTTCAACTCACCCGTGCAAAATTTTATCCATCATGCGCGTTGGCAGCAGGCGTTTTAACAGGGTCACCGCCCATGTCACCAGCGTTACCGGGTAGCGCACTTTCGGGTTGCTGCTCTCAAAAGCATGGCGCACTTTGGCGACGACCGCTTCCGGCCCCAGCGTAAAACGTGCGGCGATACCCGGATTTTCCACGGGCTTATCACTTTGCGTCTGGTTGACATTGTCGGTAAAGCGCGTGCGTATTGGACCGGGTTCAATCAGGCTCACTTTGATCCCCGTATGGCGTAGCTCCATTCGCAAAGCGTCCGACCAGGCTTCCAGCGCATACTTGCTGGCGGCATAAGCGCCGCGGCCTGGCGTTGAGATCAGCCCCATCACCGAGGAGGTCATTACGATGCGCCCCTCGTCGTGTGGCAGCATCGCAGGCAGCAGTAGCATGGTGAGCTGGTGGGTGCCAAAAAAGTTACTGGAAAACTGTTGTTCCAGTTGTTCGCGACTGATGGTTTCAAGCGGGCCATAAACACCGTATCCGGCGTTATTGAAGATCCCATACAGGCGATTGTCGGTCAGCGCTATCACTTCGGCGGCGGCGCGTATCACGCTTTGCGCGTCATCAAGATCGAGCAGAATGCCGGTAAAGCCTTCGCTTGCCATCCGGGCGACATCGTCCGGTTTGCGGCAGGCCGCCAGCACGCGAAAACCCTGACGTTTCAATTCGCGTGCGCTTTCCAGCCCGATACCGCTGGAACATCCTGTTATTAAGACTGCTTTTTGCATAACTTTACCTGGGGGCGTGCCTGAACAATCAGGAGTCGTGGTTAACTAAAGGCGCCAGTCGCGTTGCCATCCAGTCCGCTATAAACGGCTGCGCATCGCGATTGGGATGGATGCCATCATCCTGCATCCATTGCGGTTTCAGATAGACCTCTTCCATAAAGAATGGCAGCAGAGGGACATCCAACTCTTTGGCAAGCTTAGGATAAATGGCGCTAAAGGCTTCATTATAGCGGCGACCGTAGTTGGCGGGCAGCCGAATTTGCATTAACAGCGGTTGCGCGTTGGCGGCTTTGACCGCCTGCACCACCTGGCGCAGCGTTTGCTCTGTTTGCTGCGGCGCGAAACCGCGCAGACCATCGTTACCGCCCAGCTCCACCAGAACCCAGCGCGGTTGATGCTCTTTAAGCAGTGCGGGCAGGCGCGCCAGCCCTTGCTGCGAGGTGTCGCCGCTAATACTGGCATTGATGACCGTCGGTTTTTGCTGCCATTTATCATTGAGCAGCGCAGGCCACGCGGCATTCGCCGCCATGCGATATCCGGCGCTCAGACTGTCGCCAAGAATCAGTAACGTGTCCGCCGCCGCGGCGCGAAAGGTTAACAAAAGCAAAAACAGGAAGGGCAAATGCCAGCGGAAAACATTGTTGAAGTTCATCGTCTTAAGAAGTCCGTCGGTCAGGGGGAGCATGAGCTTTCCATCCTTACCGGAGTTGAGCTGGTTGTCAAACCAGCCGAGACCATCGCCCTGATTGGCGAATCCGGCTCCGGCAAGTCCACCTTATTAGCCATCCTCGCCGGGCTGGATGACGGTAGCAGTGGCGAGGTGAGCCTGCTCGGCAAACCCCTGCATAAGATGGATGAAGAGGCGCGCGCGCAACTGCGAGCGCAAAATGTTGGCTTTGTTTTTCAATCATTTATGCTCATTCCCACGTTGAATGCGCTGGAAAATGTCGAGCTTCCGGCATTGCTGCGCGGCGAAAACAGCAGTAAAAGCCGCCGCAGTGCGAAGGCGTTACTGGAAGAACTGGGGCTGGGTAAACGGCTGGATCATCTGCCAGCACAACTCTCCGGCGGGGAACAGCAGCGCGTGGCGCTGGCTCGCGCGTTTAATGGCCGTCCGGCAGTTCTGTTCGCCGATGAACCCACCGGCAACCTCGACAGGCAAACCGGCGACAAGATCGCCGATTTGCTCTTTTCCATGAATCAACAATACGGCACTACGCTGCTGTTGGTGACGCACGATCCACAGCTTGCCGCGCGGTGTGACCGGCGGTTGCGGTTGGTCAATGGTGAACTGCGGGAGGATGCATGATAGCCCGTTGGTTCTGGCGCGAATGGCGCTCGCCGTCGCTGCTGATTGTCTGGATGGCGCTAAGTCTGGCGGTTGCTTGCGTACTCGCGCTCGGCAACATCAGCGATCGCATGGAAAAAGGACTCAGCCAGCAGAGCCGGGAATTCATGGCCGGAGACAGGGCGCTGCGCAGCTCCCGCGAAGTACCACAAGCGTGGCTGGATCAAGCGCGAAATACAGGGCTGCGAGTCAGTGAACAGATCAGTTTTGCCACCATGACCTTTGCCGGCGACACGCCGCAATTAGCCGATGTGAAAGCCGTTGATGACATTTACCCCCTTTATGGTGAGCTGCAAACCAGCCCGGCCGGGTTAAAACCGCAAGCGGGAATGGTGTTACTGGCTCCACGGTTAATGGCGCTGCTCAATTTAAAAACCGGTGATTCTATTGATGTGGGCGATGCCACATTGCGTATCGCCGGGGAAGTGGTGCAGGAGCCGGACTCAGGCTTTAACCCTTTCCAGATGGCGCCGCGTTTGTTGATGAATATCGCCGATGTGGCGAAAACAGGCGCGGTGCAGCCAGGGAGCCGCGTCAGCTGGCGAGTGAAATTTGGCGGCACGCCCGCGCAGTTAGATGCATACGAAAAATGGTTGCTGCCACAGTTGAAACCGGAGCACCGCTGGTACGGGCTGGAACAGGATGAAGGCGCGCTGGGTAAATCCTTGCAGCGTTCGCAGCAGTTCCTGTTGTTATCCGCGCTATTAACGCTGCTGCTGGCGATAGCTGCCGTCGCGGTGGCGATGGGGCACTATTGCCGTAGCCGCTATGATCTGGTGGCGGTATTGAAAACCCTTGGCGCGGGCCGTGCACAATTACGCAAATTGATTGTCGGTCAGTGGCTCATGGTGCTGGTGCTGTCAGTGGTGACCGGTGGCGTTATCGGGCTGGCATTCGAAAGCGTGTTAATGGTGCTGCTCAAACCGGTGCTGCCTGCCGCGCTGCCGCCTGCAAGTTTGTGGCCGTGGCTGTGGGCCGTCGGGGCGATGGTGGTGATTTCACTGCTGGTGGGGCTGCGACCCTATCGCTTGCTGCTGGCGACGCAACCGCTGCGCGTATTGCGACGTGATGCGGTGGCCAATGTCTGGCCGCTAAAGTTCTACGTACCAGTGATCTGCGCGATAGCCGTGCTGCTACTCGCCTGGTTGATGGGCGGCAGTATGCTGTTGTGGGCCGTGCTGGCGGGCGCTGTGGTGCTGGCATTGCTGTGCGGCGTGGTGGGCTGGCTGTTGCTTAATGTGCTCAAACGCCTGACATTCAAAGCGCTACCGCTGCGTCTTGCGGTGAACCGGCTACTGCGCCAGCCGTGGTCAACGCTGAGCCAGCTTTCGGCATTTTCGCTCTCTTTTATGTTGCTGGCGATGTTGCTGGTGCTGCGCGGCGATCTGCTGGACAGGTGGCAACAGCAGTTACCGCCGGAAAGCCCGAACTACTTTTTAATCAATATCGCACCGGAGCAAGTGACACCGCTGAAAGCGTTTCTTTCGCAGCATCGTGTTGCTCCAGAGGCGTTCTACCCGATCGTGCGGGCAAGGATGACGCAAATTAACGGTCAGTCAACGGAGGATAACCAGGATGAGGCGCTGAACCGTGAACTCAATCTCACCTGGCTTCAGCAGCGCCCGGATCATAACCCGGTCACTGCCGGAAGCTGGCCGCCAAAAAACGGGGAAGTCTCTGTTGAGGAGGGGCTGGCGCAGCGGTTAGGCCTGAAGCTGGGCGATTCCGTGACGTTTATGGGTGATACGCAGGAATTCAGCGCCACAATCAGCAGTCTGCGCAAAGTGGACTGGGAGAGCCTGCGACCAAACTTCTTCTTTATCTTCCCCTCGGGTGCGCTGGACGGCCAGCCGCAGAGTTGGCTTACCAGCTTTCGCTGGCAGAACGGCAACGGCATGTTAACGCAACTGAACCGGGAGTTTCCGACCATCAGCCTGCTGGATATTGGCGCGATTTTAAAACAGGTCGGCCAGGTACTTGAGCAGGTAAGCCGGGCGCTGGAAGTGATGGTGATGCTGGTTACCGCTTGCGGTGTATTGCTGCTGTTTGCGCAGGTACAAGTCGGTATGCGTCAGCGTCACCAGGAACTGGTGGTTTACCGCACGCTAGGCGCGGGTAAACGGCTGTTACAAAACACATTGTGGTGTGAATTCGCGCTGCTGGGGTTAGTCTCCGGGCTGGTCGCGGCGATGGGCGCGGAAACCGCGCTGGCGGTGCTGCAAATCCGCGTGTTTGACTTTCCGTGGGAGCCGGACTGGCGTTTGTGGGCAACGTTACCGCTATGCGGCGCGTTGCTGCTTTCGCTGTGCGGCGGTTGGCTTGGTGCGCGTTTGCTTAAAGGAAAAGCGCTGTTCCGTCAATTCAGTAATTAACACCTTCATCAATATTTACTCAACGAAACGCACGCCGATAATTCTATCGGTGTGCGTCTGTTGCAAAGTGTAAAAGTTCCCCGGTCAATTGTTTACCAGCACAAAACAACAAAAAAACCCCACCAAATAGAAGCTTTTAGACGTTAATATTTTGCCGCTAGTAACTTACTAGTGGTGTCTATCCATCAAGGAAAAACCATGAAAATAAAAACAACCGCTCTGGCGACAGCCATCGGCGCAGCAGTGGCATTGACGTCTTTCGCAACTCAGGCGGAAATTACTGTACTTAAGCAAGATCCGCAGGCTGGCAATCCGTTAAGCCGCCTGAACTTCACCGTTGGTGGCTCTATTCGTCCGCAGTTCGATAACATGATGGGCGACGGTGACAAAGGCTCCTACAAACGCAATGGTTACAACGGCGGTACCCGTTTCCGTTTTGCGACCGATTACTACCTGTTCGATGATATTAGCTGGGTTAACTACTACGAATTGGGCGTGGATATTCCGAAACTGTTTGACTGGGATAACCACTACGCCAGTAATGCGCATAACACCACTCGCCGTATGCTGTACACCGGTCTGAAAAGTAAAACCTGGGGTACCATGACCTTCGGCCAGCAGAACAGCGTGTACTACGATGTGGTTGGCGCAAAAACCGATATCTGGGATTACGACATGAAAGCCCAGGCGCCGGGTAACGGTGTCAATGGCGATTACGACGGTTCTTACCGTTCACGTAAGATGCTGAAATACAAAAACACCTTTGGTGATGCTGACATTTATGCATCCTACCTGTTCTCTGATAACGATCTGCTGCGTGGTAACGGTCTGCGTTACAAACGTAAAGGCGGCGGTTCTCTGGGCGTGGATTACCATATTGCCAAAGACCTGACATGGGGTACGGCGTGGAACTACACCCAGGCTGACATGCGTAACGTCAACACTGGCGGCACCGATACTTACAACCAGAATATCTACGGCACAGCGCTGAGCTGGACCCCGGATAACTGGACCTTCTCCTTCGGCGGTGGCTGGTACGAAAACTTCCTGACTACCGGTCAGAAAAATATTCACGACTACTTCGCGGGCGACGCGTGGGGTATTGAATACTTTGCCGGTTACAAAATCCCAGTTGGTCAGTACGCGCTTAAATATGTACAGCCGTACGTCATGGGTGACCGTCTGAAATACACCACAGGTCGTTACTATCAGCGTATCGACAACGGTTTGGGTGTGACCTTCCAGCTGGATTACGGTTTCCGTGTCGATTACGAACACGTATTCACCACCAGCACCGACAAATCGCTGGGCGACATGAACATCGTACGTCTGCGTTACGACTTCTAAGAAGTCTGCATCCGCCGGGTTTAACGCTTCGTTTAAATCCGGCAATGCTTAGCAATAAAAAGCATAACGAGAGGCCAGAAAACCCACCGGGAGCAGGGCTTTTCGTTATGCTTCATCGCCTTACCCCGCAAAGATCTCCACGCCATTCAGTGACATAGTTCACAGCATGTTGAATTTATTTCAATTACCGCTGCGCTGTGTTTATGCCATCTTATTCAGCAGCCTTATCAATCAGGTGAAAATGGAACGCGCCGCACTGTACGTCGCGTCACACAGCAGCTCAACTCGTTAGGGAGAATTTATGGGACGTCGTCTCAGCTTGCGCGCGACCTTCGGCGCATTACTTCTGGCCTGCGGCTTACCGTTTGCTCACGCCAGCAGCGATCCGCACACCATCGTTTTCGGCGTCGCACCTGGGCCATACGGCGATATGGTGAAACAGGCGATTGCGCCGTCGCTGAAAGAGAAAGGTTATAAAGTGGTGGTGCGTGAATTTAGCGATTACGTACAGCCGAATATGGCGCTGGCGAACGGCAGTATTGATGCCAACCTGTTCCAGCACAGCCTCTATTTTGACAAATTCACTGCCGATAAAGGCCTGAAATTAACCAGGCTGATTACGGTGCCGACGGCGGGCATGGGTTTTTATTCACGCAAAATTAAAAGCCTGGATGAATTGAAAAAGGGCGATATTGTCACGCTCTCCAATGACCCAACCAACCTGGCGCGCGGGCTGCGTTTCCTGCAATCGCTAAACCTTATTACCATCAAAGATAACATCGACCCGACTAAAGCCTCCGAGCGCGATATTGCCAGCAACCCGAAAGGGCTGGTGTTTAAACCGCTGGAAGCTGCGCAACTGCCGCGCACACTGGATGGCGTTACCGCGTCGCTGGTGAATGGCAACTTTGCCATTGCCGCCGGGTTGAAACTCTCCTCTGCGCTCAAACAAGAGCACCTCGATGAGAACCTGAAAAACATCATTGCGGTGCGCACGGAAGATGCCGACAAACCGTTCGCGAAGGATATTGTCGAGGTGGTGAAATCGCCTGCTTATCGCGCAGTGATTGACGATCCGAATAATGTTTACGGTGCGTTCCAGAAACCAGACTGGATGCAGAGCGCGGATAAAAAGTAACACTCCGGCTGATTTAACAGGCAGGCTGCGGCCTGCCTTTTGTCGTTTGAGGTTTGCATGATTGAAATAGATAAAGTGTGCGTGGATTTCCCCGCAGCGCGCGGCAGTACGAGCACGATCCGGGCGGTAGAGGATGTCACGCTGCGCATTGCGCCGGGGGAGATCTTCGGCATTGTTGGCACCAGCGGCGCGGGCAAAAGTACGTTGCTGCGCACACTGAATGCGCTGCAACGCCCAAGCCAGGGCAGCGTCAAAATCAATGGTGTGGCGATTTCGGCGCTGGAAGGCATTACGTTACGCAAAGCACGTCAGCGCATCGGTATGATTTTCCAGCACTTCAACCTGATGCACACCCGCACCGTGGCGCAAAATGTGGCCTTCAGCCTGAAAGCGGCGGGGTGGGAACGCAGTAAAATCGCCCCGCGCGTGGCTGAGATCCTGCAACTGGTGGGGTTAAGCGATAAAGCCAGTCGCTATCCGGTGCAATTAAGTGGCGGGCAGAAACAGCGGGTCGGTATTGCGCGCGCCATCGCTAATCACCCGGATGTATTGCTGTGTGATGAACCGACCTCGGCGCTGGATCTGGAAACTTCCGCGACCATTCTTGCCCTGCTCAAGCAGATCAATGAACAGTTGGGGATCACCATTGTGCTGATCACCCACGAGATGAACGTGATTAAATCGATCTGCGATCGCGTGGCGATGATGTCCGGCGGCAAAGCGGTGGAGGAGGGCGACGTGTTCGATATTTTTGCCCATCCGCAGCATCCCTTCACCCGTCAACTGGTGGCGCACACGCTGAATTTGACCTTGCCGGAGCGTTTGCAACAGCATCTGCCGGGGCAATTATTGAAGATCCTGTTTATTGGTGATTCCGCAGAGCAGCCGGTGCTCTCTGACGCGGCGGTGAAATTTGGTGTCGCGGTCAATATCCTGCACGGCAAAATTGAATACATCGGTGAGCGGGCGCTGGGCATTCTGGTGGTGCAACTGACGTCGACGCAAAACCCGGCGGCAGTCAGTGATGCCGTGGACTATATTCGCAACCGTACCGCGCAGGTGGAGGTGATCCGTGGATGATTTAATGGCCGATCTGAGTCTCGCCTTTGGCGAAACCTTCCAGATGTTAAGCATCTCGACGGTGCTGGCGATTGTCGGCGGTTTACCGCTCGGTTTCCTGATTTTCGTTACCGACAGGCACCTGTTCTGGCAAAACCGCGCGGTGTATCTGGTGAGTACGGTGCTGGTGAATATTATCCGCTCGGTACCGTTTGTGATCCTGCTGGTGCTGCTGTTACCAGTGACGCAGTTTTTGCTCGGCAACACCATTGGGCCGATTGCCGCGTCGGTGCCGCTCTCTGTGGCGGCGATTGCTTTTTATGCGCGGCTGGTCGATAGCGCTTTGCGCGAGGTGGATAAAGGCATTATTGAAGCGGCGGAAGCCTTTGGTGCCAGTCCGCTGCGCATTATCTGCACGGTGCTGTTGCCGGAAGCCAGCGCGGGTCTGCTGCGCGGTCTGACCATTACGCTGGTGAGTCTGATTGGGTATTCAGCGATGGCGGGGATTGTCGGTGGCGGTGGCGTGGGCGATCTGGCGATCCGCTACGGCTATTACCGGTATGAAACCCAGGTCATGATAGTCACGGTGATCGCGCTGATTATTCTGGTGCAGATAGTCCAGGTACTGGGAGACTGGCTGGCGAAACGCGCCGATAAGCGCGATCGTCATTAAGGATTGTGTGCCGTCAGCCAGGCCGCAACCTCTGCGAAAGTGCCGCGAAAGCGAATGGCTGTCGCGCGCTTCTCTAGCTGGTAGCGGTACATCGGATCGTAATACTCCTCCAGCAGCGGCGCGAGCCACGCGAAGTGCCCCTCGGTATTGCCGCTGCGTTGCTGCTGATCCAGCGCGTTCTCCAGATGTCGCGTCAATTCCGCATAACGCTGTAACCCCAGACGGCGGCGAATGGCAAAGAGCCCGTGACGCAGATATTCCGCATACTGACGCCAGCCTTCTTCCTCGCCATCGCGGGTGATAAACGCGGCGTGCATTTGTACGAAATAGTCGACGCGCAAACGCTCCAGCCGTTGTGCAAAGGGATCTTCCACTACCACCAGCGGCGATTGCGCCATTCTCACGCGGACAACTTCCGGCAGGTGGTTCGCCCCAATGGCTGCGCTTTCGTCTTCCAGCAGCCAGAACGGGGGCGTCACTTTCAGTAGCGCCGTTGCCAGATGGTTTTCGAAGCTGGCCTGCGAGCGCTGCGGTTGCAGCGTCCGGCCAAACGAAGAACCGCGATGCCGGGCGAGCCCTTCAAGGTCGATGCCGTTATGTTGTGAACGCACCAGCAGTGTTTTGCCACTTCCCGTGCAGCCACCCACCAGCAGCGCCGGGCGTTGCATGCATTGTTGTGTTGCGTCAATTGCCGCCTGGCGCAGCGCTTTATAACCGCCGACCACCAGCGGATAGTCAACCTGGCATTCACGGAGCCATTGCTGAACGATATGCGAACGCTGACCGCCACGGGCGCAACAAAGATAACCCTGCGGATATTGCGCGCAGGCTTGCCGCCATGCTTCGATGCGTTGTTCGCGGGTTTCGCCATTGACCAGTTGATGCCCGAGACGAAGTGCGGCTTCTGCGCCTTCGCGTTTATAGCAGGTGCCCACTAACATGCGTTCGCGGTCGTTCATTAAGGGCAGATTGAGGGCGGCAGGCATTGCGCCTTTGGCGAACTCAACCGGCGCGCGAACATCAATAAGAGGCGTTTCATCCCGCAGGAGGGCGAGATAATCCGTGGTGTCGTTCATTGGGCTTCCTTCTGCAAAACGCTGGTGGTAACCCCACCAGCGTGCAGATTTTACGCCCCGAACAAGGGAGATCAATTCCCCGGCGGGAGATTACTGCAGTTTTGACTGCGCCCAGGCAATGCCGCTCGCATACTCGGGCGGCAGCAGCGGCACCAGCGCTTCCAGCGTGGCGCTCAGACGCGAGGTGTCATCATCGTTCAGGTTCAAATGGCCCACTTTGCGCCCCGGACGCACCTCTTTGTCGTACCAGTGCAGATGCACCAGCGGCAGCTTCAACCAGTCGTAATTCAGATCGCTGCCAATCAGGTTGATCATCACCGACGGGCTGTTCACTACCGGCGGCGGCAACGGCAGATCCACGACCGCGCGCAGGTGCAGTTCAAACTGGCTGATAGAAGCACCGTTCTGTGTCCAGTGACCGCTGTTATGCACGCGCGGGGCTAGTTCATTAATCAGCAGCCCGCCGGGTGTGACAAAGCACTCCATCGCCATCACGCCGACATAGTTCAGCTCATGCATGATGGCGGAAAGCATGTCTTCCGCCTGCTGTTGCTGCGCAGCGTTAGCCTGCGGGAAAACCACGCTGGTACGCAAAATGCCGTCCTGATGCAGGTTGTGCGTCAGTGGATAAAACACGGTACTGCCATCGCGCGCGCGCGCGCCAACCAGCGACACTTCACCAGAAAAATTAATGCCCTGCTCAACAATGCACTCGCCGTAGCAGTCGTCCGGCAACTGATCCGTTTCACCCGCGCGTAAGCGCCACTGCCCACGACCGTCATAGCCACCCACGCGGCGCTTAACAATTGCCAGCTCTCCCAGGCGGGAAAACACCGCTGGCCATTCGCTTTTATCTGCCAGTAATTGCCACGGCGCGGTAGCCAGTCCGAGTTTGTCGAACAGTTGTTTTTGCGTCAGGCGGTCGGCAATGATCGGAAATACATCGCGGTTAACAAACGCCGGGTGGCGCGCCAGCTCGCGGGTTAACGCCGTTTCCGGCCAGCGCTCAATTTCGGCGGTAATCACACTCTGCTGGAACGGTACCGCTTCTGGCGCATCATCCAGCCCAACCGGCCAGACCGCAATGCTGAGCGGCTCACCGGCCTGGCGCAACATCCGGCCAAGCTGGCCGTTACCTAATACGCAAACCTGTTTCATGCCGCGCCTCTCGGATCGGGATTATCCAGCACCTCATCAGTCTGAGATTTACGCCAGTCAGCCAGGCGTTGGTGCAGTACTGCATCATGTTGCGCGAGGATCTGCGCGGCCAGCAACGCAGCGTTTGCCGCACCCGCTTTGCCAATTGCCAGCGTTCCTACTGGAATGCCACGCGGCATCTGCACGATAGAGTAAAGGCTGTCCACACCGCTTAACGCAGCGCTTTGTACCGGCACACCCAGCACCGGAACCAGTGTTTTCGCCGCGATCATGCCCGGCAGATGCGCTGCGCCACCAGCACCGGCAATGATCACCTGATAACCGTTTTGTTCCGCGTTTTCAGCGAAGCTAAACAGTTTATCCGGGGTGCGGTGTGCGGAGACGATTTCAACATGGTGCGGAACGTTCAGGGTATCGAGGATTTCTGCGGCGAATTGCATGGTGGCCCAGTCGCTTTTCGAGCCCATAACAATGGCGATGCGCGCCGGTTGGTTGCTTGAAGACATACGTCTCAAAACTCCTGTGGGTGTGCTTCAGACTACATAAGAGGGCACAGAGAATAGCATGTAAAACCGGCAAGGAAAACGGTTGCGTGGCGATGTTTTCGCGCGTTTGACGTGTCATCGCCAGCGTAATCAGAAAGGAAAATAAATCAGTTCAACATCGCTGTCGCTGATGCGCACCATCGAACCTTCGCTGTGCCATGCGCCTAAAACGGCACGGAATGCGGGCGCGTTATTGGCAGTGAGTTCATGCACTGCCGGGCGATGGGTATGACCGTGGATCAACCACTGCACCTGGTGTTTTTCCATGGCTTCCACCACGGCGTGCTGGTTTACATCCATAATCGAAAGCGACTTGCTGCTGTTGGCGGCTTTACTGCTGGCGCGCATTTTAACGGCAATGCGTCGGCGGAAAAACAGCGGCAGGGCGAGGAACAGCTTTTGCAGCCAGGGCTGGTGTACTTTGGCGCGAAAGGCCTGGTAACCGGCATCGTCGGTGCAGAGCGTATCGCCATGCATAATCAGCACGTTGCGGCCATACAGATTGAGCACTTGTTCCTGAGGTAATAACTGCATACCGCTGGCTTGCGCGAAGCGTTGGCCGAGCAGGAAATCGCGGTTGCCGTGAATGAAATAGCAAGGAACGCCACTGTCGACAACAGCTTTCAGCGCATGGGCTATCTGTTGATGTAGCGGGTTTGGGTCGTCGTCGCCGATCCAGGCTTCAAACAGATCGCCCAAAATGTAGAGCGCATCGGCTTCACGCGCTGTACCGGCCAAAAAACGCAGAAAACCGGCGGTGATCGCCGGTTCTTCTGTTTGCAGATGCAAATCTGCGATAAAGAGTGTCGCCACCAATTACTCGCTGACGTCCACGCTTTCAATCACTACGTCTTCTTTCGGCACATCCTGGTGCATGCCGCTGCGGCCGGTAGAAACGCCTTTGATCTTGTCAACAACGTCCATGCCTTCAACCACTTCGGCAAACACACAGTAACCCCAGCCTTGCATGCTTTCGCCGCTGAAGTTCAGGAAGTCGTTATCAGCTACGTTGATGAAGAACTGCGCAGTAGCGGAGTGCGGAGCCTGAGTACGCGCCATGGCCAGCGTACCACGGGTGTTTTTCAGACCGTTGTTGGCTTCGTTTTTGATGGGGTCTTTAGTGACTTTCTGGTTCATGCCCGGTTCAAAACCGCCGCCCTGAATCATAAAACCATTGATAACACGGTGGAAAATCGTGTTGTTGTAGAAACCTTCACGGCAGTAGTCCAGGAAGTTTTTAACTGTTTCAGGCGCTTTGTCATCAAAGGTTTTGATTACGATGTCGCCGTGATTAGTGTGGAAAGTAACCATTATTGCATCCTGTTCTGATAGTGTAGTGCGTAGACCCGCCAGTGGGTCAGAGATAGTCGCTTGTTATAGCATAACCGCGAGGCTGGATCACCTTGCAAAGTGTGCTGCTTCGGGTTTGAATTACGGGTAATATATGCGGTTTTCGTTCCACACACGTCCACATGGAATCTTCGATGTTAAAAATCTTTAATACACTGACGCGCCAAAAAGAGGAATTCAAACCTATTCATGCCGGGGAAGTCGGCATGTACGTGTGTGGTATTACCGTTTACGATCTCTGTCATATCGGTCACGGCCGTACGTTTGTCGCCTTTGACGTGGTATCCCGCTATTTGCGCTTTCTCGGCTATAAGCTGAAATATGTCCGCAATATCACCGATATTGACGACAAAATCATTAAGCGCGCTAATGAGAATGGCGAAAGTTTTGTTGCACTGGTCGACCGGATGATCGTTGAGATGCATAAGGATTTTGACGCGCTCAATATCCTGCGCCCGGACAGCGAACCCCGCGCGACCCACCATATTCATGAAATTATTGAAATCACCCAGCGCCTGCTGGAACGCGATCATGCTTATGTTGCTGAAAATGGCGATGTGATGTTCTCGGTGCCGACCGATCCGACTTACGGCCAGCTTTCGCGCCAGGATCTGGATCAGTTGCAAGCGGGTGCGCGCGTAGAAATTGCGGAAGTGAAACGTAACCCGATGGACTTTGTGCTGTGGAAAATGTCCAAGCCCGGTGAGCCGAGCTGGCCGTCGCCGTGGGGCGAAGGCCGTCCCGGCTGGCACATTGAGTGTTCGGCAATGAACTGCAAACAGCTGGGTTCGCATTTCGATATCCACGGCGGCGGCTCCGATCTGATGTTCCCGCACCACGAAAACGAAATCGCCCAGTCAACCTGTGCGCATGACGGCGAATACGTGAATTACTGGATGCACTCCGGCATGGTGATGGTTGACCGCGAGAAGATGTCAAAATCGCTCAGCAACTTCTTTACCGTGCGCGACGTGCTGAAGTATTACGACGCGGAAACCGTGCGCTACTTCCTGATGTCCGGTCACTACCGCAGCCAGTTGAACTACAGCGAAGAGAACCTGAAACAGGCGCGCTCTGCGCTGGAGCGTCTGTACAATGCGCTGCGTGGCACAGATACCAACAACGCGGAACATCGTTATTTCGAGAACGGTGAGTTGTTCCAGAAACGCTTCTGCGACGCCATGGATGACGACTTCAACACACCGGAAGCCTATTCCGTGCTTTTTGACCTCGCGCGTGAAGTGAATACGCTGAAACATGACGGGGATTTACTGGGCGCGAATGCGGCGGCGAAAAAGCTGCGTGAACTGGCGGGCATTTTGGGGCTGCTGGAGCAGGATCCGGATCTCTTCCTGCAAAGTGGCGCTCAGGCGGACGACAGCGAAGTAGCTGAGATCGAACAGTTGATCCAGCAGCGCCTCGATGCGCGTAAAGCAAAAGATTGGGCGGCAGCCGATGCCGCGCGTGACCGTCTCAACGAGATGGGTATCGTGCTGGAAGATGGCCCGCAGGGCACGACCTGGCGTCGTAAGTAAGAAAAAAAGCGGCTTCGGCCGCTTTTTTGTTGTCCCTTCAACACCACTGGTGGTGAATGTTTATCCCCGCCGCATTTTCCACAACAGCAGCATCAGAATCACACCCGGCAGCCACACCCACAGCAACTCCGAAATGATCACCTGGTGACCGTACGGTGTGGTATAGCGCGACAGCGCAAACGGCGCGACTTTTATCACCTGCCACGGCGCAAAGAACCGTTCATCCGACCACGGCCACAGCCAGCCAACACCTTTCCCACCGGTGGTGATGGAATCCAGCAAGCTGTGCGACAGCAGCGACACGGTGAGAAACGCCCAGCAGCGCGCCAAACTCGCTTTGAAGTGTTTTCGCCCAAGCCAGGCTACCAACAGCGGCACCACAAAAGCAAACAGCAACGAGTGGGTAAACCCGCGATGACCGAGGGCGTTGCCGTAGGCGACACCGAATTTAAACGCCAGCACGTCGGCATCGGGCAACATGGCAAGTCCTATCCCCGCCAGCAGTAGACCGCGTGGGATCACTTTATTGCCCAACCCTAATCCCAGGCAAAGAGGGACAGCAGCGTGTGTAACAATCGTTGGCATAGCGCAGGTCTCTGAAGAAAAACGAAATTATAGCCGAAACGCCTGGCGGGTAAACTGCGGGGTTCTCTGAATCTTTTGTCGTCAGAAGGTAATCTGGCTGGCCGGTTTTAAGCCGATGCCAGCTTACAGTCCATCAGTACGCCGCTGTCTGTCCGACGTGTTCACATTACGCAGACTCGCGGGTAATAAGCTGCCCGGAAAGGGTGATGCGCTGCGTTTGCAACGCGGGCTCTTTCAGCTTCCGAATGATTAACCCCGCGGCCTGGCGTCCGGTCTCTTCACTGGCGGACGAAACATAAGTAAAGGAAGGCGAGGTGAGATTGACGTGCAGCATATCTTCAAAGCCGACGAGCGCCACTTGCTGAGAGAGGAACACATCTTTACCCACCGTATGTCCGGTTTGGTGGATCCCGGCAATGGAGCCAATCATGGCATCGGGCGAGTGGCAAAGCAGGGCGGTGATAGTGCTGTTTTTTTCCAGTAACTGGCGAACAGCATAGCTCGCCGCGCGGGTATCATCGCTGCAGGCTGGCGTGACTTCTTCGCGCAATACCAGCCCGTGCTGCGTCATGGTGGTGCGAAACCCCAGCAGACGCTGCTGGCGAATTAAATCGCCTTCAATGCCGCCAATGTACGCAATGTTGCGGTGCCCGCGTTCGATAAGATACCGCGTTGCCAGGCTGGCGGCCTGGCGGTTATCGCGCATCACCAGATTGCACTCTTCATTGAGCAGCGACTGCGATACCGCCACCAGCGGCAGCGGGCAGTCGCGGATTTGGGCTGGAAGAGTCGAGCTGCGCGTATCGGACGCGAGATAAATCACCCCGGCAACGCCTTGTTGTTTGAATGACAGCAGGCAGCGTTCCAGGTGATCGCCATCGTTGAGCGGCTGGCCAAGAAAAACCATATAACCCTGTTTTTCCAGTTCCAGCACGATGCTGGCCATCACTTTTATCGAGAAGCTGTCGCTGAAATCGCGCAGGATAAGCCCAATCAGGTTGGAGGTGTTGGCGCGAAGATTAGCGGCAGCAACATTGTGAACATAGCCGAGCGCATCGATAGCGGCATGGACTTTACCGATTGTCGCCTGCGAAATTTTCCCTTTCTGGCGCAGCACCAGTGAGACGGTGGAAACGGAAACGCCCGCCTGTTTAGCGACATCAATGATGCTGACTTTCTTCAAACTCGCTCCCTGATTTTTCCGGTTTTCCGCCTGATATGGCGCGTGCGGGACGCGCCAACCCGGTATTTTATTATTTGCCGATCATTGTGGACATGGTCTGGGCGATAAATTGCGCCCTCGCGCCGAAAATAACCTGAATACCGCTATCGCCGACAAATACCACACCGCGCGCGCCCAGCCCGTTAAGGCCATCTTTATCCACCATTTCGCTTTTCGCCACTTCCAGGCGCAAGCGGGTGATGCAGGAACCGACGGAGTCGATATTCTGCGCGCCGCCCAGCATGGTGATGATCTCGGTGGCCAGTTCGCTGTCGGTTTTATCATCTGCTACCGCGGTAACTTCCGTGCGTCCCGGTGTTTTCACATCGAAGCGACGGATAACAAAACGGAAGGTGAAGTAATAAATCAGCGCCATCGGGATGCCAACGATCACCGCGTTAAGGAAATTGGTCTGATAGCCGTTAAACGACGGCAGGATCCCGAACGACAAGTAGTCGATAAATCCGGCAGAGAAGGATTTCGCGATGTGCGCGTGCAGCAGGTACATTGTCATATACGCCAGACCGGCCATGATGGCGTTAAAGACGTAGAGGATCGGTGCAACGAAGATAAAGGTAAATTCAACTGGCTCGGTAATACCCGTCAGGAAGCAGGTCAGCGCCGCAGAGAAGAGAATACCAAATGCGATCTTCTTATTGCGGGTGTGCGCTTCGTGGTACATCGCAAGGCAGGCTGCAGGCAGTGCAAACAACATCAGTGGGAACTCACCCTGCATAAACTTACCGGCGTTCTGGTAGGTATCACTGCTAAAAGATTTCACCCCTTCTTCCAGCATTTTGAACCAGATAGTCTGATCGCCATGGATCACCTGGCCGGCCTGCGTGGTGTAATCGCCAAAGGAATACCAGAACGAGGGATACCAGATATGGTGCAGACCCAGCGGGATCAACGCGCGTTCCACTAAGCCAAAGATAAACGTCGACGCAGCCTGATTATCGCCATTGACGATAACGGAAAGCGCATCGATGCCCGCCTGGATATGTTGCCAGACATACGGCAGCAGCAAGCCGAGCACAAAAGATAAGAACGCCGTGGCGATGGCAACAAAACGCTTCCCGGAGAAGAAGCCAAGGAACTCCGGCAACTGCAAAGTGTGGAAGCGGTTATAGCACCAGGCGGCAAGAATGCCGCAGATCAGGCCGCCAAAAACGCCCATTTGCAGCGTCGGTATACCGACTACCATGGCATATTTCCCGCCCTGCGAGGCCATTTCCGGCGTGATACCTAACATGGTGCCGATAGTGATATTGGTGATGAACACCGATACCGCTGCGGAAAGCGCTGCAATCCCTGATTCGGAGGCGAGCCCCACTGCGGAACCAATGGCGAACAACATCGGCAGGTTATCGAAGATAACGCCACCTGCGTTCATCATCAGCGGTAAGTGAAATTTATCGCCGAAAGCGAGTAACAAGCCTGCGGCTGGCAGCAACGAGATTGGCAACATTAACGCACGGCCAATCATCGATAATTTAGACAATGATTTAACAAACCCTGATATCAGACCCATGCTGATTTCCCCCGAAGTAGCGCTCTTTTGGCGCTGTTATTGTTAGTAGAACGTTTTAGTAGAACGTTCTACTCATCGTGAGATAAGCCGTAACGGGCTGCAACTAAATTTTCACATTTAGCCAGATGAATTAATGATTCTTTGAGGTTGATCGGTAATTAACCGTGATGATGGCAGGGGGAATGAGAAAGAAGATGCCGGGCTGCGGTGGCGCGAAACCCGGCTTGCTACGCGTGATTACGCGGTTACGGTAACGCTTTGGCCTTCAAAACTCACCGTTTGACCGGCGACGATTTTGCAGCGTTTGCGCGTTTCGACCGCGCCATCCACTTTGACAAAGCCATCGGCGATGGCGATTTTTGCCTGTGCGCCGCTTTCGCTCCAGCCTTCCAGCTTCAGCAGATCGCACAGTTCAACGTGCGGGTGTTTACCGAGAGAAAATGTTGCCATCTTATACGCCTTTTACATCATGGTATTCTTCACACGCTTGCAGCGTGTTCTGGATCAGGGTAGCGACCGTCATCGGCCCAACGCCACCCGGTACCGGCGTAATATACGCTGCTCGCGCGGCGGCTTCTTCATAAATCACATCGCCGACGACTTTGCCGTTCTCCAGACGGTTGATACCGACATCAATCACAATCGCCCCTTCCTTGATCCACTCACCTGGAATGAAGCCCGGTTTACCCACGGCGACGATCAGCAGGTCGGCGTTTTCCACATGCTGGCGCAGATTTTTAGTGAAACGGTGCGTCACGGTGGTTGTGCAACCGGCCAGCAGCAGCTCCATGCTCATCGGGCGGCCAACGATATTAGACGCGCCAATCACCACGGCGTTGAGGCCGAAGGTGTCAATGTTGTAACGCTCCAGCAGCGTGACGATACCGCGCGGCGTGCACGGGCGCAGACGCGGCGCGCGCTGGCACAGGCGGCCTACGTTATACGGATGGAAACCATCCACATCTTTGTCCGGCGCAATGCGTTCCAGCACTTTCACATTGTCGATGCCCGCAGGCAGCGGCAGCTGTACCAGAATACCGTCAATGGCGGCATCGGCGTTCAGTTTGTCGATAAGCGCCAGCAGTTCGGCTTCGCTGGTGGTTTCCGGGAGATCGTAAGAGCGGGAGATGAAACCCACTTCCTCACAGGCTTTGCGCTTGCTGCCGACATAAATTTGTGATGCCGGGTTGCTGCCAACCAGTACGACCGCCAGGCCCGGAGCGCGAAATCCTGCCGCAATGCGCGCCCGAACTTTTTCAGCAACCTCAGAGCGCACCTGCTGCGCAATCGTTTTACCATCAATAATCTTTGCTGCCATCAGAGAGAGGATTCCATCTGTCATATCAACTAAGGGGATGGCGGCTATTTTGTCAGAAGCGCGGCGCGCTGTCAGTTACCGTTTGCGGATTTCGCCACCGCTGCGTCTGAAAGCGCGGCAGATCAAGGGCTTCGCCATCGCCAGTTGTTAACCAAATTTCAACAATTCATCACCCTTAAGAAACGCCGGTATTAAGCCAAGGTTACAGGCAGTTACGGCTATTTCTTATCCGTTTAATAAATCAAGGCCAGGCCTTTTCCTAAGCCCTAATAAGAACAGACCTGGTGTAATGACAGTATTGGCGAATATTTTTATTTTTACGCAATCACTATTGTCATGCTGTGGCTAGTTGTTATGTCCACAGAGAAAAATATCGGGTGTTTTCCCAGGGGAGAAATGGGAAGCGAATAAGCAGTTCCCGATGCGTTATATCTTCACAGGAAAAGGTTCATTCATCTGGTATTTAGCGTAATCAAGTCTCAAACGGTTTTCGGCAGGATGTCGGAATCGCAACTCTTTATTTCAAGGAAAATATTATGAATATGAAATTAATGGCTAGTTCTGTTGCTGCAGGATTGATGCTGATGGCGGGAGCCGTACAGGCAGACACCGCAAGCGGCGGTAATGTGCATTTTGAAGGGGAGCTGGTGAATGCAGCTTGCGCTGTCAACACCGCTTCCGCCGACCAGACCGTGACGCTGGGGCAATATCGCACCGCCTCCTTCACGGGCGTAGGGGCTACCAGCGGATCGGTGCCGTTCAACATTGTGCTTAATGATTGCGATCCAAGTATCTTCCCGACGGCTTCCGTCGCGTTTTCGGGCCAGGTGGATGCCGGCGATAATACGCTGCTGGCGATCACCTCCGGTGACAACAGCACAACGGCAAGCGGGGTGGGGATCGAAATCCTTGATACTGCCTCCCAAACCGTGATCCCAAACGGTGCCCCCTCCACCGCGCAGAGTCTGCTTGAAGGCACCAACACCTTGCATTTCTCCGCACGTTACAAAGCCACCAGTGCGACCGCGACACCAGGGCAGGCAAATGCGGATGCGACGTTCATCATGAACTACCAATAACCCATTACTTCCAGGGATGACGCGGCCTCAGGGATGAGGCGCTTGATAGTGTAATGCGAGAAATTACCCATGATGAGGACAGGTCTCACGCAGGCATTCATGTTGTGCATGATGCCTTTGCTGGCAAGGGCGGCAATCGTTGATGGTGGACGCGTTCACCTGCGAGGATCGCTGGTAAATGGGGCATGTGCAGTTGCGCCAGAGAGTGAAGATTTACATGTGCAGATGGGGTCGCAGCGCATGGATGCATTTTCCGGCACCGGCAGTTTCTCCCCCATAAGCACCGGGTTTGCACTGCGTTTGACGGCGTGTGATGCGGATGTTTCCCGCTATGTCGGCGTGGTGTTTTCCGGGCAAACACCGGCGGAAGATCCGCAAGTTTTTGCCGCACACAGCTCGGGGGGAGAGGGTGCTGAGGGCATTGGGCTGGCGCTGTTTGATCAACAGCAGCGGCAAATTATACCCAACAGTATGCCGCTCTCTTATTCCACGCTGGTAGCCGATGAAATCACACTGCATTTTTCCGCGCGCTACCGGGCGATTACTGAGCATATTACGCCAGGACACTTGCGTTCCGATGTCTGGTTTACCCTGGTCTACCCCTGACTTATTTCTGGTAGCCATCAGAATATTTTGAAGAGTTATTTTCGCTATGAACATTTTTTTTAAACCAGGTTGGATTGTCAGTCTTTTATTATCCATCGCGCTGCCAGTAAAAGCCGCAGGTGGAATAGCACTTGGCGCTACCCGGGTTATTTATCCTGCCGAGGATAAACAGACCTCTATCTCTATTTCTAATAGCGATGGGAAAGCGCGTTTTCTGGTCAATTCATGGGTGGAAAATAATCGTGGAGAAAAAGAAAAAACGTTTGTGGTAACCCCGCCGCTTTTTGTTAGCGAACCGGAGAGCGAAAACACGCTGCGTATTATTTACGCCGGGCAACCGTTACCCGGCGACCGCGAATCTCTGTTCTGGCTGAGCGTAAAAGCGATTCCATCGGTGAATAAAGAGAATGCAACGGACAAAAATGTGCTGCAACTGGCTGTTCTCTCTCGCATTAAGCTGTTTGTTCGCCCGAAAAGTCTATCCGGGTTAACAGAAGATGCGCCTGCAAAACTGCAGTTTTCGCGTCTCGATAAACACCTGAACATCACTAACCCTTCCGTGTACTACATCACTCTGGTGAATGTTCATATGGGCAAACAGAGGCTGGACAATGTCATGGTCGCGCCCAAAAGTCGCGCCCAGTTGCTTATTCCTCCGAATGTTCAGGGCGGAGTGACTTTCCAGACGGTGAATGATTACGGCGCGTTGACGCCAGTGAAAACCGTTGGTCTGCCATAACACAGACAAATGACAGGGATGCCTATGAATAAGCGCACGTCTCCTTCTGCTTACTCGCGGCTGGCGTTGTCGCTGCTGACGGTGTTGCACCCGGCAATGGGCCGTGCTGAGAACTACTTCAACCCGGCGTTTTTATCGGAAGACACCGCTGCCGTTGCCGATTTGTCGCGCTTTGAAAAAGGTAACCAGCCTCCGGGGGTTTATCGGGTGGATATCTGGCGCGACGGTGAGTTTTTCGCAACTCAGGATCTACGTTTCGATATTGCTCATAACGGGGCGACACCCGCTTCCGGTGGCCTGATGCCATGCTTCACTCTCGATTTGCTCAAGCGGTTGGGGGTTAATATTCGCGCTTTTCCAGCGCTGCTCACCGCACAGGGTGAAACCTGTATGGATATCACAGCCGTTATACCGGGCGCTGAAGCTGCCTTTGATTTCTCATCAATGCGGCTGAATATCGGGTTGCCGCAGGCTTCGATGCTGAACAGCGCACGCGGTTACATTCCTTCTGAGGAGTGGGACGAGGGTATTACTGCTGCGTTGCTTAACTATAGCTTTACGGGGAGCCACAGCTCCGGCAGCAATAATGGTTTTCTGAGCTTACAAAGCGGGCTGAATTATGGCGCATGGCGGTTGCGAAATAACGGGGCCTGGCGTTACAGCAGCAGCGGGAAGGCGCATACCCGGAGCTGGAGGACCATTGGAAGCTGGTTGCAACGTTCCATTATCCCGCTGAAAAGCGAGCTAGTGATGGGCGACAGTAATACCGGCAGTGACGTTTTCGATGGTCTCGGTTTTCGCGGGGTGCGCCTTTACTCTTCCGACAATATGTTTCCCGATAGCCTGCAAGGTTACGCGCCAACCGTACGCGGCATTGCGCGCACGCCCGCTAAATTAACCATCCGCCAGAACGGTTATGTTATTTATCAGAGTTATGTCTCGGCGGGGGCTTTTGTGATTTCTGATCTGAACCCCACCTCGTCCAGCGGCGATCTGGACGTTACCGTCGATGAGAAGGATGGCAGCCAACAACGTTATACGGTGCCGTATTCGACGGTGCCGATTCTGCAACGTGAAGGGCGTTTTAAATATGACCTCGTGGCCGGTAATTTTCGCAGCGGCAACGATCAACAATCTTCCCCTTCTTTTGTCCAGGGGAGCGTGATCGGCGGCCTGGCGGGCGGTTACACCGCCTATGGCGGAACTCAACTGGCGAAACGCTATAACGCCTTTGTGGCGGGCGCTGGCAAAAATCTTGGCGGTTGGGGGGCGATATCGCTCGATTTTACCCAGGCACGCAGTGAACTGGCGGATGGCAGCACACATCAGGGGCAATCGTTGCGCTTTTTGTATGCCAAATCACTCAACCAGTACGGCACCAATTTTCAGTTGCTCGGGTATCGCTATTCGACGCGTGGTTTTTATACGCTGAACGATGTCGCCTATCGCCGCATGGAGGGTTATGAATATGAAGACCAGGACGAGAGTGAGGGGCGGCGTCAGCCAAAACCGGTGCTCGTTAGCTACCACAACCTCAATAACAACAGAAAAGGGCGCTTTCAGGTCAATATCTCGCAAAACCTGGGGGATTACGGCTCGTTGTATATTTCCGGCAGCCAACAAACTTACTGGAACAACATTAAGCCCAGCAGTTGGTATCAAGTTGGTTACGCCAGCGGCTGGCGGGGGATGAGCTACTCGCTTACATGGTCGTGGAACCGCTCACCCGATATCAATAATACGGATCGTATTATTGCGTTGAATATTTCCGTGCCGTTTAGCGCCCTGAGCGGGCAGCGTTACAGCCGGGGAGGCGCGCTGGATCGCACTTATGCCAACCTTAACGTTAGCCGTAACAGCAACGGGCAAAATAGCTGGCAGAGCGGGGTAGGCGGTACATTGCTTGAGGGACGCAACCTAAGTTACATCGTAAGCCAGGGGCACAGCAGCACAAACGGCTACAGCGGCAGCGCCAATGCCAACTGGCAGGCTGGTTGGGGTACGCTCGGCCTCGGTTATAACTACGATCCCTACCAGCACGAATATAACTGGCAACTTGGCGGCGGCGTGGTCGCGCACGCCGACGGGGTGACATTTAGCCAGCCACTTGGCGATACCAACGTACTTATCAAAGCGCCGGGCGCACAGGGCGTGCGTGTGGAAAATCAGACCGGGGTGCAAACCGACTGGCGAGGCTACGCGATCGTCCCTTATGCCTCCGTTTATCGCTACAACCGCATTGCACTTGATACCAACACGATGGATAACCACACCGATGTGCAAAACAGCGTCAGTAGCGTCGTGCCTACGCAGGGTGCGCTGGTTCGGGCCAGCTTTGACACCCGGATTGGCGTACGCGCACTGATTACGCTCATTCGCGGCGATCGCCCGGTACCGTTTGGTTCGGTGGTGCGTGAAACCGGCAGTGGCGTGACTGGCATGGTGGGCGAGGATGGCCAGGCGTACCTGAACGGTTTGCCATTGTTGGGTGAACTGCTGGTGCAGTGGGGAGACGGCACACAGTCACGCTGCCTGGCACGCTACGCCTTGCCGGAAGCAAGCCTGCAACAGGCCGTGGTCATTACACGCGCCCGTTGTGAACAAGGATAATTTTATGAACAAGTTTCATGCACTGCTTTGCGGGGTGTTGTTACTGGCAGCGACGTCTGCAAAGGCTACTATTTGTGTGAACGCGAAAGGCATGCCGACGGATATCTATTATGACCTGTCGAACCTGTTTACCAGCGGGAACAACCATGTTGGAGAGGTGGTGACATTGCCGGAAAAATCCGGCTGGGTTGGCGTCCAGGCTGTCTGTCCTGCTGGTACCAAAGTGAATTACACCTACCGAAGCTATGTCTCTGATTTGCCGATACATACCATTGACGGCGGTTACAAATACATGAGGTTAAATGATTATCTGGAAGGGGCGATGAGCATCACGGATGATTACGCCGGCATCTTTTTCCCGCCAAGGAATTTTATCCGCATGGGAACACACCCTAACGTACCCAATCAGAAGCCTTTTGGCGTAATGGACTCGAAGCTTATCTTTAAACTTAAAGTGGTGCGGCCGTTTATCAATATGGTGCCGATCCCGCGCCAAACCATGTTTAGGGTGTATGTCACCAGTACGGACACCGATGCGCTTGCGGTACCGGTCTATACCATTAGCTACAGCGGCAAAGTGGAAGTGCCGCAAAGTTGCAAACTCAATGCAGGCCAGGTCGTTGAATTTCAGTTTGATAATATTGGCGCCGCGCTCTTTAGCCAGGCCGGGCCGGGGAACCGCCCGAACGGTGTCGATCCGCAAATTAAAACCGTGGCAATAGAGTGCACCAATGTTGACGCCCAGGCCTATCTTTCTATGCGTCTGGAAGCGGAAAAAGCCAGTGGGCAGGTCATGGTTTCTGATAATCCTGACGTGGGGTTTGTCGTCGCCGACCATGAGGGTAACCCGCTTACACCCAACATGCTGGGTAGCAAAATTCCTTTCCAGCTTGATGACAACGCCGCTGCGCGCGTTGCTATCAGCGCGTGGCCGGTGAGTGTCACAGGCTTCAAACCCGCCGAGGGCGATTTTGTGGCGCGGGGCTATTTGCGCGTTGATTATGATTAAGGAGCCGTGATGTTTATCAAACCGCGCCATGTCATGCTTGTTGGGTGCTGGCTGAGCCCGTTTGCGATTGCCGATACGCCGCTTGGGGAAATTAACATTCAGCTACGCGCGACGGTGGTGGACTTCACGTGCTACGTCGAGACGGCCGACAGCGATAAAACGGTGCAATTAGGCCGTTGGCCAACCAAACAGTTGCAAAATGCGGGTAACACAACGCCTCCGGTACGTTTTAGCTTGCGACTAGCGGGGTGCCCACCGGGTAGCGCGTCGATCACGTTTTCGGGGCGATCCGCCAGCAACCCGGCACTGTTAGCGTTAAAAGATAGCGTGATGGTACAGAAAGTTGCTATTGAGCTGCGCGACAGAGATCGAACACCGCTAGCACTGGAGAAAGCCAGCCAGGATATCGCCGTGGACAGCAACGGTAATGCGACGTTGCAGTTCTACGCAAATTACATCGCACTAGCAGATAACCCTGTCCCTGGCACGGCAAATGCCGACGCGACTTTCGCGATTAATTACTATTAACTTTTTTAAATAAAAAATACGCCCGGGAACCCTTTCCCGGCGTATATCGCTATAGCAATTCGTGTGATTTGGCGTAATCAATCAACTCGACGATAGTATGCACACCGAGTTTCGAAAAAATATTCGATTTATGGGCGCTAATGGTCTTGTTGCTTAATAAAAGTTGTTCCGCAATCTCTTTGTTCGATAATCCATTGGCAAGATAGCGTAATACTGTTACTTCTCTATTGGAAAGCGGCATATCCCGCTGCTCTCCTTTTCTTTTACTCGGCTGGCTTATATAACTCAGCGTCTCTGATGGAAAGAAAGAGTACCCGGCAAGAATCATCTTTACTGCGTTATATATATCGTTGAGTTCTTTCCGTTTACTGACAAAACCGTTAGCGCCAGCGCGAATGGCTCTTGCCGCATAGAATGATTCAGACTTTGATGACAAAAAAAGCACATTGACATTTTCTCGTATTGCTTTGATTCTTCTCAATAAGGTAAAGCCATCTGTTTTAGGCAGCTCAATATCCAGAATAACCAGGTCAACGGGGAGTGTTCGGATATAATCAAGCGCCGCGCGGCTATCATCCGTTTTTAGTACCACTTTTACGTTCTGGTTTTTCTCTAAAAGCACCTCTATCGACATCCTGACAATAGGATATTCGTCCATAATGATAACGGAAGCCGGTTTCATTTTTTTTCCCTCAGATTGTTTTTTAATGCCACGCCTTTGCATAAGTGCGACAGACGTCGAAAGGATTAATGTAACTTCAAGTATTCTGTGAGGAAGAATAATTCCCTGTGAAAACCGATAGCATCCTTACTCGCTAAGTTATTTCCATTCGCAACCGACGAGTGTGGGGAATATCAATTACGTGCTAATGAAGAGAGATGTAGTAATTATTAATAAGTCACTGCAATTATACCTGGGAAGTTCTGGCAGAAAAGCGTTAAGAGTCGGTGAAGGCTATTTCTAAATATGAAGTTCTGAGAGCAATAATGGGTGATTGAATATTTGGAATGATAACTTGCTGATTTTGATAAGTATGGTTTTTTACGCTTTTTTTAATGGTTAAAACAATGTAATTATTTGATTGTTTTCTTAATGTTAATAGCTGTTGTCGCAATTTCGTTGCTATAACGCAGGATAAAAACGTGCGCATTGGGTGGAATCCAGGTGAATTTTAAAAAAGAGACAATACCAGGAATAGTTGTAATTGTTGGTTTTATGTAAAAAACATACCCGGCAACTAAACTTGACTAAGTAATTTCTTAGGCAAGAAGGATGGCAACGCCCATTATCCCCAATAGTGATTCGCATCAATCGTTAAGCGATGCAGTAAATGAAGCAAACTTTGACGATCGGGCAAGCCAAGTTGCCTCAACTGCGTGTTGAGGCGATAAACCATGCGATGGTAAGGCAGATTGAGTAGGTGAGCGACATGTTTCAGCGTTTTTCCTTGCGCCAGAGCGGTGAACATCTGCCACTCTACAGCCGGGAATTTCCGCGAAATATCAACAGGCGAGGCTGGAGTCAACAGCGCCTGCCTGAATGGCGTGACGGGGAGATCCCGTTTTAATACACGAAAGGGGCCCGCAGCGCGCAGGAAGTTAAACAGTGGCGTGTCACTTTTTGTCGCTAAGAGATAAATATAAAGTTTGCGATTATGCGAAGCGAGCTGTCGCAGTGTTTCCAGGGCGCTAAAACGTGATGTGAGCAGGCTTTCCATATCCACGATCAGATGCGAGAGATGCGGCTCTGCGAACCGATGATGTGCTAAATCCAGCGATGAAAACACGGCATTGCGTTTTCCGGAGAAGAGGCCTCTATTCCATGCATAACTGAGAAAGCTATCGGTTGAAATCAATATCTGGCTGATGATGCATTCAGGCAGGGCGAAACTGAGCTGCTGGGTGAGATGTTCCAGCTTATCAAACACAGGCGGCGGATATTCCCGATAGGGTAAAACTCGGTGATCGGGCCTATGGTGGCGATTTTTTTCCCGGCGGATGACAGTTCGCATTTTCCCTCGCAAGCGTATTTCACTTTTCCTGACAGAAAAGTGTCGGCCAAAAAAATCCATGCGCAAACTGTGCGCCTGGCTGTTGTGCTATATCGCGTTGTGTGGCTGTTTCGCTCCATTTAATGGAGACCATGTGGGCAAATTGACTGGCCTGGTTCATGCCCGGTTTGAGAATATCGGGCGTATAAAGGCACTGCCAGGTTGCCGTTTTATCAACGAGCGAGCGGTATGTATTCCAATCTGTATCAGCAAAAGCTTCTGGCGTTGCTTTGGTGAGATCATCCACATACACCGCGGTGCCGATAGATTGAAGCTGCGTGATCGTTGGGGGGTAGACGATGTGCTGTGCGCCGCCATACGTGAAAAATGTCTGCAATTTTAGTGGCTCAGCCGCTAAACCAGGGCGATATAATATCGGGATGTCCATAAACGACATGGTGTAAGGCTGCGAATTAAACGGCAGCTCAGGCAAGCGTTGTCTCGTTGATTCCGGCAATGTTACGTTTCGCGTCTGGTCGTGTAATAACTGCTGCGCAAACGACAGGGAACCGTGTTTAGCCCTGTTTTCGTTCGCGGGAATAGTTAGCGAGCGGTTACTCACCCCACTATCGCAACGCGCGTCATTATCGCTCTGTATAATCGGTTCTGATTTACGTTGATAATCCCGGCCTTTTTTTTGTTTCGCTCTATTTGTCACGTATAGGCTCCATTACATTAGTTAATGGAAATATTTTGACCTTCATAAAGCAGGGGATATAGGCGCGAATACTTAAAGAGATGTGGGACTTTTCCCAGGAAGCGCTCAGGATAAGTAGAATGGCCAGGTCTTTTCAGGCATAAAGGGGACAGGTGTTGCGAAAATGTGCAGCGTCGTTCACTAAGCAAGCAACCAGCGGAAAATACATTGACTCACCAGGCGCTGACCGTATAATTCCAGGCGTTTCCACCTCAACGGTGAGCATCCACGTAATGCGCCCTTAGCTCAGCTGGATAGAGCAACGGCCTTCTAAGCCGTAGGTCACAGGTTCGAACCCTGTAGGGCGTACCATTACGAATCAAGTACTTACGCCAATTTTAATTCTGTCTGATTTCCTCTCTGCGTCGCATTTGTGTCATGGTTGCCAAAAATGGCATCAATTTTCCGTGCGTACTCGCTCAGGGGATTAGGTGCGAGGTGCGCATAACGTCGCATCATTTCGATACTTTCCAGCCCCCCATTTACTGAAGAGCAGATAGCTGAACGTCGGGCTGTATTAACCCGCTAGCTCATGTTTTTTAGGTTCATGGAATGGGAAATTATCAATGCCCGCTCGCTGGCATTCAGACTTCCGTGCGCGGCCATCACTAACGCTCATTTTCCTGACTGTAGGGTGACTGAATCATCAGGCCTTTTCCTGCCTTAGAGTGTGCGAACACCCCTTTATGTCCATAGCAAGCACCACAGCACTGCAAAGGAAAAAGCGGAGAAGAAATGATTGATATTTCCCCTCCACCTCAGGATCCCGCTTGGGAGGGAGGTTAAATCTTTGTTCCTATAATTCTCGAGGCAATTGCTTTCGCCGCTTCAAGCTTTGCTTTCCCTGTTTCAGAATGCGTGCCAGATTCAAATGCTTTGAAGTTACGCTCAATGTTCTCTACGGCTTTCTCTATGAACACTTGCGGCAATTCTGAGCAAATGGACTGAAAAATGATTTCATACGCTAAAGCACGACACTGCAGGTCATTAATCGCGTCTTCTACTGGCTTCATAACCTCTCCTTAAGAAATACTGTGGCACTCACTGACAAACAAGAAATGTTTTGTCGCGATTACCGATACGAATATTTAATATCGTTCAGTTAGGCAAATAAAACCAGTGGAGCCACAACCAAACCGGATCGGGATAACATCGGGACCGGGCCGGAGTGATGTGTGGCGTTAAGATCGCATCATCAACATGTAAGATGCCTCCAGCGCAGCGGGAGTGTTTCACTCTCACGAGGGCGGCTCGAAACAACTGCGCGAGTGGCATCGATTCTGACAGACAAAGAAAACACTGACCGCCGTTGGGGATAGGCCGGTTTGATGCATTGTGGCGAAAGCTTCGATGATCGGATTGTGACTGGCCCCATAGAGCATTTGGTGTTTACGACAAACAGTATGGGTAAAGAAAGGGGACTGTGGAGCAAAAATGAAAGGCCGGATGCTTATCTTCCCAGCCTTATAATTAATAAAATCATTGCGTTAAATTTTATCTGACGCGCCCTTTAACGCTTCTATATCAATTTCAGCATCGTTTGTTTCAAGCAGCTGAGTTAATTGAATCAGATTGTTAAATTCATTCATAAGTAATTCTGCGTCTGATTTCAGCGGAATATCAGCCGCATCAAGCGCTGCGTTAATCGCTTTTTTTACATTATCGAGCATTTCATTCACGCCACCGTTTTTGCCAAGTGTCAGCAGTAATGCCCCGATTAGTAAAGATTGAGCTTCCACTTTGGCGGCAAGTAGCTTGGCTTCCGCATCCATTTTCGAGATTTTTGCAATCACACCGAGTATCAAGTTTTTCATAAATGCCCCTGTTATTTTCCGCATCACCCCTGAATATATTATGGTCGAGATTTCTATAATGAAGGGTGAAATAGTTTTTGTTGTCGCTATATATTCTTCCGGCCTGAAGCAGGTCAGAAATTTGGTCTAATGCCTTGATACTCATAGAGTTACTGATAATAGGATACAGGGTGCCAACGGGAACCGCCGCCGCGTGCCAACTACGGATGTGGCTCATCACCACTGCGGGCAGCAACATTGAGAGCCCATGCGACACACACTTAAAGTGTGAAAATGGTGCCAACTGATGAGCTTTTTGGTGTGATCCACACCGTTGATGAGAGCAATGACTGGGCAATTCATGCAGTGCTCAGATCGTTTGGCGTTCTGCGGATTGACCCATGCAATCTCTTTTTGCATGCCGAGTTGCGGTTACTTCTGAACAATTATGCTGTCGTGATTCAGGTCGAAAGCGAGTACGAATGACCGTGGCTTTTCATTGTCAGACCTCGCCCAACTCGATAACCGGCCCTGATATTTCGACCGGTTTCTCGACATCGCCCGGTTTTAAGCGAAAGCGGCTTTGTCCTGATTGAAGATTTTACTGCAGTGTGGGCACATTAATGTTGCGCCTTTCTGGACTCTGATGAAGCTGTGTTCTGACTGCTGTGAGCAGTGAGGGCAGGTGCATTTGGTGAGGTAGTTGCGATTGTTTTTTGAGTCTTTGCGTTGTGGCATAGAGTATTATCCTGATAAATGGCCTGCCACCATACACTATCCCTACGCATATTGCCCGTAATCCTTTTCGACTGCGTCAGAAACGTGTGGTTGTTCGTTATGCCGTTCGATGATGGAATCGTCACAGTAAAGAATGACAAACTCGATGTCCGCTTGGCTACATATGTCTGGCGTCGGGGAAAATATCTCTTTGTGTTTATACGCACTGACAAAGAGACGTACCCGGAGCACGGTAAGAAAAAGGCCCGCATGTGCGGGCCCCAGGGAAAAAAAGAAAAGCGATTAAGCCTGATGTTCAATGGCTTTTTGTGTATTTTCAATGGCAATCTTACGCGGTTTTTCGCTCTCGGGAATTTCCTGATAAATGGACACTTGCAATATCCCATTTTCAAGTTTTGCATTGCTCACTTTTGTATGTTCCGGAAGCGAGAAGCTCAGACGGAAATCCGCACGGCGAATACCTTTGTATATCCAGCCCTGCTCGTCATGAGATTCATTTTCCGCGCGTTTACCTGATACATTTAGCACCCCGCCAACGGTCTCGATTTCGAGCTCGTCTTCTTTCCAGCCGGGGACACTTACGTGTAACAGATAATTGCTTGTATCGACTTTTTTCAGGTCATAAGCAGGTAATGATGCAACCGGCGAGTCGCCAGTTAACTGGCTGAACAGCCGGTCAATACGATTAAAACGGTCAGCAAAAACAGAGTCAGTGAAACCGGGAAGTGCTGACAAGGTTTTGAGTGCCATAACTTAACCTCCTGAATAATCAATTCAAAAGCTCAACTTAAAAGCAAGCTTTGCTTGTCCGCCTATATAAATAATTCCTTCACCGTATTTTTCAAGGCCGCACATAAAAAAATTTTGCCTGCATCGAACCGACCGGCGAGCTGCGTGGTTGAGAGCATCTAAAATGGCCGTTGGTGTGTAGAAAATAAGATGAAAGGGGAAAAAGCCGTTAATGCAAACGTACGCTCGCCGCTCGGTTTTTTACGTGGGTCGCAGCATGAGTGGTTCGGGAGGATGTAACTATCTGCTATTTCATCTCAGGGGAAAGGAGGAATTAACGTCGATAAGAAAAGACCCTCAGGAATAGGAAATCCGGGCTGCTCCTGAGGGATGCAAATGCATATTCGTTACGTTTATTAGTTTGCTAATTATTACTTTGCTGGCAATGAGATTATTCTCATTTGTAATCGATTTCTGATAGGCGTTGACTCTCTATGTAATTGGTTTAATTAATGCTTTTTGAACTGGCAGAGCTACGGAAAGTAACTATAGTTAACGCGCTATCATCGTTAACCCTATTTTCCCTGGTGATGTTTTTCTACCGCTCTGTCCGAGCGGTTTTTTTTGCCCGGATTTAGCTAACGCTCAGCATGATAAACATTTCTTTTCAAACGGTATGAAGAGCAAATGAATAACCGGACAAAAACACCGGCGTTGCAATCGCATTTTTTATCTTCACGTTTTCATATCTTCAATGCTGCCACTCGGCAGGTATTTTTTTACTAAGCTCACCGAACATCGTATCTCCCGCCTGATAATTCCTTTTATCGTTGGCGCTTTGCACCCCGCAGTCTATTTCATTACTCGCCATAACTTCGTTTTCCGAGTCTGCTCGCAACGCGTTTACGTTTTCATCCTCTCGCTCAACTGTGTATGCTTGGCCTTTGCTGGTAAACGCGAAGGAGAAGGTAATGTTAGAAGGGTATTTTGATCTTGATGGGGCAACAGGGGATGCGGCGGTAGAAAACAGAAAGCGCTTATTAGCTGTACAGGCAGCGCTGGAAATTTCAAAGGCGGCAGTTTCTGCAACCACGGCCAATTCAGGCATTCGTAGCCAGATGGACTTGCGTAACGTCTCGCAAGAAGTTGCCACCCTCGCCGATGCGATTCAGGATGCGTTAGAATCTGACCTGTAATCATACCGCCTGAGGGCGGTTTTTTTGTTTCCTCTATCTCTCATTTCCCATGACTGATTACAACTGCCGGGACAGGTTTGAATATCCCTGACACTTACTGACGCTTTTTCTCTCAGTATGTTGCCTGTTAACTCTTTTTTGAAAGGTATAGGCATGATGGGAAAAAAGTTAAGCGTAGCCTGGTTTTTTCTGTTTTTAACGTTCGCCTCTACTGCCAGTTCGGCGGCACCCTCTTTCCCACAACTTTCCGGGCAAAATCACTATATACGACACGTCACTGGAGAAGGGGACATTGCAGAAAATCCTGATGAGCATATACAGGAAACGATTGAGCGGTTCTTTTCCCATAAATATTAAATAATCGATGTGCCCGTTCTATTAATTGGTACGTTAAAAGAAATAATCAGAATATAACCTGCGGCAAAAAATGAATTGCCGCAGGTCTTTTTTTGCTGGCGACAATGTTGATAGCGGAAATTACTATTTCTGCCCAGTGAGTTATTGATTTTGAATAACGGAGATGTCTATGGCTACAATGACTGACTGGCAAAAAATCGCTAATAAAGAACTCAGCCGTAAGGGGAAAACCGTTGAATCACTGGTCAAACTGACGCCAGAGGGCATTGCGATTAAGCCTTTATATACTCCTGACGATCTGAACGCACTGGAAATCACTGGTACGCTACCGGGTCTTCCGCCTTATACACGCGGACCGCGCGCCACAATGTATACCGCCCAACCGTGGACGATACGTCAGTACGCCGGGTTTTCAACCGCCAGGGAGTCGAATGCGTTTTACCGGCGTAATCTCGCCGCCGGACAGAAAGGGCTTTCCGTTGCGTTTGACCTGCCAACCCATCGGGGATATGACTCGGATAACCCGCGCGTAGCGGGCGATGTAGGGAAAGCGGGGGTCGCTATCGATACCGTGGAAGATATGAAAATACTCTTCGACAATATTCCTCTGGATAAAATGTCGGTATCGATGACGATGAATGGTGCTGTTTTACCTATAATGGCATTTTATATTGTTGCAGCGGAAGAACAGGGCGTTTCTCCTGATAAATTAACAGGTACTATTCAGAACGATATTTTAAAAGAGTATCTCTGCCGCAATACTTATATTTACCCGCCAAAACCATCGATGCGGATTATTGCCGATATTATTGCCTGGTGCTCTGCCAATATGCCGCAATTTAATACTATTAGCATCAGTGGTTACCATATGGGAGAAGCGGGCGCTAACTGTATTCAACAAGTCGCGTTTACCCTCGCGGATGGCATTGAATATATTAAAGCAGCGCTTTCCGCTGGCTTGAAAATTGATGACTTCGCGCCGCGCCTCTCTTTCTTCTTCGGTATTGGCATGGATCTATTTATGAATGTCGCCATGCTGCGCGCGGCTCGCTATTTATGGAGCGAAGCCGTTAGTGGGTTTGGCGCAACCAATCCGAAATCGCTGGCGCTCCGCACGCATTGCCAGACATCAGGCTGGAGTCTGACGGAACAGGATCCCTACAACAATATTGTTCGCACCACTATTGAAGCGCTGGCAGCCACGCTTGGCGGTACCCAGTCTCTACATACCAATGCGTTTGATGAAGCGCTGGGGCTACCGACGGATTTTTCGGCGCGTATTGCGCGTAACACGCAAATTATCTTGCAGGAAGAGGCAGAGATTTGCCGTACCGTCGATCCGCTCGGAGGTTCCTATTATGTCGAATCTCTGACGGATCAAATCATAAAAGAGGCGCGGGCAATTATCCGCCAGATCGATGATGTCGGAGGGATGGCGAAGGCTATCGAATCTGGGCTGCCAAAACGCATGATTGAGGAGGCATCCGCCCGGGAGCAATCGCTTATCGACCAGGGGAAACGCACTATTGTAGGTGTAAATAAATACAAGCTCGATAAAGAAGCGGTTACGCCGGTACTGGAAATCGACAATGTGAAGGTGCGTAACGAACAAATCGCTGCTCTTGAGCAGATCCGCACCACGCGTGATTCCTCTGCCGTTTGCGATGCGCTGTCCGCGCTTACCCATGCCGCTCAGCACAATGAAAACCTGCTTGCTGCGGCGATTCATGCCGCACGATTGCGCGCGACACTTGGCGAGATTTCCAGTGCGCTGGAGGCAGCGTTTGACCGTTACCTCGTTCCCAGTCAATGCGTTACGGGGGTGATCACGCAAAGCTATCAGCAGGACAGCGAAGCAGCGGCTGAATTCGACGCCATCATTACGCAAACTCAACATTTTCTTGCCGGGCAGGGTCGTCGTCCGCGCATTTTGATTGCGAAAATGGGGCAGGATGGGCACGACCGGGGGGCAAAAGTCATTGCCAGCGCATATTCCGATGTGGGTTTTGATGTCGATCTCAGCCCTATGTTCTCCACACCGCAAGAGATTGCCCGCCTGGCGATAGAAAATGATGTACATGTAGTTGGCGCATCGTCGCTGGCGGCGGGTCATAAGACGCTGATTCCTGAATTGATTAACGAACTAAGAAAATATGGTCGTGAGGATATTTGCGTGATTGCTGGCGGCGTGATCCCGCCACAGGATTATGACTTCCTGCGTGAACGCGGTGTGGCAGCGATTTATGGCCCTGGTACACCGATGCTTGAAAGTGTGCGCGATGTGCTGATGCGGATTAGCCAGCGCCATGATTAATGAACAAAACCTTGATGAATCAATCCGTCGCTTGCGGGCGGGGGATCGTGTTGCGCTCGCTCAGGCCATGACGCTGGTGGAAAGTCAGCTTTCACGACATCAAATGTTGAGCCAACAATTGCTGGACACGATTATGCCCGCGACGGGAAGGGCAATGCGCATTGGCATCACCGGTACACCGGGGGCCGGGAAAAGTACCTTTCTCAACACCTTCGGCATGCTACTTGTTAGCCTGGGAAAACGAGTAGCGGTTATAGCGGTCGATCCCAGCAGCCCTCTCAGCGGCGGCAGTTTGCTGGGTGATAAAACCCGCATGACAGAACTGGCGAGGGCCGATGCGGCGTTTATTCGACCGGTGCCTTCCGGCGGCGCTACGGGGGGAATCAGCCCGCACGCCGGTGAGTTGATACTGCTGTGCGAAGCTGCCAATTACGATGTGGTGATCGTGGAAACGGTCGGTGTTGGCCAGTCTGAAACGGAGGTCGCAGGCATTGTCGATTGCTTCGTTTCGCTGCAAATCGGCGGGGGTGGCGATGAGTTGCAAGGCATCAAAAAAGGCATCATGGAAATGGCCGATATCATTGTTATCAACAAAGATGATGGCGACAACCGCGCGGCAGTTGCCATCGCCCGGCAAATTTACGACAGCGCGCTTGCTATCGTTCGTCACAAATATCCGCAGTGGCGACCAGCGGTGTTGAGCTGTAGTGCACTGGAAAAGCGTGGCATAGAGGATGTCTGGCAGGCAATTGTTCATTTTTACGATGTGATGGCAAAAAGTGGTCGTCTTCAGTTATTGCGCCAGCAGCAGACAGTGACATGGCTACGAAAACAGGTTGAAGAAGAAGCGATGCGCCAGCTTTATGCTCACCGCGCTTTTCGTGAAGATTTCAACCAAACGCTTGATGAGGTGAAAAATCATCAACAAGCGCCGCGCACAGGCTTACAGCACATCCGTGAATACCTTCAGCATCACTATTTTGCACAGTAAAAAGGAATTGATATGTCGTATGAGTATGTGGTTGTAAACATTATTCAAAAAGTGGCTGTCATTGAGTTTAATTACGCGCGCAAGCTTAATGCGCTCAGCAAGGTGTTTATTGATGATTTGATGCGGGCGCTGGAAGATCTTAACAAGCCGGAGATTCGTTGCGTGATCCTGCGAGCGCCGCACGGCGCGAAAGTCTTCTCCGCCGGGCATGATATACATGAGTTACCCTCTGGGCGGCGCGATCCTCTCTCTTATGATGACCCGCTGCGCCAGATCACTCGCATGATCCAAAAATACCCGAAGCCGGTGATCTCCATGGTGGAAGGAAGCGTCTGGGGAGGGGCGTTTGAAATGATCATGAGTTCAGATCTGATCATTGCCGCCAGCACTTCAACATTCTCTATGACGCCCGTTAATCTCGGCGTTCCTTATAACCTGGTCGGTATCCATAACCTGACGCGCGACGCCGGGTTCCATATCGTTAAAGAGTTGATTTTCACGGCGGCACCCATCACGGCGCAGCGGGCGCGGGAGGTTGGCATTCTGAATCATGTTGTCGACGCCAGCGAGCTTGAAGATTTCACCTTGCAGATGGCGCATCAGATCTCGGAAAAGGCACCGCTCGCCATTGCGGTAATTAAAGAAGAGCTACGCGTGCTTGGCGAAGCACACACCATGAATTCGGATGAGTTTGAACGTATTCAGGGGATGCGTCGCGCTGTTTATGACAGCCGGGATTATCAGGAAGGGATGAGCGCGTTTATGGAAAAACGTAAGCCGAACTTCCTTGGGCGCTGATTAACGGAGACGATAATGAAACAATCCTGGCCCCGGCTGAACGCCGACGAAGCGGCAGACATCATCCAGCACAATGATATGGTTGCTTTCAGTGGTTTTACTGCGGCAGGTTCACCAAAAGCGCTTCCCGCCGCTATCGCTCGTCGGGCACGGGAGCGGCATCAAATGCAGCAACCTTTTCAAATCCGTTTGCTGACCGGCGCGTCCATTAGCGCGGCGGCTGATGATGCGTTATCAGAAGCGGACGCGGTCAGCTGGCGCGCACCGTATCAGTCTGCGGCGGGGATGCGACAAAAAATCAACCAGGGACAAATTAAGTTTGTTGATCTGCATTTAAGTGAAGTTGCGCAGATGGTGAACTACGGATTTTTTGGCGATATTGATATCGCGGTGATCGAAGCCTCTGCGTTAACATCCGATGGCAAAATCTGGCTTTCCAGCGGAATTGGCAATGCGCCGACCTGGTTGCGAAAAGCGAAAAAAATCATTATTGAGCTTAACCACTACCACAACCCGCGGGTGGCTGAATTCGCCGATATCGCCACGCCCGGCGCACCGCCATATCGCCACAGTGTCGCTATTTTTAGCCCGTTGGACCGAATTGGTTTGCACTATGTGCAGGTGGAGCCCCAAAAGATTGTGGCTGTGGTGGATACCGAATTACCGGATGCCGGTAACGTGCTGGATGGCGCGAAACCTCTCTGCCAGCAAATTGCCGACAACGTTGTGACATTCCTGCTCCATGAAATGGCGCAGGGGCGCATTCCGCGCGAGTTTTTACCGTTACAAAGCGGCGTGGGTAATATCAATAATGCAGTGATGGCGCGGCTTGGTGAAAGCCCGGACATCCCTGCGTTTATGATGTACTCAGAAGTGTTGCAGGAGTCAGTAGCGCATTTACTTGAAGCAGGAAAAATCCTCGGTGTTAGCGCATCCAGCCTGACGGTTTCCGACAAGACGCTGCGCAACATTTACGACAACATGGATTTTTTCGCCGGGCGTATCGTTTTGCGACCGCAGGAAATTTCCAATAACCCGGAAATCATCCGCCGACTTGGGGTCATAGCGCTGAATGTCGGGCTTGAATTTGATATTTACGGGCACGCCAATTCAACACACGTCGCGGGCGCTAACCTGATGAATGGCATTGGTGGCAGCGGAGACTTTGAGCGTAATGCCTATTTGTCGGTATTCATGGCGCCCTCGATTGCCAAAGAGGGAAAAATTTCTACCATTGTGCCGATGTGCAGCCACGTTGATCACAGCGAGCATAGCGTCAAAGTGATCATTACGGAGCAGGGTATCGCCGATCTGCGTGGGTTGTCGCCAATTGAGCGTGCCCGCACCATTATTGATAACTGCGCGCACCCACTCTATCGGGATTACCTTCATCGATATCTGGAAACGGCTCCAGGCGGACATCTTCATCACGACCTTAGCCGCGTATTCGAGTTGCACACTAATTTACTGAACACAGGATCGATGCTCGGCTGAATCGGACGAACCGTCGCGATCGTCATCAATGCACTGACAGACTTCGGCGATATGCCTATGGTTTTTCAAGGAATACAGATATTCCTGCATATACATCGGTCCGTTTGGCGCATCGAAATATCGCAGTGTGGTGGGGTTAACCAGATGCCAGGCGAAATAAGGGATCACGGTAAGAAACTGCCCGCTTTCCACCGCGCTGATTTTCGCCATAAAACTGTAGGCCCGGTAGATAACGGTTGGGTGGATCCCACAAGGGCGCATGTGAGAATCGAGCATGGCTTCAAAATTCGCGCGGTTCTGAAAACGCATCTGCAACCACGGGAGTTCACGCAACAACTCCTGCGGCTGTTTTTGCTCATAGCGCCGGGAAACTAAAAACCCCAGACGTAGCGGAGGCAACTCGGTGGCAGCGAGGTTCTCCAGACCCTGAACACGTGGGGAAACCTGCTGGGGTGAAATAATAAAATCAAGCTGGTGGCCTAGCAGGTCGTCAATCACGCCGTTGTCACTGAATTCGACGGCCTGGGTGCTGATATTGTCATATTTATCCTCCAGGCTTAGCAGTTGATCGAAAATGATGGTGGGATAAGTGTTGTCGACGCCAATAACGATTTTGTGCGAGCGCAGTGCGGAAGAGTGAAGTTCATTTTCAATGGCAGATAAGCGTTCATAAACCGGGAACAGTTTCTGATAAAGCTCCTGCCCGGCTTTATTCAAACGGATAGTGTTATCTTTGCGAGTAAAGAGCGGATAACCAATCTGTTCTTCCAGCGAGACAATGCTTTTGCCAAACGGCGAGGCGGTCATATGTATCTTTTCTGCTGCTCTGGCAATGCTTTTCGTCTGCGCCAGTAAAATGAAATTGCGTATTCTTTTGGAAATAAAAATAGAGTTGCTCATCTGAAAATCCCTCTCTGACTAAATAACCGGTGCGTATGGCCATCCGTGCCATCATTAGCATGCTATTTATTGCTGCCAGCAATGGTATAACACTGCTGTTTGGCACGAACCAGAGGCATCAATACAGAGTGGAAGAAAAGCCGCAGTTATTTGCGGCTTTTTCAGATTATTTCTTCAACAGTCGTGGCAGTTGGTTTTCCAGTTCAAGCAGACACGCATCCATCATTTTCTGCGTTTCTTGCGTCACTTTTTGGTAATTATTCGCCCGCCAATCGGCCAGCGGCGCGGTTTTCGCCGTTGGCGCACATTCAGCTTTCACAAACGCGCTCAGCACATTGCCATCTTCTGCGCGTTTATAGAACAACACGCGGTAGGCCAGATCATAATTACTGTTTCCTGCAGACATATCTGTGTAGACCAGCGACCACTGCGCTGCTGCAATATACAGCGGCTGTTTGTAAACATAATTACCGCTCTGTTTATCGAGCCATTCGCGAATTTTCACTTCCGCTTTTGGGCTTAAATAGCGCGATGTTGGTTCCGGCATGGAATCTATCGCGTTGCCTTTATAGCTATTTTTATCAAAGGCATCGCCACTGCCCGCACCGCCGCCAAGCGCGGCGCTGAGTAACGAAAGCCCCATACCAGTGCCAGCATGGGCGGGGCTCACTTCACGCAGTTTCACATCAGGGTAGCGGTTGTTATTCATTTCCAGCGGGCTAAAAATGGTGGCAACCTCAAGTGTTGTACCATTGGTGGCTTTTACCGGGTGCGTACTGGTTCCCGCACACCCGGCCAGCAGGGCGACAGAGAGTACGCTGAGCGCTAATGCTTTAATTTTCACTTTTTTTCCTTCTTTTTTCTGTTTACAACGTTTAATCCAGCGGACCGGTTCTGTCAGTGAACATGCTGGGAGGCCGACTTTGAGCAAAAAGTGGTTCACTAAGATAACGGTCTGATTTAAATAAGCTTTAGAGGAGATTTAGCACTGAATTTTCATCTTTATTGGTGCAAATCAAGGAACCTATTAATGCTTTCGTGTGGGGAAGGTCATGGCAAATTATGTGGTCAGCGTTTCAGATCAGGCTGTCGCGGCAAATTTTTTTCCGGTGGAACAAGGCTTGAATGCTTTTAATGATGAGATTACCGGTATCAGCGATCGTAAGCCTTTGAGCGTATTGGTTAAAGATGTGAGTACCGATGAAGTCATTGGCGGGATGATTGGTCGTACTTCACTGGGGCTGCTGTTTATTGATCTGGTTTATCTTCCGGCAGCGCTTCGTGGGCAACGTTTAGGCGAAACATTGCTGCGACAGTTCGAAGAGGAAGGGCGAAAGCGCGGCTGCATCTCCGGCTTTCTTTACACCATCAGTTTTCAGGCACCGGCGTTTTATAAAAAGAATGGTTGGGAGGAGTTTGGTCGGATCGATTGCCTTCCTGAAGGAACCAGTCGGATTTTTCTGCGCAAACAGCTTTAAGGGGCTCAGGAGAACCCTCTCTCGGCCATCACAGGCATTCTCTGAATGCCTGTAAAATAACCATGTAGTTAATGAGGATTTGTACAAATTCGACTCGTTTGCTCTGTTTAAGGTTTATTTATTAAGAAAACATTAGTTTGCATTTTATTTAAGTATTGTTTTTGCGATACGGGTAACAAATTTTTATTAGGTATCATTGAAATCTTTGTGGCAAAGTTTCATTTAAAATGTATTATTGATTATGGGTACTACAGTAAATTCTTATATTCTTTTGTGAAGCAATGAATAAATCTTATATTTCTGAACTGCAAAAGGTGTCTCTGGCATTATTTTTAGCGAACAGAGGCGTCTGTAATATATTCGCTGATAATGAAGGAGATAAGCACACTTACAGCAGCTCTCCTTTCACAAAAGCGTGGTTTTTGGATCATACTCACCGGATACACGTCCGTCATTTTGGCAGGATATGGCGGCTACTAAAAAAGCGTGATACTGAGGCGACAAGCCGCACAATCCTTGATGTTTACTCGCTTTATGTCAGTGATTGCCTGCTGGAGTTACAGTCCGCACCGGTGCTGACGCTGGTTCAGGGCTGGGTGTTAATCGAAGCTTATGAGAAGTGTCTGGCCTGTAGTGATGAGTGCGAACCTGCATGCTGTTTCGGCGAGCAATCCGCACCTTCTTTGCTGGAAAAATATATATATCAATTGTGTTTTGAACCCACTTTGCAATTAGAGTCCGGTTTATTAAAGCAAGCCTGTTTAGTGAGTCGTAATAATTCTTATTTATTAAATAAAACGCAACAGCTTAGCGATTAAGTATTGATAACGTTGTATATAGATAAAGGATTCTAATAAAACATTATCTCTTCTGCTGTATGCCGATGTTCCCGGTAAAAAATATTTGCGTCAATAGCAAAAAATACATGTACAACCCTGCAATGGATTGCACGGTTAGCAGGATACTGATCACACATCCATGATTGTCATCACAGTTCCCGTTTTGAGGGCTTGAGCCGTCTCGTCTGATTCGTTATAAGGGTTCCCAGGGCGTAATCAGAAGAAAACTGAGCGAAACCTGATTCCATTGTTGCCAAGTGTGGCAGCAATGGAGTCAGGTTTTTTTTTGTTTTTTTTCCGGACGCACGCTTCCGGAAAAGACATCAGGATTAAACGGTGAGAAAGCTGAAATGAAAGTAGAAAAAATACTCAGCAATAACGCTGTTCTGCTCATCAATGCAAAACATGAAGAGATCGTAGCCATTGGGCGGGGCATTGGTTTTGGCAAACGACAGGGCGATGGTGTCGACAGCAGCCAGATTGAAAGCCAGTTCGTCAAAAAGTCGGAAGGGTTGGCGGACGTCCTTTCGCAACTCCTGGCGGAAATTCCGCCCCCTTACCTGGCTGTCACGCAGCAGATAATTGCGCTGGCTCAGCAGCGACTCGCGATCACTGTGCAGGACACGCTGTTCCTGGCGTTAAGCGATCATTTAAATTTTGCAATCCAGCGGCAAACCAACGGACTGGTAATAAAGAACTTTTTACTGTGGGACATTAAACGTTTTTATGCCCATGAATATGCGGTGGGGCTCGAGGCGTTACAGCTTATCAACAGTAAACTGGGCATTAGCCTGCCGGAGGATGAAGCTGGGTTTATCGCACTGCATCTGGCGAACGCCAAAAATAACAGCGATATGCAAAGCACCATGCAGAGCGCCACCATCATTAAAGATGTGCTGACAATCCTGAAATACGATCTGCACCTGATCTATGACGAAGAATCTCTAAATTATCAGCGCCTTATCACACACCTCAAATTTTTCGCACTGCGCTTGCTGAACCGTAATACCGTCGCGCACGGCGACGACAGCATCTATCAGGGGATCACCGGTATGATGCCGGTTGCTTATGCCTGCGCGATGAAAGTGAATGATTATGTTGAAAAAAATTACCAGTGCCAGCTCACCACCGACGAAGTGATGTTCCTGACGATTCATATCAATCGCCTGAACGGTGGTTAACGGCGGCAAGATAAAGGAGAAAGTAACGATGCAAATGAGATTTCCCGAGGGTTTTCTATGGGGCGGCTCGATCGCCGCAAACCAGGTCGAAGGCGCCTGGAACGAGGGCGGAAAAGGCGTTTCCACTTCCGATCTGCAACCGCAGGGAATACACGGTAATGTCGTTGAACGTGACGCGAACAGCACCGGTATCAAAGATGTGGCAATCGATTTTTACCACCGCTATCCGCAAGATATTCAGTTATTTGCTGAGATGGGTTTTAAAGTGCTGCGCACCTCGATTGCCTGGACGCGTATCTACCCGAATGGTGATGAAGACGAGCCAAATGAAGAGGGGTTGGCTTTTTACGACCGGCTGTTTGATGAAATGGCGCACTATGGCATCCAGCCGTTGATCACGCTTTCACACTACGAAATGCCTTACGGGTTGGTAAAAAACTATGACGGCTGGAGCAGCCGGAAGGTGATCGACCTGTTCGAGCGTTATGCGCGCACGGTTTTTACCCGCTATCGCGATAAAGTGAAATACTGGCTGACGTTTAACGAAATTAACATGGCATTGCATGCGCCATTTACCGGCGTTGGACTTGCTGGTGAACGCAGCAAGCAGGAGATCTATCAGGCCATTCATCATCAGTTGGTGGCGAGCGCTCGCGCGGTAAAAGCCTGCCATGAAATTATCCCGGATGCCAAAATCGGCAGCATGTTGCTGGGGGGCATTCGTTACCCGATCACCTGCAAACCGGAAGATGTGCTGAAATCGCAGCGCGTAAATCGTGACTGGCTGTTTTTTGGCGATGTTCAGGCGCGTGGCGCTTATCCGGCGTGGATTGGCCGCTTTTTCCGCGAAAATAACATTTCGCTCAATATCACCGGTCAGGATGAACTGGAGCTACAAGAGACGGTCGATTTCATCTCGTTCAGCTATTACATGAGCGGTTGCGCCGCCGCACAACCGGAGCTGTATCAAAGCTCGCGCACCAATATTATGCGCATGATCCCCAATCCGCACCTTGAAAGCTCCGAGTGGGGCTGGCAGATAGACCCGCAAGGGCTGCGTTTTCTGCTCAATGAATTGCACGATCGTTACCAGAAACCGCTGTTTATTGTGGAAAACGGGTTGGGGGCGAAAGATGTTCCCGCCGCGGACGGCTCAATTGAAGATGATTACCGCATCCAATATTTGCAGGCGCATTTGGTGCAGGTCAGAGAGGCGATTGAAGACGGCGTGGAACTGCTGGGTTATACCAGCTGGGGGCCGATTGATCTGGTCAGCGCCGGAACCGCGCAGATGTCGAAACGCTATGGCTTTATCTATGTGGATCGCGATGATGCCGGTAATGGCACGCTGGCGCGTCGGCGTAAGAAAAGCTTCTTCTGGTATCGCGATGTGATCAGCAGTAATGGGGCAACCTTAGCGCCGTAATATGAGAGAAAGCGATGCCGGATGTGGTTAACGCACATCCGGCATTTGTCGCTTATGGCGTCACGGTGACAATCGCGCGGCGGTAAGCGAAAAGTGACGGCGTGCCGTCATCCTGTACCTGCAAAATGATGTGGAACGGTGTGGCGGTTTTGACTTGCGGCGCGGTAAAGCTGGCAGCGAGTGAGTCACTGCTCTCAAGCGTCAGTTCTGGTGCGAAATGGATGCCCATGCTGGTCGCAGTGGGTTCTTTATATTGCCACCAGCGGTAACTCAGGCGGTTGTTATCCGGGTCATGCGAGCCTTTCGCCGAAAGCTTCACCACGTCGCCGGGCTTCACCTGCAATCTCACAATCTTTGTTCCGGGTTGACCGTTGAGCACCAGTTGCGGGTTATGGTTCGCCTTTTTCACCTCGGCGTTAACGCTCCATGCCATACGCGCGGCAAAATCATTCTGGTACGCTTCGCGCCAGCGCCAGATAGTGGCGCTGGCGGTGCGGCGGCTTTTGCCATCAATGCCGGTCACGGTATCAGACGTGCTGGTGCGTAAACCGCTGCGACTATCGGGATTTACCGCTGCGTAACGCCCACCCCAGCCGCCATACTCCGGGTGTTCCGGCGCGTTCAGCCCATTATTTAACAAGTAGAGAAACGAGGGCGTATCGCCTTCCATGGTGTACTCGATCGCCGGGTAAACCGCACCCAGCGGCCCTTTGTTGCGAATATTTTTCGCCAGCCAGTCGTTGTTGACCTGGCGCATATCGCCCCCTTCGGCATATTTCGACGACATACCTGTCCAGGTGGCAATAAAGTAATCATTCCACGCATGAATACTGGTGATATAGCGCAGATCCGGGAACTGTGCGCGGATCCACTCGCCGGTATTATCTTGATCAGAAATGGCATAGACGCGGATCTTTTTCACGAACGCCGCCACTTCTTGCGGTGAACGCGTCGCGCGCACATCATACAGCGCTTGTGCCAGATCGACCGCGCCGCCCCAGACATCAATCCACAACGGGCGCTCATCGTGTTTATCCACCGCGTTGATTATCAGTTGTGACGCCGGCGTGGATTTTCCCGCGCCGACATAATCCATGCCGTAACCCGCGCGGCCAGCACGAACAACGTCGCGCAGCGCGTCAGCGCTGGGGTAACCGTTGGCATGTTTGCGTAAATTCGGCAGCACTTGTTCATACGCATCGATACGTTTAAGCATCATCTGCGGGTTCACTTTGTCGCGTAGCCAGGTGGATGTGGTGGCAACCAGCCCTTCGACATCAAACTCATTGCTGTAAACCAAAAAACGCACCAGCGATTGTGAATCATCGGGCTCGTTGCCGATATCAGACAAAATCAGGATGCGGGTTTTTCCGGACACCGGTTGTTCTGGGGCGGCTTGTGTTGTTGCGCTGGCTGCGCCAAGAGAGAGCGTCAGTAACGTGCTTAATAGCGTTTTAGAAAATGACATGGTGTTTTCCCTATCTTAAAAAACAAAAAAACCTGCTTTCCGTTGCCTGGCGGAGCAACGGAAAGCAGGTTTCGCCAAAGGTGATGTAACGTCCTGTGAGCATGGTTATAAAAAGAGTCGTTCAGGCAGGCAACGCATAATATTGATAAATGTGAGCGGGGTTCGGTATTTCCTTGCCTGTTGAATTCCGGGGCAACGCTATTTGCGTGATGATTTTCACAAATTGATCATTTGCGGTGGTAATTGCCCGCGCGGCTTGTTAGAAAGAGGGCGTTAGTTAAGGACGTCACCAGAGAAATTCTGGGCGAGACCTGGATAAAGCAGTGTGTTTTCACACTATTTTATCCAGGTTTTTTTTTGCTTTTTTCCAGCTGGCCAGCGGATGCAGGCAACACCAGGGTGACCTGATTATTACTGTCGTTTGTGAAACGGGAAGTCTCATTATGAATAGCAAAGTACTGGCAGAGAATATTCTGCAGCTGGTAGGTGGGGAGAGCAACGTTGCGACGCTGGTGCATTGCGCAACGCGTTTACGCTTTAAAATTATCGATAACAGCAAAGTGCGGTTGGCCGAACTCGAAGCGCTGGACGGCGTCATTACCGTGGTGAATGGCTCGGGCCAATTACAGGTGGTAATTGGCAACCGAGTGCCAGAGGTGTTCCGCGCGTTTGGCGCGATCTCCGCATTACTGGAGGATGATAAAAAGAAACAGCCTGTCGAACAGGCGCAAAATAATGCCTCGCTGCTAGGTCGTTTGATTGATTTGGTCGCCGGGATTTTCACGCCTTTATTAGGTGCGATGGCCGCAGCCGGTGTACTAAAAGGCGCGCTGGCGATTGTGCTGGCGGCCGGATGGCTGAGCAATAAAGAGAGCACCTATATCATTTTGCATGCCGCATCCGACAGCCTGTTCTACTTTCTGCCGATGCTGTTGGCCATCACCTCTGCACGTAAATTTGAAACCAATATTTTTGTTGCCGTGTCGATCGCGGGAGCGCTCATTTACCCCAGCATTCAAGGGTTATTTGATGGTGGTCAGCCGGTGAGTTTTTTTGGTCTGCCGGTGGTGATGATGAAATATACCGGTTCGGTAATCCCGATTATTTTCAGCGTCTGGCTGATGTCGATAATTGAGCGCTTCCTTAATCGCCATATTCATGAAAGCGTGCGCAATATTCTGACGCCGTTTTTCCTGCTGACATTGATGGTGCCGCTGACGTTAATGACCATCGGGCCGATTGGCATTTCGATCAGTGAGGTTGTCGCGTCTTTATTTGTTTCGATTTACGGCTTCAACCCGATTATTGCCAGCGCGCTGATGGCTGCTGCCTGGCAGGTGCTGGTGATTTTTGGCGTACATTGGGGCTTTGTTACCGTCTTTATCAACGACATTTCGGTAATGGGACACAGTTTTCTCAAAGCTGCCTCCAGCCCCTCGGTTTTCGCCCAGTCCGGTGCGTTACTGGCGGTGATGCTGAGAGCGAAAGACAAAAAGCTGAAAGCGCTGGCGGGCAGTACCTTTATTGCCTCGTTGTTCGGCATCACCGAACCGGGTGTCTACGGCGTCACGTTGAAACTGAAAAAACCGTTTATCTGCGCGGTGATCGCGGCGGCTTTTGGTGGTGCGGTGGTGGGGTATGCCAAAAGCTCGGCAATTTCAATGGGAATGCCTGGGTTGCTGACGCTGCCTATTTTCTATGGCGATGGTTTTATCGGCTTTCTTATTGGCTGCGCCGTCGCGTTTATTGGCAGCCTGGTGCTGACGCTGATTGTTGGTTTTGACGAACCTTCCGTGCAAGCGATACCTGACGCGTCGGCAAGTGGAAAAAAGAATACCGTGCATCAACCGGTGGCACCGAAAACCGCTGCGCTGGCTCCTGAGCAGATTACCGCACCGGTTTCTGGCGCGTTAATCCCACTGACTGAAGTGGATGACAACGTCTTTTCGGCAGGTATTGTCGGGCCGGGCTTTGCCATTATTCCGGATGAAGGGCGGGTTTATTCCCCGGTCGACGGCCAGATTGCCAGCACCTTTGCCAGCGGCCATGCCATTGGCATTCGCTCCACGGCAGGCGCGGAAATACTGATCCACGTCGGGATAAATACCGTGCAACTTGAGGGGCAATATTTCCATATGCAGGTGAATGAAGGCGATGAAGTCAAAAAAGGCCAGCTTCTGCTGACATTCGATCTCGATGAAATTAAGCAGGCGGGTTATGACACGGTGACGCCGGTGGTCATCACCAACAGCGAAGCCTGGCGCGAATTACACATTAGCGATAAATCCCATTCCCGCTTTGGCGAGCCGGTCATGGCGCTATTGGTATAACTCTCGCTACTCGCGGGAGGCTATTTGCGGTGAGGGCGGTTGTCGCCGCAACCTATTAAAAAACGTGTTTATGCGTTAATTGAACTACCCCCACAGGACGTTACTGATTTTATTCAGGCGAGACCTGCAACTGACGGAGCATTTTCCGCCGGTTGCGGGTCTTTTTGTTTTCTGGGGGCAATACCGAGGGGAACTCATGAAGATGAACAACATAATTTCTAAAAAGACGTGTATTGCCGTGGCGTTATTATCCTGTTACGGCGCAAGCAACGGGGCAACGGCGCAGCAGCTTACACTTGAACAGCGCATGGCGGCGCTGGAAGCGCAGTTGCGCGTTACGCAGCAGAAATTGCAAGCCTATGAAGAAAAAGATCACGCGCAGCAGCGCAACGTTGCCTCGTCAGCCGTGCCTGTAGCGCAATCTAGTGCGACGGTGCAGGCGACGGCAGTACAAGCGAAAACGGAGCCGGAGCTATCGCCAGGGACACTGAAAAAAATAAGCCAATATGTGCAGGACGATACCGGCTTTAAATATTCCGGCTATTTCCGCTCGGGGTGGGCAACCACCACCAATGGCGGACCAAAATCCTGGGCAGTGGGCTCGCTTGGGCGTTTTGGTAACGAATATGACGGTTGGTATAACTTGTCCTTAAAAAAACGGGCATGGCGCGATGGCGATAAATCTATCTGGGCGAACGTGCAATTTGAGGGCGATCTCGGGTTAACCCAGAGCAATGAATCCTTTGAAAAAGGGATGTCCGGTGGCGGTATGGGCAAATTGAGTAAGCTCTATGTTGAAGGCAACGGGCTCCTTCCTTTTGCGCCAGAGGCGTCGGTGTGGGTGGGGAAACATACGCTGCTACAATATGAAATTCAGCTTCTGGACTGGAAAAGCAATCGCACACTTTCCGGTGCCGGTGTAGGGATAGAAAACTGGAAGCTGCCGGTTGGCGCACTCAGTATGGCAATAACGCGGAACGATATTGATAACTACAGCACGGTCTGTGCCGCAGGTTCTTCCAGCTGTAGCGATACCACGCAGGTTAACGTCAATATCGCTGAAGTTCGCTACAAAAACCTCCCTGTCACAGAAAATACGATGCTGGAGTTGGGGGCAAAATATGCGTTTGCTAACCAGACGGATGAGCAGAAAAAAGCGCAGGCGGATAATGACTATTATCAGGTGAAATCTTCCTGGCTTGGACAGGCGATTTTGCGTAACCCGATTCTGAAAGGCTCAAATGAATTGACGTTGCAAGTGGCAAATAACTCCCTTGCCAGCCAGTTTATGAATATTTCCAGCGCCAATCCGGATTTTGATTACAACAGTTCTTACTACGGTATTCACAGCGGCGGTATTGGTTGGCGGTTAGTGGATCAGGGGGAGTTCTATCTGGGTGAGAAGATAATCATGGCACACGCGCTGGTGTATGGTCGCGGCCACGATCTTTACTCGACATATACCGGGGCGCATACGGACTTTACCACCGCCCGTGCAGTTATTCGTCCGTCATGGATCTGGAACCAAAACATGCAGACTGCGCTGGAGTTGGGGTATTTCACACAGAAAAATCGTGTCAATAATTCCGCATGGGATGAATCTGGTTATAAGGTGACGCTGGCGCAGGTGTATAAAGTGGATACCAGCATTCTTAATTCCCGACCGGAATTTCGCCTCTATAGTACTTACCTGAAAGCGTTAGAACATGAGATCGATAGCCAGACCTTTAACGACGGTAAGGATTATCAAATAAGTTTTGGTGTGCAGGCTGAAGTGGTCTTTTAAACGACAAAAACAGAATCCCCGCCGGAACGGCGGGGAACAATAACGCATGCAGATGTTGCGTTAGAAAGCGATAAAAATGCAGGGTGGGATAAAGAAAACCCTTTATTTTTAGATGGCAAAATCTTCCAGTTTTTTACCGTCTTCCAGTGCCTTGGCAATCACTTTCGGTGTGCGGCCCTGACCGGTCCAGCTTTTTTCCGTGCCGTCTTCATCAATATACTTATATTTGGCAGGGCGCGGCGCACGAACAGATTTTGATTTCGTCGTTTGTCCTTTCAGCGAGGATAAAAGTTCGGTTGGATCGATACCTTCATCCAGCAGTTTTTGACGAAACGCAGCCAGCTTGGCTTCTTTCTCTTCTTGTTCTTTACGTAGAGAAGATTCTTCTTCACGACGTTCTTCAACAACAACTGACAGTTTTTCAAGCATCTCTTCAAGAGCTTCAAGGGTAAGCTCACGGGCCTGAACTCGCAGGGTGCGAATGTTATTAAGTGATTTAAGTGCTTCTGACATAGCGTCACTCCGTGTGCGGAAAAATGAATAATCTATCGGAATTAATTTTTAGTGATAATGACATAAAAATCAATACGGAATTATAGGTTTTAGCAAATATATATGTGATTGTGCAACCCTATGACTTTGTAGGTATCTTGCTAAGCGTAATTTAGTAACAATGCGGCATTAAAAAAGCCACAGAATTTAAGGGTTATTTTTATCGGAATCGTTAGTAAATGCCGCTTGTTCATCATGAAATAACCTATATCTTTGCATTGACTTTCGCTTGCCAGGGGCAGATTTTTCTTAACGATGGGGCATTACAGGTATAGCGCCTGTTTCAAACGGTAAAAGTTATCTCTGAACTGACGCGTTTTTTCTTTTTGATTTGCGTTAGCGCAAGCGGCAATTTCAGCACTGCTAAATGTTTCATTAAACATGACCACATATTGATGACTCAGGTTTCTACACAATAGGTAGCTAAGAAATTTTGCCCGCGTCAGGCACTGTTGAGAATATTCTCGATTGGTGGCAAGCACGGCACGCTCAAGTTCATATCGGAAGTCATAAAAATCCACCTTATTGACCGTCAGTTGTAGTTTCTTTTTCATACTCATCTTTTAATTACAGACAGTAATAATTGCGTTAGTGGATATCGCTTGTTGCGGCGCACGTAGCGTGTCGCATAAATGATGGGGGGCGTGTTTTATCCTGCTAGCGTGCTTCGCTGATATTAAACTGAAACTGTTAAGCGTTATCGCCATCCTATTTTTTACAGGACTCAGTCTGCGAGAAAACGAGCGGTAACATGGAATGCAATGCGCAACCTGTGCAATAACGGATAGGCTAAAACGCCCCGGTGTTACGTTTTGGGGCTTAGTAAAACGGATCTTCACGACCAGGTTGGGGGATATTGGGTTCTCCGCGGGTTCAAAATAGCCGGTGCGTTCGCGGCGTGCATTTTGTGACACCGTACTTTCCCGTTGTGTATTCCCCTGTTGCCAGGTGTCGTCATATTTACCGGACAATGTTCTGATCTCCATTTCTACGTGGGCGTTAGTTGCGCCGCCGTAGGTTTTACCTTCCCGAGTCTCGCCGTCCAGGCGGTGTTGAATCAGTGCACTGTTGATGACTGTATTGGTCGCCTGGTCGCGCTCACCTTTGGTGATATTCAACGACTTTATATCCGGCATCGGACAAACCTGACTGGCATTAATGGTAAAACATGCATAAGCGTGCTCGCGATAATCACTACTCAGTGTTTCACTGTTCGCTTGGCGTTTTTGTCGTGGGTATTTCCGTTCGGCGATAACTTTCCGCCACGGAACTGGCGCGCGTAATTGCCGCTGGTTTCGCTCTATTTCCTTACTAACAGTTTGGTTAACCCTCATTCGGGTTTGTACAATTTTGGCGGATATGGCTTCTTCTCTGGTTTTTACAAGCCCAGGACGCAGCGCGTCGACACGTAGTTGCTCTGCAGAACGAATGGTGTTGATTTTATATGTGGATGTGGCGTGAAGCCTAAAAGGAGAAACCGCGAATCCAGCGATAATTTTGCATTTTTTCAACATGACGTTTCGTCTAAAAGGGAGAGCAACGCGCGCGGTTGCTGGCTTTGGTTATGAGTCGTTTCTTAAGTAAATAGAGTTTGCGCACCATAAGCTGAATGAAGCGGCAGGATCACATTTAATTATGATGGAAGAATGGAGGAAGAATGGATATCTGGCACAACAGGGAAGCCATGTTCACTGCGGAATTTTATAGGGTTATGAAGCCTATTTTGTCGCTTACAGATAAATCTAACGCGGCGATGTATGTTGTGGTGAAAAACCACGGCTAAAAGCCATTTTTCAGGCGTAACGAGGCTGCGTGCAGCCACGGCTATTATTTACGCCAGCAACGTAAGAGAGGTTATTTGCATGACGGGAATGGATATTGCGTTCAGCGTGTTTCCACGATGTTTACGCGGTGCCATTTATCTACTCAGGCTTATTTTGTGGTTATTTGCTCACTCGCTGGGGAAATATCTCCAACAGCCAGTCAATAAAAACACGTAGACGATGAGTAACGTGGCGGTTTTGTGGATACACCACATGAAAAGGGTACGGCTCTGGTCGCCATGGGCGCAGGATCTCCACCAGCGTGCCTGCTTTTAGCGCTACACCGAGTGAGTAACTGAAGGTCTGGATAATCCCTAATCCCGCCAACCCGGCGGCAAGATGCGCATTGCTCTCATTAATACCAATCCGGTGCGCAACTTTAATTTCAGTTTTTTCGCCATCGCGCTCAAAACGCAACGGGAAAGCCCTGCCGGTTTGCGGCGAAAGGTAGCTGACCAGTCGGTGGCCGTTCTTTAGCTCGTCCGGGTAAGCAGGCGTACCAAATGTTTTCAAATATTCCGGCGTTGCACAGGTGATGAGTGTGGCGGAGCCAATGCGGCGGGCAATCAGCGAGGAGCTATCCAGTGGCCCGCCACGGATCACGCAATCCACATTATCGCTGATCAAATCCACGGCTCGGTCGGCAACGCCTAAATCGAGGCGAATATCTGGATAACGCGCCAGAAAATCCGGCAGCGCGGGGATCAACACATCTTTCGCCGTGGAGCCGCCAATATCGACGCGAAGCTGCCCGCCTGGCGTGCCGCGTGCGGCATTGAACGATCCGTCGACATCTTCGAGATCGCGCAGAATACGGGTCGTTTTTTCATAATAGTCGCGCCCTTCCGGAGTCACCGTTACGCGACGGGTGGTGCGCTGCAATAACCGCACGCCAAGGTGCGCTTCCAGCTCTTGCACCAGTTTGCTCAATGTCGCGTTGGGCATCTCCAGCGAATCTGCCGCGCGGGTAAAGTTTCCCGCTTCGACCACGCGGGCGAAAGCGCGTATTGCCAGTAATTGATCCATGCGAGTTCCTCCGTCGGTGTGAGGTTGATTATACACAGCAGTGAATAGTCATTTTCATTTTTCGGTATTTTTCAATAAAACCGTGAAAGGTAGAGTAGCGCCATACCTGAGACGGCAACCTGGTTTGCCGTAGGAATATCCCTTAACTGAACCGAGGATGAGAACATGAGTACACAACTGAATGGCAAAATCGCACTGGTAACTGGTGGGACAAGCGGCATTGGTCTGGCGACTGCACAAGAACTGGTAGAGCAGGGCGCGCGCGTCTTTATTACTGGTCGTCGGCAGGCGGAGCTGGACGCAGCAGTTGAACGCATTGGTTCCAGCGCTACAGGGATTCGTGCCGATGCTTCGGTAATGGCGGATCTTGACGCTGTCTTTGCCCAGATTGCGAAAAGCGCCGGGCGGCTCGACATTCTGTTTGCCAACGCGGGTGGCGGCGATATGTTGCCGCTGGGGGCGATTACCGAAGAACATTTCGACCGCATTTTCGCCACCAACGTGCGCGGCGTGCTGTTTACCGTGCAAAAAGCACTGCCGCTGTTGGTGAATGGCGCATCGATTATTCTCACCGGCTCGACGACATCAGTGAAAGGCACCGCCAGTTTCAGCGTTTACAGCGCCAGCAAAGCGGCGGTTCGTAACTTTGCCCGCTCGTGGGCGCTGGATCTGCAAGGTCGCGGTATCCGCGTTAACGTGGTCAGCCCGGGGCCTGTCCGCACGCCAGGTTTGGGTGATCTGGTGCCGGATGAGCATCGTCAGGGCTTGTTTGACGCGCTGGCAGCCCAGGTTCCGTTGGGCCGTTTAGGTGAACCGCAAGAGATTGGCAAAGTGGTGGCGTTTCTCGCGTCGGACGCTTCCAGCTTTATCAATGGCGCTGAGCTGTTCGTTGATGGCGGCATGGCGCAGATTTAATTCACCACGCCGGGCTGGCCGTCGCTGTGCCAGCCCGTAACGCAGGAGCAGAACATGCACGCTTCAGCACTTTTGGTCGCTCAGCAGCTGATCGACAAGCATTTTGTTATCTGGAATGGCGCGCACCCTGAACAACAGATCGCCACCTTTTCTGAGGTCTATACCGATGATTTTTTCGTTGCGGATTACGCCGATGTGGCAACTGGATACCAGAACGTTGCGGCACTGATTTCTCGTGTGCAACGTGAGCATCCTGGGTTTTCGTTCACACCTGATTCGGTGACGTGGAACCATGGTTTAGGGCGCGTTACCTGGGGTTATGGCCCGCAGGAAAATCCGAACCTGATACGCGGCGAAGATATTTTCACCGTGCGCGATGGTCGGCTTGCCAGCATTTGGGTATTTATCAACACGCCGTAACGATGCGACACGCAGTGAAACCGCGCATAATTCATCGCCCGTTAAGGAAGCAGCATGAACGCCTCTGCAAGTCTGCACTTTTCCAGCGCCGACCATGACAAACTGCCAGCTACAGGCGTGTGGTTAGCGTTTACTATCGCGTTCACCCGAGGCAGGCACACCCTTATTGATGCCGTGGTGCCAGAGGGGCCAGCGGCAACAGGTTGATGATCCGCGTGGCAAAGTGGTCTGAGATGCCGCCGTATTAAGCGATTTTCAGCAATAGCTAAGCCATTTAAATACTTTGTTATTTCCGGCGTTCTCTCACATCGTGGCGACATGAGAATGCGGGGAGTGAACGAGTGAATGGCGACAAGCAGCGCGGTTTATTTAAATGAACAACAGCGAGCAGCCGTCCGGCGGTTATCGCGCAGTTGGCTGTGGCGCAGCGAGCTGCCGACCTGGCTGGTGATTGTTACCGTATATGGCGGTTGGTTCGGTACGCTCGCACACTGGAAAACGCTCGGCCTGCTGCCTGCAACCGCACTTTTGATCCTCTTCACCACCTGGTATTTGTCGGTGCAGCATGAGCTCATCCATGGGCACCCCACGCGCTGGGTGAGGTTTAACCAATTATTGGGGTTAATGCCGCTGGCGGTGTGGTATCCGTACGGGATCTATCGTGATTCACACCTGGCTCACCACCGCACACACTTGCTGACGTTGCCGGAGGATGACCCGGAATCCTACTATTTTTCCACTCAACACTGGCATCGCCTGACTCGCTGGCAGCGAAAACTGATTCAGTTGCGTAACACCTTTGCTGGCCGTTTACTGCTTGCTCCGGCGCTGGATATTGCGCACTTGCTGGCGGGAATGGTGGCGGCGTTTCGCTTGCGGCAAGGTAAAACCATGCTGATGTGGCTGGTACACGTTGCGCTGTTGGTTGTGACCTTCGCCTGGCTTATCCACTGTGATTTTTCCATTGTTTGGTTTGTGCTGATGGTCAGCTACCCGGCGCTGGCTATCACGAAAGTCCGTTCTTTTCTCGAACACCGCGCAGCAGATGATCCGTTAGCGCGTTCGGTGATCAATGAAGCCGCGTGGCCGTGGCGTCTGCTGTTTCTTAACCTCAACTACCATTCCGTGCATCACGATCTGCCCGCTGTGCCGTGGTACGGCTTGCGAACGGTTTACCTGCGTGACAAAGCAGCGTACCAGCAACGCAATAGCGGGTTTCTGGTGCGCGGCTATAGTGAATGGTTACGACGGTTTTTCTTTACCCCGGTAGAGGTCAATGCACACCCTGCAAGCAAAGTACGCAGTGAATAACCTTTCCCTGCCGATGTATAACGTCGCACCACCAGAAACAGCAGCGCTGGGTCAGGCTTTGTGTGAACTGCTGGCGGAACGCGGGCTACAGGCGCAGCAACTCTGGCCGCAAGGCGATCTGCTTGCCCACTGGCGGCGTGATGATGTGCTGCTCAGCCAGACCTGCGGCTACCCGCTGGTTACGCAATTACCGAATGTGCAGCTTGTTGGCTGCTTCCACTATCTTGCGTCGGGCTGTGAAGGTTTTCGCTATCGCAGCCTGCTGGTGGCGCGTGATGAGGATCGCGGTACTTCGCTCGCGGATTTTCGCGGGCGTCGCGTGGTGTGTAATTCCGCCGATTCGCAATCAGGTTATAACGTGCTGCGTTATCTGGTTTCGCAGCTTCCGGGCGAAGGACGCTTTTTCGCCGATGCTCCCCATTTCAGCGGCAGCCACCGGCAATCGCTGGTGGCGCTGGGCAACCGTACGGCGGATATCGCTGCCATCGACTGCGTGACGTTGGCCTTATTGCAACGCGACGAACCCTCGCTGTTGCATGGGCTGTGTGTGATAGCGCAAAGCCCGTTAGCGCCGGGGTTACCGCTGATCACGGCGCAACACAGCAGCGCCGCCACGCTCGCATCTCTAAGAGAGGCGTTGCAGCAACTGGTCAGCGCCGCGCGTTTTGGTGAAATATGTGCCAGGGCGTTGATTGGTGGTTTTAGCGTGGTCGCACGACAAGACTATTCTTTGTTGTTGAGATGGCGGGATGAGGCCGCAGCCCGCGGCGTCACGCAGCTATAATTCGTCAGTCATTTCATTGTGTTATCAAAGGTAAATGCCGTGAAAAGGGCACGTGCCGCCAAAGACAAGCCCGGAAAATTGGCTGAAAGTCATGCAAACCATTCACACTGTTGCCGTCCGGGAGCGCCATTTGCGAAACCGGAAAAGGATGAGATATGAGCAAATTATTCACAGAAGTTAATATTGGTGACGTTGCGCTGGATAACCGCATCGTTATCGCCCCGATGTGCCAGTATTCTGCCGAGGAAGGGAAAGCGACCGCCTGGCATCGGATCCATTTAGGTAACCTGGCGCTCTCCGGTGCCGGGCTGCTGATCATCGAAGCCACCGCCGTTGAGCCGCAAGGGCGAATTTCGCCGCAGGATCTCGGCCTGTGGGATGACGAAACTGAGCAGGCGCTGCGCGTGGTGCTGGACGATATTCGCCAGTACTCGCCGGTGAAAATCGGCATCCAGCTTGGTCACGCCGGGCGTAAGGCGTCGGTCAGCGCGCCGTGGCTGGGCGGAAAACAGCTTTCGCCGCAAGAGGGCGGCTGGCAAACGATCTCTGCTTCCGCGCTGGTGCACGATCCAGCAGAACGCCCGCCGCTTGAAATGACGAAACAAGATTTGGCGCGGGTTAAACAAGCGTTTGTCGCCAGCGCCTTGCGTGCGGTGGCGTTGGGTATCGAGGTGATTGAAATCCACGCGGCGCACGGTTATTTGCTGCATCAGTTTCTCTCGCCGCTTTCCAACCAGCGCAGCGATGAGTATGGCGGCAGCCTTGAAAATCGCCTTCGTTTCACACAAGAGGTATTTCGCGCCGTGCGTGAAGCGGTACCGGCTTCCGTTGCCGTAGGCATTCGCATTTCGGCGACTGACTGGGTAGAAGGCGGATGGGATCTGGAACAATCGGTGGTGCTGACGAAAAAAATTGAATCCCTGGGCGGCGCGTATGTTCACGTCTCCAGCGGTGGGCTTTCACCGTTGCAAAGCATTAAGGTGACGGCGGGTTATCAGGTGCCGTTTGCCAACGCGTTGCGCCAGCAGACCCGTATGCCGGTTATCGCCGTGGGGTTGATTACCGAACCACAGCATGCAGAAGATATTTTGCAGCAAGGAGAGGCCGATCTTATCGCGCTGGCAAGAGGCGCGCTCTACGATCCACGCTGGCCGTGGCACGCCGCCGCCGCTTTGCACGGCGCGGTACATATCGCGCTGCAATACCGCCGTGCCGAACCGCACGGAGTGAAAGGAACGGTTAAATAAAGCATGAATCGGTGAGCTTGCCATTCCGTCAGGTTCACCGTTGTTGGTGCGCTACACCCCTTTACGCACCAACTCTGCCGCTTTGAGGAATACGTCATCTTCTACGCCATCGCCCCTGCTTCTGCCTTGCCGTTCAATCTCCTGCACGATGCTGTCACGGCTGATGGCTTTGCGTTCTGAAACGAGGCCGATCACGGCCGCGCCGATGGCTAATCCAATGAGTCCCGTGTGCTCATCATTGAACTTCATGCGTTATCCCTCCCGTATTTGTCTACAGAGAAATTTAGCACACCGATATATTTCCGCCATTTATCAAAATCACAGCGTAATAAGCATGATAGGTGATTGTAATACAAATAAAAAAGCCCGAAGCGCGAAGCTTCGGGCGTAGTGAAAGAACAGAAATGGACTCAGAAGGATTGCCAGTTATCGCGGCTTTCACCTGTTGATGTGGATGCCAGCGCCAGCTGCGGCGATTGACGTACCGTGCTTCTGCCCGGCTGCGTACCCCGGCGGTTCTCTTTCATGCCAGAATCAAACATGGCGATGGTTTTATTCAGGCGCTCAGCCTCTTTTTCCAGTGAGACGGCGTTAGCTTTCGCTTCCTGCACCAGCACGGCGTTTTGCTGTGTTACGCCGTCCATTTCGGTCATTGCCTGGCCAATCTGGTCGATACCACGGCTTTGTTCATCGGAGGCGACGGAAATCTCCGTCATTAATTTATTCACATGTTCGATCGAGTTGATAATTACCGCCATTGCGCCACCGGCTTCCTGAACCTGTTCGGCCCCGGTTTTAACGCGGGAGACGGATTCATGAATCAGCGTTTCGATCTCTTTTGCCGCCTGTGCGCTGCGGCTTGCCAGCGCACGGACTTCACTGGCTACCACGGCAAATCCACGGCCTTGCTCCCCGGCACGTGCCGCTTCAACCGCCGCGTTCAGTGCCAGCAAATTGGTCTGGAACGAAATGCTGTTGATCACGTTGGTAATATCAGCAATTTTCTGCGAGCTTTCGGAAATCCCGTGCATGGTTTTCACCACGGTCGCGGTGATTTCGCCACCTTTTTGCGCGGTCTGCTGAGCGTTTTCCGTCAGTTTACGGGCTTCGCGCACGTTCTCCGCGTTGTTACGCACAGTTGAGGTGAGCTCTTCCATGCTGGCGGCGGTCTGTTGCAGCGCGGCCGCTTGCTGATCGGTACGCCCGGAAAGCTCCTCGTTGCCTTCTCTGATTTCATTCGTGCTGCGGTAAATGCTGGTCGAACTATCCTGAATAGTTTCCACCGTGGTTCTCAGGCTCTCTTGCATGGTGCGAATGAAGGGAATCAGTTGTCCGGGGCAGTTACGGCCAAATTCGTGCAATTCGTTACTCAGTTTACCGGCGGCCATGGTTTCCATGTGTTTTTGGATCATGCGCAGCGGTTTGACCAGGAAATTCACCAGGTAGCGGTCGGTGAGAAGCAGCGTGAGGATACCGGCAATTAAGGCGGCAGCGAGCACATATTTATTAAAGATCACCTGTTCCTGTGTTTGATCCAGTAAATCGTTGGACTGGATCGCTTGCGTGTATTTTTCCGCCGTTGCGCCAAACTGTACGCTCAGCGGCGGATAGGTTTTACGAAATAAGTCGCGAAAGGTATCCGGCTGTTTATTTTTGGCTGCATTCAGCATTGGTACAATGCCGTTGTTGAGCAGGGCGTCCCAGTCGCGGATCATTGCGGCAACGGTTTCACTATCGACACCTGGGTGCTGGCTGGCGCGAAACTTCGCCAGCATATCCTGGGTAATGGCCAGTGCTTTTTCAGCGGAGGCGAATGTTTTATTCGCATTTTCATCATCGCCGGTTTGCTGGTAATCCATGGCGCGCAGCATGCGGGTTACGGTGCGGAAATATTGATCATTTCCTTTCACCAACAAGGCGTAGACATTTTTTTGCCCGGCGTTTTGCGACAGTAATTGGTCAATGGTCGAAAAGTTGTGAAATGTCAGGACGGTTGCCAGTCCCCAAATAATGCTGAAAAGCGTTAAAATGATGAGCAGCATTTTGCGGATCGTTATGTCGCGAAGTATTTTCATGATGTGTCCCCGGTAATAGAAATTACCCTTCAGGTTGGCATTGGCCCAGCTCTCTGGCTATTTCACCCTCCATGACATTTTGACCAGAACGCGATTGGCGTTAATAAAACGGTCTTTTAACTTTTTGAAAAGATGTTCTATTTTATGGATGTTGATATCAATCAACTTAAATATAATTAATCAGAGTGTAGGATATTATTCCTGGACTTCGATCACATAAGTTATCTCAATAAATAATAAACATCCATTATTTTTCACCAATAACTTGAAAAGGTTATTTTGATCGTCTATCGATATTTTGATTTGAGTTAAGTGTTATTAAATTCAATTTGATGGTTATTTCTTAGTGGCCGGATAATAAGGTCGCTATCTTATTTAATCAGTGGGAAATAAAATTGCATGCTAATAATAAACGAGGGAAATGCCGGAGGAATATATCCGGCATCGCTGTGATTAATAAAGTTTTTGTTCGTAATTATCGGTGATATTGACCACGCGCCAGATCTTCCAGACGCCTGTTTCCTTACGCGTCCAGACCTGCAAATGTTGTGATTTATTCTCTTCTACACCGAGCCAGACATCGACCACCTGGCTGTTGCCGTTGGTTTTCGCCGGTGTGGTTTTCAGCCGGGGGATCCAATCCGGGGAGTAATCCTGGGTATAGGTGAAATAATCCGCGTCGAGAAACTCCTGTTCGGGCATCTCATACACTGTGGCAATGCGCGTCAACAATTTTTCCATCACCCAGGCCCGCATCTCGGGTTTTTGTACCATCTCTGGCGGGAGCGTGGTATCGAACGCATGCAAATAGTAATGATAAAAAGCCGCGACACTTTTCTGCGCATCCGTGGCGGGTGTGGCGCTGACGAAGGGAAGGTATAACGCGAAAAGTAAGCTCAAAGCGAATCGCATCGGGTATTCCTGTAAAGGCGTCATGATCGCCGCCAGAATACCATGTGAAGGGAAAAAGGATGCGGATGAAAACCTCTCACGGGCGCGCCGTGAGAGGTGAGGGGATCACTTTTTACCGTTAGGTTTCAACTGCTCACCCGGTTTGAGCATGAACAACTCATCATCGCGGGTGGAGTAGCGTACGGTCCCATCTGCCAGCAGATACGCGCCTTCGGTAAAGCCTGCGCCGTTGATGAATGGCGCGACCGCATCCAGTTTGCCGCGCATGGCCGCTTCCAGCGCCAGCAATGCATAAGGCGCGATATTGTCGACATTGGCATAAATGTACTGCGGCTCATCAACAAAGAAGTTATTCAGCCGTTTCGTCGCCAGAATATTGTCTGCCACCTTATCGGCCAGCGTCAGATAGCCTTTGTCGCCGGTGGATTGCCACAGATCGATCAGCGCAAAGATGGCATAGGGCTCGCTGTTTTTGGTGTTCAAATCCAGCTTGCTGTTTTTACCGCCCGGTTCACCGATATCACCCAGCCCCTGGCCTTTGGCAATGCCGCGCGCCACTTTCCACATCTCGGCATCCGGTGCCAGTGTCCAGGCGCGGGCATAAGAGAGCAGGAATTCGTTCCCCGCCGGATAAGGCTTTAACACCGTGCCTTTCTTGCCGTAATAACCGTCGCGTTTCAGCGTGTAGTTCGACAAGTCGGTGCCGTTTGCCAGCATCGGGCGGAAGGTGTTGGTTTTCTCATCATAGGCGTAATGCGCAAAGGCTTTCAGGCCATCAAGCGTCCACTTTTTGATGTCGTTGCCATCGGCACCCAGCGATTTTGCCAGCGCTAACTGCATCAGGGCGTTTTCGGAGTAGAGCGTGCTGGTGCGGCCTTTCAGCATCATGTTGCCTTCCAGCGCGTCGGCGCCAAACTCCGGTCCAAACTGGCGCTGCGCACGGTCGCCATACTTTGAGTTGGTATCGGTGTCGTCGGTGGTTTCGGCGCGTTTCAGCGCTTGCGTAAACTGATAAACACCCAACCCGGTCTTTTTATCGCGTGGCAATACATACTGTTCCGCCAACCGCTTCGCCCAGGTAAGCGCGCCTTTCTCGCCATCGTATTGATAAAGTAGCGAAGCAGAATAAATTAAGTCGTTGCCAGCATTAAGAAAACTCAGCCCTTTGGTGGCGAAGAACGGCGGTTGCTGTTCAAAGTGGCTGGCCCACAGTTTGCCCATCTCTTTGCCGTATTCGCCGTGGCGACTGGTTTCTAGAATTTTCCAGTCGTAAACATGTGCGTTCCAGAACGCGCGGATAAAGCGTGCGGTTGCCGGTTTGTCCACGGCAAACATCAAGTCGTAGTAGGGGTAGGCATTTTTCAGTTCATGGACCATCTCTTTTTCGCTTGGCCCTTGTGGCTCGAGCGTTTTCAGATCGATAAAACGGTGCCCGCCCCATAACAGCAGCCCGCTTTTGTCCTGGTAGTGCTGGAAGTAGTAACGGACATTATCTTCCGCCCGTTTTTTATACTTCGCGTCACCCGTCAGGTTGCTCAGGCCAACCAGCACGCGCATCAGATTCTGCTGCGCGGAGAAGTTCGACAGCACCGCCGTTTTTCCATCCGGAAAGACCCACTCCATCTGCTTACCAGTGCGTGGATCAACGCCATCCGCCAGCAGCGGCACATTGCTGTGATGTTTGTCACCGGCTTTATCGATGACCGTATCGGCAAACGCTTTGACGCTGCTTAATCGTGCACTCTCCTGCGCAAATGCCGTGCAGGAGAAGATACCGAGAAGACTGACCGCCAGTGCTATTTTTGACAGTTTCATTATTCGCCTCTTAGATAAAAATAAGGATTTCTACCGAAACCCTTATTTATGTTTGCTACCCTGCAATTATTTATTAGAAATTATATTTCACACCGACACGATAACGAGTCTGACGCTCATCGGTATATTTGCTACCGGAAACGTTGCCCACGGCAATATATGGCGACCAGTTTTTATCAAGTTTGTATGTCAGTTTGAGATCGTGCGTCCAGTCGTAGTTTTCATTATCTGCAATCAGCACGCCGGCGGACGTGGCGTGTTTGTAATCCAGTTCGTAATCGAGTTGGTAATCACCGAAAATTTTCCACGACACTGCGGCGGTCAGGTTATAGCCGTTTTCGCTGGTGTCTTTTGCCGTGCCGATGTTGTTGGAGTTACGTTTGAAATAGGGGCGGTAGCGCAGCGTTGCGCCAACATCATTGCTAAAGTTTACTTTGCCGCGCAGGTACGGGCGATAGTTGTTCGCCGTGGAGCTACTGTCGAGTGAGAAACCTGGCTCGATCTGGAAGGTGGGGTTAATTTTATAGACATAGCTGGCCACCACTTCGGTACCATTACTCACCGTCTCGTGATACGCCTTATCTTTATTTTGCGAACCTTTCCATTTGCCTTCCAGCGATAAACCAAAGCCGTTAGCAAAACGGTGCGACATTAATAAACGATCTTTGTGGTTATTACCGCCACTATCATTTAATTCATGGCGATAATCAAATGTTACCGCATGGGCGGCAATACTGATAAAAGGTACAGTAACTAATAACAAAGTGCGCAACATAATATCCCCTATTATTTATAGTCAAAAGGTACAAGATGTTCTCTGCGAAAAATGCAGATAGTTTTAATTCAAAGAGGAATGGTTAATTCGCTCTCATTGCAAGTTCATATAATTACCAAGCATAATAATTATGCCAAATATAGTTTCGTTGTCGTCATTATTGATAGCGACAGCAACGTTAATGCTACTTTTAAAGTGGCGTGTGGTGCCGGGTGCCTCCCGGTGAATTGGGTGCCGATCTCCCCAATCCGTCCATAAAAATGAAACTTTATTGAGAATGACCTCATATCAGCATGACCCCTCCGCTTAGGGGGATTCACCACACAAAATACGGTTTTGTCTGCATCAAGATATCTTTATCCTATCAACTGGAACGGACTTTTACACAATTTGAAATGATGTTTTGAGACTGAGATCGAACATTTAAAAGTAGAATAAAAATTATTCTTTAGCCGGTTATAAAGATAATCCTAATGATAATAAATCATTTAAAATCAATAAGTTAAATTGATTGCATACATAGGTGTATGTATGTGTTTTTGTATGGTTTGTAGTAGTAAATAAATAGCTGAATAAATTTATTCCTGGAATAAAAGACGAACATTTGACACAAAATGCAATACACTGGGCAAATCAGGGAGAGTACAGAAAGGAAAATCAGGGTGATTTATGTTGTTGCAAACTAAACAGACATTAAACGAGCCAGAATCACGCTTGATCTGACTGAACCCATCCCGCACATTCAGGAAAAAAGACCATGCCTCCGTTAACGGAGAGGAAAATAATAAAACATTACCCTCTGGAGTACCTACATGACTATCTACGGGAAGGATCGCCTTTTCATTTATGGTATTGAGAAAATACTCAGACAACTTAGCAGGGAAAAAGGTAGCCGTTTTTGCAATGGTGAACCCACAATATATGTCACCACGGGAATGGACATTGTGGAAATGTACTCGCTGTTTTTCTCCCGTCCGCCCGCGCACTACTCTATTTTCATCTCTTCAGAACGTCACTTTGACTCGCTGTCGCTGCTTTTTCCCGGCCTTGTGAAATTATGTCTGGCCGAAAGGTTACGCGTCGAAGAGCTGCGCCAGGCGCTGGAAGTGATGAGTCTGTTATCTGCACAGAATCAGCAGCCAGGTTACAACCACGGCGCATTTAAATTCACCAGCGCCGAACAGCAAATTATGCGCCTGCTGCTGCGTGGATATTCGGTGGAGGATATCGCCCGCATTCGCGGTGTTAGCCCGACTACCGTCAGTGTGCAGCGCAACGGTTTAATGAAGCGCACCGGCACCAAAAGTTTGCAGGCGCTTTGTTCGCTCTACACCGCAATGCGCGCATAAAAAAAGCGCCTGGCCGGCGCTTCACAACACAACCTGGTGCGGGCAAACAGCCTTAGCATGTGGCCAGTAAAAAGTCGCTGACGGTCTTCATGCACAGCGGCCGCTCTTCGACATGGGGCATGTGGCTTGAGGACTCAAAAATCACCCACTGCGCTCCGGTAATATGGTCTTTGAAGGGTTGCACCACTTCCGGCGTCGCTTCGTCGTAACGCCCGGAAATTAACAGCGTCGGCACGCGCACTTGCTTTAACCGGTCGATAATTGTCCAGTTTTTCATGCTGCCAATAACGTGGAATTCGGTGGGGCCATTCATGGCGTGGTAAACGGTAGGATCGGCCTCCATGGCGTCAAACGTGCGTTGCACTTCTGCAGGCCACGGGTCGAGCCGACACACATGGCGCTGATAAAACACCTGGCTTGCCGCTTTGTACTCTGCGCTATCCACTGTGCCCGCTGCCTCGTGAGTTAACAACGTGTCCTGCACATCCGGGGGTAATTGCGCCCGCAGCTTCGCAGCACCCTCCAGCCACAGCGCCATCGATGCGGGTGAGTTGGCGATCACCATCGCTTTTAGCCCCTGCGGTTGTGTCACTGCGTGTTCAGCCGCCAGCATACCACCCCAGGATTGGCCGAGCAGCGCGTAGTCGTCGGCGATTTCTAATGCTTGCAGCAGATGGTTCAGCTCATCAAGAAAAAGCCCCGGTTGCCAGAAATCGGGGCTTTTATCCGGCAGATGGGTTGAACGCCCATTACCTAATTGATCGTAGTGGATCACCGCACGCCCGGTTTCAGCGATATCTTTGAACGCATCAACGTAGTCGTGGGTGCAACCGGGACCGCCGTGGGCCACCACCAGCGGCGTCTGCCCGTTTTGCAGATCGCCGCAGATGCGAAACCAGGTCTGATACTCCCGGAAGGGAACGTAGCCTTCACGTATGGTGTACATAGTTGACGTCTACCCTGTTAAGTGAACTGGCTTTCAGGTTAGAACGCCAAAGGCAGCGCTGAACACTAGCAAAATTGCTAGTTATTTAGCTGTCGAGCAAGCGGTAGTGCAGCGCCCGCACCACCGCCTGCACGCGGTTGGTCGCGCCGAGTTTTTTCGCCGCCGTATTCAGATGCAACGTTACGGTTGCCACCGAACGGTGCAGCTTGCGGGCAATCTCTTTCGCCGTTAATCCTTCAGCCGACCACGCCAGGCATTCGCGTTCGCGGTTGCTCAATTTGACATGGCGGCAAGTGAGCAACGACGCGTCGAATAGCGGAAAGGCGGATTCCTGAAAACGGTGGGCGATAAACGTTAATTGTGCCAGCGTCTCGCTGATATCCCGCGTTTGTTGTTGGCTGGCGACAATGCCGGTGAGGGTGACAAACCCGCCGTGCGGCAAATGCAGCGGCACCGTTGCGCCGCAAGGCATATTGTGGTCGCGCATGTAATGCGTCACTTCCTGGGCGTTATCATCCAGCCTGCCATACAGTGCGCCGCTGTCCGGGCGTTGATAAGACCAGACAAACGGCGCACAACTCTCCAGCGCGAAATGCTGCACCGGGTCGACCTGGTAGTAGCCGCGCTCGCACCACAAGCGGCGCATATCCTCCGGCACGTTACGCATCTCCAGCAGCGACGGTGTGATAAGCGTCCCTTCCAGTGAGCGCGGAACCGGCGTGTAGTCATAAATCACCGCATCAAAACCCAGCGCCTGCGTCTGGGTAAATAGCCCGGAAAATGCCTCCTCAAGCCTGCTGGCATTGGCAGCAGCAGGGTTTTCAATGTTAATTCGCATCATTCCCCCTCATGGTCGACGGTGCCACGTCACAGGCACGCTTTGTGCAGACTTCTCCCGCGGATTGATGAAGGCATGCAATTCCGGTGCCGTCATGCGGGAGGGGTAAAACTAGTATTTTTGCTAACTACCCAGCCTCCATTGATGCCGCTAGCGTAAAGAAAACGCCCGACGAACAAGGCCGGGCGCAGATAACCAGGGGAGTGGTGCACCATCGCGGGGCGGTTTTTTAACCTCATGACACTGCGTGCACCACAGGAGAATGCTGATGCACCGTTACCGTTTTTTGTTATTCCGACCACTGCAGCTACTGCCGGTACTGTTGGGAATAAGCATCATCACCTTTGCGATGGTGCGCGCGATCCCCGGCGATCCGGCGCGCATCCTGCTTGGTGTGCGCAGCACGCCAGCGGCATTGGCGCGGATCCGCGCGCAGTTCGGGCTGGATGAACCTTTGTGGGTACAGTATGGCTACTTTCTGCGCAATCTGGTGCAGGGCGAGTTAGGAAAATCGATCGTCTACCGCATCGATACCCTAAAGCTGATTAACTCCCGTCTCGAACCTACCTTGTGGCTGGTGCTGGGAAGCGTGCTGCTGGCCGTTATCTTTACTGTGCCGTTGGCAGCGCTGGCAGCGCGTCAACGCGGGCGCATCGCCGACCAACTTATTCGCCTGTTCACCACTGCCGGGCTCGGTTTCCCCGCCTTCTGGCTGGGCATCATGATGATCATTGTTTTTAGCGTGGTGCTGGGTTGGTTCCCGGTTTCCGGTTATGGCAGTGATTTTACCGAGCAGTTGCACCACATGGTGCTGCCGTGTCTGACGGTTGCGTTGGCGCTGTCGGCGGTGTTGATCCGCAACCTGCGCGCCAGCCTGCTGATGGAGATGAGCAGCGATTACGTGATGGCCGCCAGAGCGCGCGGGCAGCCGGAAAACCGCATCTTCTGGCGTCACGTATTACCCAACTCCCTGGTGCCGACGCTGAACCTGCTGGCGGTGAACATCGGCTGGCTGATTGGCAGCACGGTGGTGATTGAGAGCGTGTTTGCTATTCCGGGGCTGGGGCAGTTGCTGGTAAAAGCGATTTTCAGCCGGGACTACATGGTAGTGCAGGGCGTGGTAATGGTGTTTGCCCTTGCCACGGTCGTCGTCAACTTACTGGCCGACGTGATAACGGTGGCGCTGGATCCGAGGGTAAAACTATGAGCGCAATCAGCGTACTGACCGTATTGCGCCGCCGGGCCATTCCGCAGCAGCATGCCCTTAACGCGGGGTTATTGATTGTGGGGATGTGGCTGTGCGTCGCGCTGTTTGCCCCGTGGCTGGCACCGTTTGACCCCATCATGCAGGATTCGACAGTCAGCTTACTGCCGCCGGGAAGCACACATCTGTTTGGCACGGATAACTTCGGGCGCGACATCTTCTCACGTGTGCTGTGGGGCGCGCGGGTGGATCTGCAAATCTGCCTGCTGGGCGTTATCTTCCCCTTTCTGCTCGGCACCACGCTCGGCGCGCTGTCGGGTTACCTGGGCGGTGCGGTTGATGCGCTGATTATGCGCACTATCGATATCGTGCTGGCGTTCCCGTTTCTGGTGTTGATGCTAGCGATTATCGCCATTCTTGGGCCGGGTCTTGGCAGCTTTTATATCGCGATGGCGATGGTCGGCTGGGTTTCTTACGCCCGGCTGGTGCGTGCTCAGGTGTTAACTCTCAAGCAGCGTGATTTTGTGCTGGCGGCGCGCAGCCTTGGCTATGGCCATGCCCGCATTCTGTTTCGCCACTTACTGCCTAACGCCATGACCGGCGCGCTGGTGTTTTCCATGTCGGATTGCGTGCTGGTGCTGTTAAACGGCGCGGCGGTGAGCTACCTCGGCCTCGGTGTGCAGCCACCCACGGCTGAGTGGGGCGTGATGGTGGCAGAAGGGCAGAGTTTTATCACCACCGCCTGGTGGATAACCACTTTTCCGGGGCTGGCGATAGTTCTGTTGGCGATGGGATTCAGCCTGTTGGCGGATGGCCTTGGCGACAAACTGGGAGCGCGCGTATGACTTTACTAAACGTCTCGCAACTGACCATTTCCCGTGGGGACAATTGCGCGCTGGTGGATAAGGTCTCTTTCCGGCTACAGGCCGGGGAGATGCTGGGGCTGGTGGGTGAGAGCGGTTCCGGAAAAACCGTGACCTGCCGGGCGTTAATGCGTCTGTTACCGGGCCAGGGGTTGACGATTACCGGTGGTGAAGTGTGGTTTGGCGGGCGCGATCTGTTAACGCTTAGCGAAGCGCAGATGTCGGCGGTGCGCGGGCGGGAGATTGGCATGATTTTCCAGAACCCGGCCAGCCATTTAAACCCGGTGATGACCATTGGCGAGCAGATTGCCGAAAGCCGTCGCCTGCATTTCGGCGTTAATCGTCGGCAGGCAAAAGAGGATGCCAAAGAGCTACTGCGCCAGGTGGGTATTCCCGATCCGCAAAACCGCATTAACAACTATCCGCACGAGTTTTCAGGCGGTATGCGCCAGCGCGCGATGATAGCTGTGGCGCTGGCGCCGGAACCGTCGCTGCTGATTGCCGATGAGCCAACCACCGCGCTGGATGTCACCGTGCAGATGCAGATCCTGCGTTTGCTCACCACGCTGCGCGAGCAGTTAGGTCTGGCGGTGGTGATGATCACCCACGATCTCGGCGTGGTGGCGCAAACTTGCGATCGCATCGCGGTGATGTACGGCGGGCGTTTGTGCGAAGTGGGCGGCAAACGCGAAGTGCTGGCGCAGCCGCTGCATCCGTACACGCGCGGGCTGATTGATTGCCAGCCATCCAGCGAAGGCGGGCAGGGGCGTCTGGTCACCATCAACGGGCAGCCGCCGCTGGCGGGGAGCTTCCCGGCAGGCTGCCGTTTTCATCCACGTTGCCCGCAGGCGAACACCGCTTGCCAGCAGCAGCCTTCGATACTGTTCGCGCGCGACAGCCTGACGCACGCGGCGGCGTGCCACCACGCGTTACAGCCACTGACTCAGCGGGAGGGATAATGTCGACACCGGCAAACTGGCCTTTGCTGGAAGCGGATAACGTCTCGGTCACGTTTCCGGTTTCCGGCGGGTTGCTCAGCAAAAAACGTGTTGTCCATGCGGTAAACCAGGTGACGCTCAAAATCCACGCGGGTGAAACGCTGGGATTAGTGGGTGAATCCGGCAGCGGCAAAAGCACGCTGGGGCGGGCGTTGTTGCAGCTCGAAAAAATAAGCGATGGCGAAGTGCGTTTTGACGGGCACCGCATTACCCACGGTTTGAAAAGTGATGTTGCGCGGCTGCGGCTACAAACGGCGATGATTTTTCAGGATCCGTTCGCCTCGCTTAACCCCAGACAAACGGTGGGTGAGAGCATCAGCGAAGTGCTGCGCGTACACCAGAAAGTGCCGCGCAACCGGGTTAGCGCACGGGTTGAAGAACTGCTGACGTTAGTCGGTTTACGCCCGGAGCACGCGGCCGCCAGGCCCGGCCAACTGAGCGGCGGGCAGTGCCAGCGGGCAGGTATAGCGCGGGCGCTGGCGATCGAGCCCCGGTTGATCGTCGCCGACGAGTGCGTGGCGGCGCTGGATGTCTCTATTCAGGGGCAGATCGTCAATTTGTTGATGGATCTGCGCGAAAAAATGGGGCTGGCGATCCTGTTTATCGCCCACGATCTGGCGATTGTGCGCCGCCTGTGCGATCGGGTGGCGGTGATGTACCTTGGGCGGATCGTCGAAGAAGGCCCCGCAGAAGCGGTATTTAACCATCCGCGCCACCCTTATACCGCCGCGCTGGTCTCCGCTATCCCGGAAATCGATCCGGACAAACCGTTACCGCAGGAGACGCTTGCGGGCGAGCCACCGAGCCCGGTTGCCATTCCACAAGGTTGCGCATTTCATCCGCGCTGCCCTTACGCGCAGGTGCAGTGCCGCACCGGCGCATTACCCCCGACCCGGCAGATTGCCGATCACGCCTGGACCTGCGTGCTGACACACGCAGGCGAGAAGAGTGTTTTTCCTTTGACTGAGGGATCCTTTGATGAAGCACAAGCAAGTTAAGTTGTTGGCGGCCAGCGTTTTTCTGGCGCTCAGTGTGGTCAGTGAAATGGCGCAGGCGGCTGGCGTTCTGACGATTGGTCGTCGGGAAGACAGCACCACTTTTGATCCGATCAAATCGGCACAGAATGCGGATAACTGGGTCTTTTCCAACGTTTTTGATCCGCTGGTTCGCGTCGATAAAACCGGTACCAAACTGGAACCGGGCGTGGCGGAAAGCTGGACCATCTCCCCGGATGGCAAGGTCTATACCTTTAAAATTCGTGATACCAAATTTTCTGATGGCACACCGGTAAGCGCCAGCGATGCCGCCTTCAGCCTGCTGCGCATTCGTAGTGATGAAGGATCGCTCTGGCGTGATTCGTACAGCATTATTGATAAAGCCGAAGCGCCGGATGCGCGCACGCTGGTGGTGACGCTGAAATCACCGTCTGCACCGTTCCTGTCGCAATTGGCGCTGCCGAACGCGTCGGTTATTTCCGAGAAAGCGTTGAAAGCCGAAGGCGAAGAAACCTTCGCGGAAAAACCGGTCGGTTCCGGCGCGTTCAGCGTGAAAGAGTGGGTGCGCGGTGAAAAAATCGTGCTGGTGAAGAACCCGAACTACTGGCAGGCGAAAAATGTCAGCCTTGATGAAGTCGACTGGCTGACCATCCCGGATGACAACACGCGCATGTTAAAAGTGCAGGCCGGCGAACTGGATGCCGCGCTGACGGTGCCGTTCTCGCGCATTGCCTCATTGCAAAAAGACAGCAACCTGAAGGTGGAACTGGATCCATCAACCCGCGAAGATCATTTGCTTATCAACCATTCGCACGGCGCGCTCGGCAAAGTGGAAGTGCGCCAGGCGCTGGATTTTGCCATCGATAAGGACGCGATTGTCAAAACCGTGACCTTCGGTTACGGCCAGGTGGCGAATTCGTATATTCCGGCCGGTGCGCTCTATCACTACAACGACAATCTGCGTCGCCCCTACGATCCAGAAAAAGCGAAACAGATGCTGAAAGCGGCGGGCGCTGGCGATTTGACGCTGAATTATGTGGTTAACGCCGGGGATGAAGTAGATGAGCAAATCGCCATTTTGCTGCAACAGCAGCTGGCGAAAGCGGGCGTGAAGGTGAACTTGCAGAAAGTCGACCCGAGCCAGAGCTGGGATATGCTGGTGGCCGGTGAGTACGATATTTCGGTGATGTACTGGACCAACGACATTCTTGACCCGGATCAGAAGACCACCTTTGTGCTCGGTCATGACGCGAACATGAACTACATGACGCGTTATAAGAATGACAAAGTGAAAGCGCTGGTCGCGGCGGCGCGTGTCGAAATGGACGCGAAAAAACGCGAACAGATGTACATTGAGCTGCAAAAAATGGCGAAAGCCGATGTGAACTGGATTGATCTCTACTACAGCCCATACCGCAATGTGACCCGGAAGAATATTGAAGGCTTCTACCAGAACCCACTGGGACGCTTCTTCCTTGAAGATACGGTGAAAAAATAAACCAGGCAGCCGGGTGCGCATTTCGCCACCCGGCGTACGCTTAAAACATCATCGTATGCAAGACGGTACGCACCAGTATCCCGACAATTGCGCCCGGCAGCGCAAAACGGAACAGGCGCACAAAGCGGCTGGCGATGCCGAGAAAAATACCGATACCGGGCAAGTCCAGCGTCTGCACCAGAAAGCCTGCCGAGGCGTTGATTTGCTCAGCCGTTAACTGCCCGTGCTGCACCATTTCAGACGCCACGCCGAAATACGCCGTTCCGCCCGCCAGACATTTGGTCAACGCCAGCAGCACATACACCGTGGAAATATGAAAAAACGACAGCAGTGGCGTGAGCAGTGTAGTCAACGCTTCCACTACGCCTGCGGCTTTCAATAACCCGACCACCGTTAACGACAGCAGCAGCATCGGCAGCGAACCCAGCGACAAACGGATGGCATCTGCCCCGGCACCGTTAATCACCGCAATCAAACCCGCGCGTGGTTTATCTTTGTGTAATTCGCCCTCTTCGTCGCGCAGGCTGGCAGCAGACAGTTTTCGCCCTGACACATAGTATGTCAGCGTGGATGCGGCAAGCCCGCCGATAAGCGAAATCACAATCGCCATCCCCCAGTGCAGGCCGAACGGTGTCAGCGGATAAAAGACGTTGGCTTGTCCCATCGCGAACAACATCGCCAGCGTGGCGGCGAGATGGCGGTCGGAGGTGCCTCTTCTTTCCATAATCGCCAGGGCGGCGAGAGGGGCGGCGAAACTAACAAAGTTGAGCTGGATAAGGGCGAAAATCCCCATTCCGCTGATGCCAAAAGGTTTCAGTATGGGGGAAGTGAGGCGCACGATGCCATCTAAAACACCTTTCTCTTCCAGGTATTTCATCATGATGAGCATCACCACCATGATGGGCAGCAAGGTATACAACGCAACATCTACGGAAACCTTGCCCGCCGACATGATGATTTCAATAATATTCATTACTGACTCCGGTGAATGTTTTCACCGATATAGTACACCCGGCAACGGTTTGACCGCCGCTTTCACCCCATTGTATTTACTTATTTTCTTCCTTAACTGACGGGGTTTTCCGCGCGATGTGATTTACCAGAGCAGGCGTTAAATCAGCATAAAAAAATGGCATCCTGCTGAAAACGAAAAATATAACGGCGTCAGACTGAGTAAAAAAGCCTAAATCAGGCAAAAAATCTGGGTGGCTAAATTATCCATTTGAGCGCAAAGAAAATTTCGCTTAACGATCGTCTCACGGTGCCGATAACGTTTTCTGGAACGTAGTTTCATGCATTGGGCGGAACAGGATTCTTTCGAGGTTGCCGATGGGACTGAATATTTTTAAAGCACACAAGCAAAAAAAAGAAGCTGAAGAGATTGTGGTGGATGCGCGTTTTAAAGCGCGGCTGGCGGAAGAAGGGCTCGAAGAAGCCAGAAATACATCGTCAACGCTCATCAACACCTTGCTCGATCAAAAGAAACGCTACGCGGATGACGTTATCCCGGATGCCTTGTCCGTACTCGAGAAGTGCCAAAAAGTGAACCGGCTGGAGACCAAAGTCTCGCAGGATGTGTTAGATAATTTTGCCCGCTACGATGCGCCGCAGTTGCAAACTGAATCGGTAAAAATGACCGAAATTATTGGTACTGGCGTGAAAGGTACGGCGACCGGCGCGGCGCTCGCGCTTGGCTCAATGAGCGCGGTTTCGACGTTCGGCGCAGCGTCTACCGGCACCGCCATTGCCTCGCTTTCTGGCGCTGCCGCCAGTAATGCCACCCTGGCCTGGTTTGGCGGCGGCGCGCTTTCTGCAGGCGGCGCAGGGATCGCCGGTGGCACTATGGTGCTGGGCGGCATTGTGCTGGCACCGGTCGCCATTTTCGCGATGATGAAATACAGCCAGAATGCGGAAAAAAAGCTGACCGAAGCGTATGAATATCGCAGTGCGGTCAACAAAGAAGTGGCGAAAATCAATGCGGTGATCGAAGTGGCGCAGGCCATTAACCAGCATATTTCGCTGTATGCCTCGACCATTGAAGGCATTGCGAAGCGCCTGAAGACAAGTTACCAGATGCTGGATCAGGCGCTGTCAGCTAACGTTGCACACGAACGTGTCGTTTTCCTGAAGCTTCAGACCGTGCTGCTGGTGAAAGCGATGAAACAGTTGCTGGCGATACGCCTGGTGGATGATCAAAATAGCCCGACGCCGGAATCCGTGACGGTGGTGTCCCATGCTCAGGCCTTCACCGAGGAGCGTGTGAATACGCTGGTGACAAACCTGATTGCGGCAAATGCACCACTGACAACGGTCAACGATGTCTCTTCTCTTACCCCTGGCGAGCAGAGCGCGCTCTATTTTTGGCTGGCTGACAGCCAGCGGCGCAAAGCAACTGCTGATGATGAACCTTCGTTTCTGCTGTGGATGGTGCTGTGCCTTCTTTTTGGCGGTCTGGGATATTACCTGCACAGCATTGCGTGGACTTACACCTCGCTTGTCGCCTTTTTGTTCAGTTTCACCGGCTTTTCCGGGGCGTTAGGTTGTCTGTTTAATTTTGACAGCTCAGGTCTGGTGGGAACGGGCATTCTGGCCCTGATGGGCTACGCAGCTTATTTATTCTGGTGGGCATAATATGAAAGCACTGTTTAACGCCTCGAAAGTGGCGGCAAAAGCGTCGCCGTTACAAGCGGCATCGGCGGCGAAAGAGATTTTTGATGCCTGGCGTGATTTACAAAAATACCGTGCGGAACAGGAAACGGTTCGCCATCAAATTACCCAGGAGACCGAAGTACAAATTGCGCGTATTCAGGCGCAGAAAGAGGTGTTGTTGCAGGCGTTAAATCAGGATTTCGCGCTGCGCCAGACCTCGCTTACCCAGACGTTTGCTGTGCTGGAGAAGGCGCTGGAAAGTAACAATCTGGAACTGTTAGATAAATCGTTAGGTGCGATTGTTGCCATCACGCAGCAATCTTCTGTGGTGTCGCTGAAATCGTTACATGCCACATTGCAGGACAGCCGCAACGTTATCGATATTTAAGCTCTCTTCGCGCCAGAACAGTGTCACGTTCTGGCGCGAAGGCTTTCATAAAAAGTGGATATGTTTTTTGCCGTGATCGGGTGATATCTCAATGCGTGCCCGCACCTGAAACACCTCAGCCAGCATCGCTTCCGTGAGCACATCATCCGGCGTACCACGCGCCACAATCTGCCCTTTTTGCATCACGATCAGCGCATCGCAGAACATGGCCGCGTGGTTTAGATCATGAATCGCGACAATGCTGGTCACCGGCAGTTCGCTTATCAGGCGCATTAACTGCATTTGATGATGGATGTCGAGATGGTTGGTGGGTTCGTCGAGCAAAATCTCGCTCGGCGCTTGCGCCAGTGCGCGGGCAATATGGACTCGCTGGCGTTCGCCACCGGAGAGGCTTTGCCAGCCCTGCTCGCTGTGTTCCAGCATACCTACGCGTTCAAGCGCTGCCGCTACTATTTCATCATCGCTGTGCGACCACGAGCTAAACGGCGAGTGGTGCGGAATGCGCCCCAGCTTCACCACATCACGCACGCGAATATTGGCCTCGGTCGCTGCATGTTGCTCCACAAACGCCACACGCTTTGCCAGTGCTTTCTTTCTCAGCGTCGCGACATTGCGGCCATCCAGCATCACGCTGCCATCATCCGGACGGCGCAATCCGGCCAGAATACGCAGCAGCGAGGATTTCCCCGAACCATTCGGCCCCAGCAGGCCCAATGTTTGGCCCTTTGCCACTTCGAGCGAGACGTTATCGACGATGGTTTTTTTCCCTGCCCGCCAGCAGAGATTTTTGGCGCTGATACTCATGCGAATCTCCTTGAACGATAGAGAATAACCGCGAAGAACGGCACGCCGACCAGTGCGGTGACCACGCCAACCGGCAGGCTTTGCGGCGCAATCAGCGTGCGCGAGGCAATATCCGCCAGCACCATCAAAATTGCGCCGGCCATCGCACACGCCACCAGTAACTGGCGGTGCAGCGGCCCAATGAAATAGCGCATCACATGCGGCACCACAAGACCCACAAAGCCAATGGAACCCGCCATGCTGACGATGGTGGCAGTGATGAGGGCAGTGACGGAAAAGAGAATCAAACGTACCGCGCCCACCGGAATACCCAGCGATGCGGCAGCGTCGTCACCAAAGGTAAAGGCATCCAACGCTTTGGCGTGGTACAGGCACGCCAGCAGACCAATAATGACGACGACCAATACCAACTGAAATTCCGGCCAGCGTACGCCGCTGAAACTGCCCAGCAGCCAGAACATCACATCCCGCGCTTGCTGCGCACTGGCGGACGTGCTGATGCTATATGCGGTAATGGCGTTGAAAAGCTGGGAAGCCGCGACCCCGGCGAGGATGGTGCGTTCGTTGCCACCGCGCGCGCCGTTAGTCAGCACCGCGACAAACAAAAATGCGGCAAACGCGCCGACAAATGCCCCGGCGGAGAGCGACACCGCGCCCGCGCCGAGACCTAACACCACCACCGACACCGCGCCGGTAGACGCCCCGGCGGAAACGCCCAACACATAGGGTTCTGCCAGCGCGTTTTTCAACAGGCTTTGCAGCACCGCGCCGCAAATCGCCAGCCCGGCACCACAGCAGGCGGCGACCAGCGCGCGACTCAGGCGGAAGTCCCAAATCACCGTTTCATGGATACGGTTTAGCGGCTCACTGGTCAGCCCCAGCTTATTGCTTACAGCGTAAAAGGTGGTTCGTAGCGGAATGGCGAGTTCGCCAACACCAACGCTGACGGCAATCACCAGCCCGAGCAGCAATAGCGATAACAGCAGTAATGCAACACGCTGCACTTTTTTTAGCGCAGTCGAGGAGGGCGTGGTCATTTATCCAGCCCCAGCTTCTCCAGTTGTTCACCAACTTGCTCTGCGCCGTAGAAAGTGCGGATGGTCGGATTCATCGCCTGACCGTCCATCACCACGATATGGCCTTTCTTCACTGCCTCAAGCTGGCTGACCGCCGGATCGCTTTTCAGGAATTTGATCTTCTCTTGCGCATTGTCCAGCGCCCAGCGGTTACGATCGAGGCTCGAGACAACAATCACGTCCGGGTTAGCGGCGATAATGCTTTCCCAACTGAGCGTCGGCCACTCGCTTTCCGAGGTGATGGCGCTGTGCCCGCCAAGCAGGTTGGCGATATAACCAGAGGCGCTATTTTTGCCGCCGACATACGCATCTGCCGAGGGCGACGCGCTGGAGAACCAGAAGACAAATGACAGGTTTTTCTTACCGTGGCCGAACGTGCTGCGCAGCGCATCTTCACGCTGTTTGAACTCGGCAATCAGCTTCTCGCCTCGCTCTTGCACATCAAAAATTTCTGCCAGATCGCTGATCTCTTTGTAGAGCAATGACGGGTTCCATAAGGTATGGCGGCTGCCGTAAATATCACCGTTATCTTGTTTGGTTGCGCAGACGCCTGGCGAGAGGTAACTGTTTGCGCCAATGGCGGACAAATCTTCGCGCTTCGCCACTTTACTGTCTGGCCCCAGCAGGATCGGCAATTGAGCGACCACGAAATCCGGCTCCTGGGCAATGATCGACTCAAGCGTAGGGATCTCAACCGTCAGCACTTTGACTTTGGCATTCTGCGCAGCCAGTTGCGGCAGCACTTTGGTCGGCCAAAACGCGCTGGCGACCATTTTGTCCTGCAAGCCGAGCAGCAGCATGATCTCTGCCGTGTTTTGCCCCAGCGCCACCACGCGCTGTGGTGCTTTGTCGAACGTAACCTGCACACCGCAGTTTTCAATGGTCAACGGATAATGGGTGGCTTGCGCCAGTGCTGAACCCGCAAACAACATCCCCAGTACAAACAACGATTTTTTAAACATTTGCATCATCATGACCCTGGACAATTATTGGCATTGTAAATGAAAATCATTCTTATGGCGGCTCTTATACCGAGCGGCATGAGCCTTGTCAATATGGGGAATTACCAATGAAAACCCTGCATAAAGTGCGGGATTAAAGAGAGTTGCCAGCAGGAAATTTCCCCGGTATTAAAGACCCTTGCGCGTTTTGCTGACCTGGACACTTCATGCTTGCCCAAATTTCTGCCCCGTCGAAAGTGACATCGCCGTACCTGCTCGCGGGGAGCCAGCTGATTTTTAATATCGGTTTTTATGCTGTGGTGCCGTTTCTGGCGATCTATCTACGCGACGATTTACTGCTTTCCGGCTCGTTGATTGGCTTGATCATCGGCCTGCGTACCTTCTGCCAGCAGGGAATGTTTCTGTTAGGCGGCGCGTTATCCGATCGCTTCGGCGCAAGGATCATCATTCTGTGCGGTTGTGTGGTGCGGATAAGCGGATATTTGCTGTTGGCGTTTGGCGGGGAGCTGGTGCCGGTGGTGCTGGGCGCCTGTTTAACCGGTGTTGGCGGGGCGCTGTTTTCTCCATCCATCGAAGCGCTGCTGGCGAAAGCGGGCACGCAGAGTGAAAAAGCGGGAAAGCGCAGCCGCGCGGAGTGGTTCGCGTTGTTCGCCATTTGCGGTGAACTGGGCACGGTGCTTGGGCCGTTGCTGGGTTCGCTGCTTGCCGGTTTTGGTTTCCAGCGCGTGGCGCTTGCCGGTGCGGGCGTGTTTGTGGTGGCGCTGCTGGTGCTCTTTTTCTGCCTGCCAGGCGGCAACGGGAAAACGGACGCGCTGCATGTGCTGCCGTGGTGGAAAACCTTTCGCAAACCGCGTTTTGTCGCCTTTATGGTGGCTTACAGCGCCTATCTGTTCAGCTATAACCAGCTTTACCTGGCGTTGCCGGTTGAACTGAGCCGCTCGGGCAGCAGCGAGAAAACCCTCGGCCCGCTTTTTATGCTGGCTTCGGTGCTCATCATCACGTTACAGATGCCGCTGGCGCGGTTTGCCCGCCGTGTTGGGGCGGCGCGCATGTTGCCGGTGGGGTTTGCGTTACTGGCCGCGTCATTTATTAGCGTCGCGCTGTTTGCGGCGACACCCGCGCCGGAAAACTGGCAACGCTACGTGCCGGCTGCCTGCATGGTAACGCTGTTAACGCTCGGGCAAATGGTGATTGTTCCGGTGGGGAAAGATCTGGTGCCGTGGTTTGCGGATAACCAGAACCTCGGCGCACATTATGGCGCGTTGGCTTCAATGGGGGGCGTGACGGTGCTGGTGGGTAATTTCCTGTTAGGCGGGCAACTGGATAACGCGCTGACCCCTTCTGGCGCGGCGAGTGTCGCTTGGTTGTGGCTGGCGCTGATCCCGCTGCTCAGCGCACTGGCCATGATATTTATCTGCCGCCCGATGGCGCAACACACCGAGCGTTAGCTGCCCGGTGTGGCGTAACCGCCAACGATAAACCACGTCAGAAAAGCGACGGCGACAATAAAAACCAGGATAGGAAACGCAATACCAATTCTCATAACACCTCGTTACGCTGTCGCCAGCATGAGCACACACCAAACCGCATCGTCTGCGGGCAGACAACGTTAGCACAAACGCGGGCAAAAAATTACCGCATCAGCGGTCAAAAACGGCTGCGATTTGCCTGCTCTACGGTAATTTTCAGGTAGCTATTGGCGATATGCTCGCGGAAATAGTTTTCCTGCTCGTGGCTCATCAAAAATGCCTGCCAGGTTTTAGGCGGCACGCCAAGATATTGCTCAACCCGGCCATTACTGTGTTCAAGCTCAAGTACGCTGGAGTTGGGATCGTATCCGGCTGCGCGTAGCGCGCGGCAGGAAAGGGGATGTCTTTTCATAATGTGTTCTGCTCAACGTCAATGTCAAAGTGGCACTTCTGTTATTGCTATCGGCAGCCCGCGCGGAAAATTTACCCTGCGGCCAGGGATTTAGCGAAAGGCTGTTTAGCCAGCGTTTAGTAAAACAGTGGGTTAGACGTCAAACGAGAGAGACATTCTTTGTGTGTTGCACATAGTGCGTGATGTGAATTAGACACCGGCAGGAAATTAGCTGCGCTTGCACAGTCATCCGGGTTTTGATCGTAGCCGTGGCAGAGAAGAGGGCCGGTTAAACGTGTTGATTCACTCTTCAGCGCGGTAATTAGGTGCATACGAAAAGGGAATAACCTGGCGCCGTGGAATTCACGCGTTGCGCCACAAACAGTGCCCGCACAGAGCAGAAGGGCACTGTTTTGGCGACAAGGCGGGTCAGAACGATTCCCGGTCGGCTCGGTTAGTTGAGTAACGAGATCCAGTCGCTGGGTATATCAGTAAAAAAGGTGGCTTCCTGCGTGGCCGTTCTGGTGCCAACGATAACGTATTGGCTTAAATCAGGGTTCACGTTGGTCAAAATATAGTACGGCTTGCGTCCATACATATGCCCTTGATCGGGTAACTGTGCCCCTACGCTGCCATCGAGATTAAACTCAAAAAACAGCGCATTTTTTGGGGCGGTGATGCGATATTTATGTGTGCCGTAGGAGGCCCCATCCTCGATACATGAGGTCGAGACAGAATCACCTTTGGAATTACTTATGATGTAGCCGCCAATATCCGCGAGGCTTTTAAAACCGTTTGTGACAATAAGCTGCTGAATATAGACAATGGCCTGGGCCGGCGTTCGTCCCCGGCATGATTCAATGCGTGGCTGGAACCCTGTTTTTTGTATCTCGGAAATAACGCGGTTATCGCCGCGATAATAAATAGATGGCATCTCTTTATCTCCTCATGATTACGGTGGGCGTTTATCGTGCAGTGCTGTTATTTAATTTTGCTTTATCGGATGTGCAGGGAAAATTAAAAAGACAATCCGCTTCTCACTGGTGACATACGGTCTGCATAGTGACGTCATATTTATATCAACGCATTTTGCTGGTGATTTAAATACTATCCGCTACCGCATTATCATCCGATAACCACTTAAAGATAACGTTGGAAATAAAAAAACAAATCGGGCTTTTGGCGTAGACCCTTTATCCGGGGCGTGTAAAGTATCCATCTGATCGCATCCCCTCTGCTCTTTGCGCGGAAAGAACAAACGTAAGTGAATAAATTATAGCGCCGTGAATATGCTAACTAAATTGAGGGGATTCATGGGGATAGTGAAAACACTGGCATTCTGTTGATCACCTCACATATTGGGTGCAAAGGTGTCATCTTTGCACCGCAGGTTTGTTTATTCATCCTGTTGGGTAGAAACTACAGAAGCCTTTTCAGCGTGCAGCTTTATAAATGCATGCACAACAGGGATTGCGTAAACCACAAACAATAGACAGTTAGCTGCAAATAACAATGAGGTGTAAATATCGATCGTCAAGAGGATGTCCAATGAGCCGATTTTTAATATTACATCCAGTATTAATCTGGAGAGCAGGCTGGAAAGATAATAGTGCGCGTAAGCCAGAAACAGAAAACAGAACAAAAGCGTGTAATTATAGCTATTATTTGTTTTCCTTATCCTGAATGCAGAATAGTAACGGTTTAGCAGAAATACTATTTCTTTATTATTTGATGCAAATAACAGCACTGCAAAAATCAAGCACATGACTATGGTGAAGATATTCTGAACCTGGTACGTGAAGGGTAAGTCTGCCATCACCACAGAATATGAGTAAGCGTAATAGCCAATAGATAAAACAGACATCAGTAACAAGATTTTTCGTATCATTTTTCTCATCCACGGTTTTCCGCTCAAAACACATTAATGTATTTGCATTGCCAAAGCATTGGCCCACCGATATGACTAACGGCACACCGCCTGCAAACTTTATGCATAGATTGCAGGAGCAAAGGTAAGAGCGTGTTGTAAAGCGGAATACATCGGTGAAGCGTGCTGGATTGGCTCTGTTGGCATGAAAATAGAGACAGGAAAGCGCCGGACTTCAGGCTCCTCCGGTATGGCTGCGATTTCATGACCACGCGACGCAAACACAGCAGCGTAACGGAACCAGGACTCATACAAAAAGTGGGAAGCGCGCGCTTAACTCAAAGCGCAGGGCGTGGGCGAAAGGCTATTTTGCCAGGCTGATTTCTGAAACAATGCGCTTTACGTTTCATAAATCGAACAGGTGAGCATATGGACAGAGTGATGGCGGTGGTGGTGTTTAATCGCATCTGCGAGCTGGGAAGCCTGAGCGCCGCTGCGCGGGCGCTGGGCATTTCTCGCCCGATGGTCAGCCGCTACCTGGATGAAATGGAAAAATGGGCGGGCGCCCGGCTTATTCACCGTTCGTCTCGCCGCCTGACGCTTACCCCAGCCGGGGAAAATACGTTACAAAAGACGCGGCAGCTCGCGCCGCTGTTTGGCGATATTGAAGGACAATCGACACGGGAAACGCCCTCTGGCACATTGCGTGTCGCCTGCGCCCACTTCACTGCCAGCCATATTATCGGGCCGGTGCTGCCGGGTTTTCTGGCGCGTTATCCGGCGTTAAGAATTGAAGTCGAAGTGGGCAACCACCCGGTCAACCTGATTGGCGAACGCATTGATCTGGCGATTCGCATCACCAATAACCCGGAAGCAGGGGCGATAGCCACGCGTCTTGGCGAGTGCCGTTCGGTACTTTGCGCCTCTTCGGAGTACCTGCGTCTGCACGGTACACCGCACACGGCGCAAGAGCTTGAGCATCACAATTGCCTGCACTATAGCGGTTTTGCCGGGCAATCATGGCACTTTACCGATAGCGAGCAAAACCCGTGGGAAGTGCTGGCGCACGGCAATCTGAGCGCGGGGATATCTTCTGTACTGCGGGATGCGGCCATTGCCGGGTGCGGGCTGGCGCTGGTGCCGGAACGGGAAGCGCAAGAGGCGCTGAGTAATGGCCAACTGGTCCGGGTATTACCCGATCTTGAACCGCAACAACTGGGGATTTATGGCCTGTATCAGTCTCGCGAACATCAACACGCTGCGCTGCGGTTGTTTATTGACGCTCTTCGCCAGCAATTAACCAGAGCAACAGAATAAATAGCCATTTTATATGGGGAATTCGCGGCGTAACAACGATGAAAAATCTAAAGATAATAGCGCTGTCGCGTACTCGTGCTGGCAATGCGTGGCCGTGCCATTGTTTTTCTTAAGTTTAATCTCATCGTTAGCATTTAATTATTTGTGCGTTGAGGCCAGTCTTATTTTCTTTGCCAGCTATTGACGGCTGCGGTTATTTATCGCTTAAATGAAATCCCGCCCGCTGTGAGTGAAACTAAAATGGTGATGATGAACTTAGCCTTGATAGGTGTGTTGCTGATCGTTATCGCGTATTCCTTTTACAGACATTTTCGGCTCGTACGCTCAAGAAAAGTGGGCCAGTCGCGGAAACTCGGCAAAAAGACTTAATTATCTTTAATATGAATTGCATTTTTATCTGCAAGATAAAAATGCAATTTTATATTGACTTATGATTTAAGTTTTATTGAGTGTTGTGTTTTCGCTTTATTAGCCGTAAGCGATCATTCTATTTATTTGCTCGCCCGGCGGCATAAAAAGTGGATCTTCACTCGTGCTGTCTTTTAATGTGGAGTCGGTAAAGGAAAAAATGCTAAACGCATAGAAAATGTCAATCTTTGTATTCGCGGAGATTTTCTTTTTGATGTTGTCCTTGTGCGATGAAACGGTTTTTTTGTTGATATTTAATAGAGTAGAAATCTCCTCATCACTTTTTTCGAAAATCATCTCTTTAAGAATAGCAATTTCGCGCCTTCCAAGGCGAATTGTCTTAACATGCTGGCTTACCCTTCCATAAACAAACTCGGTTAATATGTCCAGTAAAACACTGACTGGAACTTTATCGGGTATCACAATCATTGGCGTGTGTGCCAACGTAAACGGGATGAAATTACCTTTGGTCACGACTAATGTGCCCCGGCCAGAATAAGGCGCTGTAAAATTTATTCCAATGTGCAAACCACTACCGTTTCTGATTTCATTAACTAATTGAGTGATGCCTTTTTTGGTATAAGAACAGGTGATTTTGCATAATATGACATCTATTTTTCTTTCCATATTACACCCTCCCGGAGCGTCTGGATATGCGTGTGTAAAATTTGCAGCTTTGAAATTTTTCTGAATCCTTCGATGTGCTGTTCTGTGTCTTCTTTGATCTCTATCATACTGCTAAAAAATTGTTAACTGAGGATAATCTTATTTTTATTTTTAAGCGAAATGTGCATGCGCTGAGATAATTTGGTTCCGCTGAGGAATCTCCCATTTGTTTTCATATTGTCGAGGAATGTCCTATTTTGCGATCCACTTTTGTGACGGCGATTTAAAGTGCAAATGATCCCAAATAATTATGAGGACAGGATTATGATGCTTTTAAAATACATTGCTATCGCTTTCATATTTGTTATTTCTGAATTTTGCTACGCAGCGCCCGCAGAAGAAGGAAAGGCCGCCGGAGATAATGCAGCGGAATATGCGGTTGGTAGTTCAGCCGTAACTGGAGTGGCCGTTATCACCGCTGTAACGGGTTTGCTTTTATTGTCAATGGGTGGGGGGAATGATGGGAGTAATACATCGACCAGCACCACAACAACGACAGCGCCTTCCAATTAACAGTAATGCTTTTTTAAATTCGCCACACCAGGGTTTTTGAGGGTTTAAAACGGAATGTCTGATCGCACCGGAAGGCGCGAGTGGAGGCGTCATCCCGACGCGAACTCACAACAGATCGGCAGCGGAAGGTGAGCGTTATGCAAGCGGCGATCGCTTGCAGAGTGTAGGAATTGATAAGGGGGACACAGTCGTCCCCCTTATCTTGTTCACGGCGCAGCGTTTAATTAATCATACTGAATCCGGCGTGAATGAAACAATATGGCAGGTAATGCGTAAATTCTGATGCGTAAAAAAACAGTATTACGCGTTACGATCACCACTTCATCTCGCCGGTATTTACTTTTGCGCTCAGTTCCAGCGAACCCGCTTCTGCCAGGTTCGGATAAGCGGCGGTCATCGCGTTGATAACGCCCGCAGAGGTTTTGTTCGCTTTCAGTGCCTGCTCAAATTTATCCAGATAATTAAGGGTAAACGTAATCGCCTGGTCACCGACAGGACGTGCGCCCAGATAATGACCAGGGATCACTTGTTGGGGCTTCAGGTGCTGCATTTCACCCAGCACTTCACGCCATTGCGCTCGTGCGGCGGGCGTTTGCGTGTCGGCGCTCCAGACGTGGATACCGCTGGAAATCGCTGTGCCGCCGAGAATGGCTTTATTCGCCGGGATCCACACATAAGCCGCATAGCTCTGCGGATGGCGCAGTTCCAGCGTTTCACCATCAATGGTTAAGTGGGTCGCCGTAGTCGCTGTCGGTACGGTTAAAGTGTGCGGCGCGCCGTCCTTCATCTGCGGTCCCCAGTACGCCAGCTTGGCCTCTTTTGTCGCTTCAATATGTTTCACCACCGCAGGCGAGGCAACCACCTTGACCTGCGGCCAGGCCTTGACGATGGGCTCAAGGCCAAAATAGAAATCCGGGTCGCCGGAGGTGATCACCACTTGCTTGAGCGTTTTGCCGCTGGCTTTGATCATCTCCACCAGTTTCTCGCCATCTTTCACACTGAATTGCGCATCAAACAAAATCGCTTCTGTAGGGCCGGAAACCAGCGTAGATGAGACGGCGAAAATGGCCTTTTCCTGCGGGTTATAAACCTGCAATTGTAATGGTGCGGCAACAGAAGAGGCGCTGGCGAGTATCAGCAATACGCCGAATGTTTTATGGTTCATGGTGGAATTCCTTTAACAATATGTTTTGGCGAGAGTCATAAATGCATCCGGGTTGCCGTAATACTGGCTGACCGGAAGCAGTGTGTAACGGCCATCCTCCTGCACCAACACGGCGCTGGGGAAACCAAGTCCGGCGGCTTGCGCCATCACCATGCGACCATATTGAATGGCGGCGCGGGCTTCGTTTTCTGCCACCTGGCCATTGACAATAGATTGCCCGGTGGCGTGTTGAATCACGTCATTGACCACGTCATCACGGGTGATATCGCGGCCATCACGATACCAGGCTGCCTGAATGGCATTAAGAAAGTGCAGCGCGTCACCCGGTTCGCCAAATTGCTGTAAGGCTAACAAACCGCGAGTGGCAGGCAGCGAGTCGAGCAATAACCCGTCGCGGGCCAGTAACTCTTCTTTATAAGCACGGCCAAACGGCATACCGGTTAATTTCGCGATCCGATCATCATGCTCATGTACATGGGACAGCCAGTCGGCGTCCAGGCGGCGGCGCTGCGCGTCGATAAACAGGCCCCCGGGCAAAATATGTTGTCGTTCAGTGAAGTGTTCAGCCGTGCGGTTAATCAGCGGCAGTGCGCCATAACTCCAGCCGCAAAGCGGATCGATTACCCAGTACAGCCCAGCTTGAAATGCCATGGTCATTCTCTCTTTTGTTCAGATGCCGCCCATTGTAGGCGCATTGGCGGTGAAGAGAATTCCCGAAACCGGACATGCAACGTTTCGTAAAACGATCAGATAACATGTTGATGCCGCATCGTGGCGAGGCGTTAATGCCCCGATTTGCCGTTTCGCGCGGCGGCCCAGTGCTTGTATTGCGCAGGCGTCATGTTGATGAGTTGGTTAAAGGCTTTGCGAAACGCCGTATCTTCCGTATAACCACATGCGGCGGCGACGTGCCTGATATTTGCCGATGGGTTTTCAAGCAGCAAACAGGCCGATTCAATGCGCACGCGCGTAATAAAATGCTTGGGGCTTTCGTGGGTTAAATCGGCCAATTTACGGTGCAATGTGCGCGGGCTGAGGTTCAGCGCGCTGGCGAGTTCTTCGACGGTGATTGCCGGGTTTTCATAGCGGATAAGCTGTTCGGCGCGCAGTAAAAGCGGATCAATGGTGTTTAAAAAACCGCGCGGAGCATAGATCTGCTGGGAGATTGGCTGGCTGTCGGCAACGGTCATGTCTGCTGCCATTCTTGCTACTTCATCCCCGGCGTTCTGGCGAATTATGTGCAAGGCTAAATCCACCCACGACAGCGGCCCGCCGGTGGTAATCACGTTGCGATCTTCGATTAATGCTTTTCCCCACACCATTTTGGCACGCGGATAGCGGGCGCGGAAAGTGGGATACAGCCACCAGGTGGTGGCGCACTCTCTGCCATCCAGCAACCCGGCATCACCCAGCAGATAACCCCCCGCGCAAGCGCCGCCAATTTTTGCGCCGCGCTGATGCTGTTGACGCAGCCACGCCACGGCTTCCGGGCTTGTTGCCGCGGGCAGTTTATTGCCGCCAAGCGCCATGCCGCAGGCCAGAATCACATCGGGCGCGTTTACGTTTGCAAACGCGCTATCCACTGCAATTTCCCGACCTTGCGCGTCCATGACCGGGCTACCATCAGGGCTGACAATGGCGATCCTGAACTGGCTGGCCTCAATGCTAGCGGGCAGGAGTTGGTTGGTTATCCAGAACATATCCGCAAGCCCCGTAATCGCAGACATCATGCTGCCTGCGGTGGCAATTATCGCTATCTGCATTCGGGTTCCTCGTAGTGTGTCTGGTTTTGCCTGTTTAATGTCAAGTTCGCCATCTTACCATGCCGGATTGCCGCGATTACACTCTCTGCAATGTGTTTATAACCTCACCACGACGTGACGGGAGAGAGCATGCGGGACTATTTTCGCAACGGAAAACGGTTTATCACGGCGGCATCATGTGCTGCCATGTTGAGCGTGATTTCGGCGCAGGCGGCAGCGCAGCCGATTAAAAATATTGTGTTGGTACACGGTGCATTTGCGGACGGCTCCGGTTGGGCTGCCGTAACTGAGCGTTTACAAACCATGGGCTACCACGTTTCGGCGGTGCAAAACCCGCTGACTTCGCTGGATGATGATGTCGCCGCCACCGAGCGCGTACTGGCACGCCAGCACGGCGATGTGCTGCTGGTCGGTCACTCGTGGGCGGGTGCCGTGATCAGCCAGGCCGGTAATAACAGCAAGGTGCGGGGGCTGGTCTACCTTTCTGCGCTGGCACCGACAACGGGGGAATCCGTGACTGATTTACTGGCGCGGCTTAATGCGCCAATGACCGGGCTGACACCTGATGCACAAGGGCTGGTGTGGTTAGATGATGCCAGCCAGTTTCAACAGGTGATGGCGAACGATATCTCAACGGAGAATGTCCAGGCGTTGGCGGCGGTTTCGCAACCGATCGCTGTCACGGCATTTCAGGGAAAAATCGCTCATGCCGCCTGGGAAAATAAACCCAGTTGGTATTTGCTGACCGAAAACGATCATGCTTTGTTACCTGCCGTTCAGGAGAAAATAGCCAAACAGATCCACGCCACCGTATATAAAGTTAACACTTCACATTTGTCTATGGTTTCGCAACCCGATGCAGTGGCGAAATTTATCGATACTGCTGCTAAATCCTTTAAATAACTATTGTGTTTATTGTCGGAGAGCATCATGAAGATTCTGCACATTGATTCCAGTATATCGGGTGAATATTCTGTCACTCGCGCGCTTTCCGCTGACGTTATGCGGGAAATAAAAGCACATTATCCGCAAGCGAAAATAACCTATCGCGATGTGGTTCGGGACGAAATAAGCCATTTAACCGCTGACATTGCTGCCGGATTCCGTGTCGTTGCCGGTAGTCAACCGGTGAGTGACAGACACCCGGAGCACCAAATTTCACAGCAGTTGGTCGATGAGTTTCTCGAGCATGATCTGATCGTTATCGCTGCACCAATGTATAACTTCTCTGTGTCCAGCCAGTTAAAAGCCTGGCTGGACAGGCTTGCCCAACCGGGAAAAACCTTTCAGTACACTGCCACCGGGCCGGTGGGGCTGGCGGAGGGGAAACATGTATTGATTATTTCGGCGCGCGGCGGTTTTTATTTACAACCGCCTTTTGATGGCATGGATTTTCAGGAAAAATATCTGCGCGCCTTTTTGGGTTTTCTGGGTATTGACGATATTCATCTTATCCGCGCAGAAGGCACCTCGAAAGGTGATGAAATTAAACACCAGCAAATTGCAGCCGCGCGATCGGCTATTCGTAACATTATTGCTGCGCTGCCACTAAATTAACCTGCGGGGAATTGATCATGTTATATGCGATTACGCTTTATTACGGTAGCGAACCCGATATTCTCGGCGCTTATGTCGATGCCCATAAACTTTGGCTGGGGGAGATGATCAAAAAAGGTCATGTTATTTTCGCCGGGCCGCTAAAAAATAAACAGGGTGGATTTATCCTGGCCACAGCCAGCGACAGCCAGAGCCTGGAAAAGGAAATAGAACGCGATCCTTTTGTGAAGTTTGGCCTGGTCAGCGTCGATATTGCGGTTATTGAGCCTGCTATGTGCTCTGCGAATTTCTTGCGCGAATGGGCAGGTGAGGCAAAAGCACTGTAGCGTCAGCGAAGGCCGGAGCGGGAGGCTGCGCCAGTGGCCTCTCTTCTGCATTGCAGCAGGCTTGTTATGGGGTTCGCGCTGGCCTCTTTTCCCGCTGCACTCCACGCATGATTTGATGCCTGTATCCACACCTGGCGGGGTTATATGGCCTGGCAGAAAGCGCATTTCTGACAAAATTATTATTTTCGCGTCATGTTTGCGTAAGTATCACTCCGCTAAGGTGAATGCTCCTGTTCTCAAGGAGGTTTCAACCATGGGTATGCAACACGCGGTGATACTTGAGATCCAGCAATGGATTGACGATAACCTTGAACGACCGCTGCGGATCGAGGATGTCGCCACGCGGGCGGGGTATTCGAAATGGCATCTTCAGCGCCTGTTCCAGCAAGTGATTCAGATTCCGCTAGGGATTTATATTCGTGAGAAGAAACTGGAAAGCGCCGCACATGAGCTGCTGGTGACTGAGCAGTCCATTATGACCATCTCAAGCAAATACGGTTATGACTCTCAGCAGACCTTTACGCGCACTTTTTCGCGCAAATACCAGATGCCGCCCGGCGTCTGGCGACGCCAGCATCAGCACATGGGAAAATTGGGGTAATGAAAGCGAAACGTGTGCGGAATCACGGTGAGTAAAAGGCGGCCTGAGCCGCCTTTTTGCGGGTTTAGAACTGGTAAACCATACCCACTGCAACCACGTCATCGGTGTTGATACCGGCCGCCGTGGTGAATTTATCTTCATCAATCAGGTTGATTTTATAATCAACGAACATGTTGAAGTTCTTGTTGAAGTAGTATGTGGCACCGAGATCGACATATTTCTCGATATCCTGATCGCCATATTTATCGCCCGCGCTGTTGCTACCAATATTTTTGCCTTTCAGCGCGTTATACGCCACGAATGGCTGTAAGCCAAAGTCGAACTGGTAACTGGCGTACGCTTCAAAAATCTGCGATTCGTTGGCGTAGCCGTAGGCGGTTGTCGTATCGGAAGAGCTGCCAAAACGCGAAGCGTTATAAGCCTGAGTAAACATCGCCGCCAGGTAGATATTATTGGCGTCATATTTAATCGCGCCAGAATAGGCTTCGGCGCGATCGCCATCACCCAGAATATTGGCGGCGGTATTTTGTTCTTGGGTGCGTTTGGCGCTGGTCATGGCACCGACAACGCTTACGCCTGCGCCGATGTTATATTCCACGGATAAGCCGTAACCGTCGCCGTTTTGACGTAATACATTTCGACCAGCACCGGACTCGCCACCGCCATCATTTTTCCCCTGGTACTGCAGGGAGAAATTCAGGCCGTCAACCAGACCAAAGAAATCCGTATTGCGGTAGGTCAGCATGCCGCTGCCACGGCTGAACATGAATTGGTCAGAACCGTACGTCATGCCATCGAACTCTGGCTGCATATCGGTATAACCGAGGGAGTCATATAAAACACCTTTGTTACGGCCATAATCCACCGAGCCGTAATTGGCGAATTTTAACCCGGCGAAGCCATAACGCGTGCGTGGCGTATTGGTATCACCTTCCGATTTATTCGCGTCAATATGCATCTGCCACTGGCCGTAGCCGGTCAGTTGGTCGTTAATTTGTGTTTCACCGCGAAAGCCAAGACGCATATAAGTTTGGTCGCCATTCCAGCCACTGTTATCCGAAAAATAATGCTCTGCTGATACCAAACCATATAAGTCTAACTTATTACCGTCTTTATTATATATTTCCGCAGCCTGTACTGACGAGCACAGTACCGCAGCAGAGACGAAAAGACTCAGTTGAGATATTTTCATATAAATAAACCCTTGATGTTTGCCACTGTGTTTTTTAATAACAACAAGAATACCTTGCCACTTATGAGAGTGGCTCATGGATTATTCAGGCTGTAGGATATTGTTTATCACCTGAGTTCTTCATGTGTAAATATTTAAATTCGTTTTAGCACATATTGATAAATATTGAATGGAACTTCTTTTGCCTATTTTTAATCGCACAGATCGCTAATATCAACCCGCGTTTAATCGGTTAACGTTAAGTCGCTTTATTAACCTCATTGCATTTTTTGTGTCTACTGTTACTTTTTTTCTCTATCCGGGGGTAACTCCCCCGGCTTTTATTGGCAAAAGGTGCGGTTAAATATGTAGGTTGATTAAGGGGTTATTTGAAATAGGCATTAATAGCGGGTGTTTAATTATTAAATGCCTGCCGCTGCTGCATGGTTGATTTTTAATAGGGCTTCAGCGTTTTTATACGTGGAGAATAGTAAGGCCTGTTGATTAAGTGATATGGCTCATTGCGGTTATGAGCACAATTCATTAAAAGGAAGATCCCTGGCGTTTATTAACATAAAAAAAGGTGGCCTGCTTCACGAACAGAGTCATCTGATTGCGGGATTAGTGAATTATAGACATATATTTAAATGCATCCGACGTGTAGCATAAATGCTATTTTCATGGTCTGGTAACGGAGCGGAAATGCTGAAAGACAATTTTAACGATCTCTTCTATTTAATTGTGGTGGCCCACGAACGCAGCTTTACTCGCGCGGCAGCAAAATTAGGTGTCTCGCAATCTGCACTCAGTCATGCTATTCGCGGGCTGGAAGAACGCCTGCAAATTCGTTTGCTTACCCGTACCACGCGCAGCGTCGCGCCCACTGATGCAGGCGAGGAATTAATTAATAGCATTGGCCCGCGCTTTAAAGAGATTGAGGAAGAACTGATTGCATTAACCGATATGCGCGATCGCGTTGCTGGCAATATTCGCATCACACTTGGCGAGCATGCGTTGCATTCTACGGTGTGGCCCGCGATTAAACCTTTTTTAGACGCTTACCCGGACGTGAAAGTAGAATTAACCATCGATAACACCCTGACAGATATTGTCAGCGGGCGTTACGACGCCGGTATTCGCCTTGGTGAACAGGTTGCCAGAGATATGGTCGCGGTGCGAATTGGCCCGGACTGGCGCATGGTGGTTATCGGGTCGCCGGGTTATTTCTCCCGCCATGGTAAACCGCAAACACCGCATGATTTACAACATCACAACTGTATTAATATGCGTCTGCCGACGCTCGGCGGGTTGTATGCCTGGGAGTTTTCCAAAGATGGCCAGCCAATGCGCGTGCGCGTGGAAGGGCAATTAACCTTTAATAATCTGGCTTCCAGAATCGAAGCGGCAACCAGCGGTATGGGTTTGGCGCTGGTACCGGAAGATTGTGTGGCGCAGGCGATTACAGAAGGCAAACTTGAAACGGCGCTCGAGGCCTGGTGCGAACCTTTCCCCGGCTATTACCTCTATTACCCCAGCCGCAAACAGCACACCGCCGCGTTTACTTTGTTGATTGACGCGCTGCGTTACCCTTAATTATCCGGATTTATGGGGCGCAGTGATCAACCGTGGCGTATTGTCGAAAAAATGTCTCCCGGCAATAAAGCGTCAGTACCTTTTCCGGCGGGATAAGATACCCTTTCCCGGCCACGCGCAGAATAAAGTCGTCGGGCAAACCGAATACCGCCAGTTTACGCTTCAGGTTGTTCATTACTTGCCACAGTCGCTGGCTTGAGCAACTCAATCCGTTATTTTCCCAAACCTGAATCTGCAGCGTTTTGTCGGCCACAATACTCCCCACGGCGTGCGTCAGCAGGTAGGCCAGCAGGTTGCTCATGGTGTTACGTAAATAGGTGCAGCTACCCGGAATCACGCAGGTCGTAAGACTTTGCTTATAAGGCACGAATTCCACCTGATATTCGTTACCGAGGCGATATCCATATACCGTTAACTTTTCCATGATGTGCGTCCAGTGGTCAGCCGAGTGAAACAAAGCAGCGGTGTGAATGACACCCTACTGATTAAATCGGCTGTCTGGCGCGAAAACTGAAATGATCAGCTGACCTTTGACGGGATATCGTTGGTCCATTTGGTGGCGGCTTTAATCAGCTCCGCCACCATGCTGCGGTTAAAACCCAACCGATGACCGAGCGCGCTTACCTCTTCCCAGTTGTGATTTTCATACAGCTCAATAAGTTGCAGGTAAGGGTAGAGCGGGCCTTTTTGCTCCTTAAGCGCCATCATCACGCTTGCGGAGATATCAATCTGGCTTAATAAATCCGCCATCGGCATTTCAAAAATGCTGTCGAGCTGTGAAAACAGGCCGACGATAAACGCGTCATCGGCAGAGTGGCGGCTGATGGAGTGTGACGAGGCCAGCTCGCAAAACTTGGCGCGGATCAGGCTCTGGTAATAAATATCGTCGGTCTTGACTTTGTTGACCGAGGTCAGGCAGGAAACCAGTACAAAGCGACGTAACTCATTGGTGCCAAGATAAAAAATAACGTCCTTTAACGACTGGCTGCGGAAATTTTTAATCCCGCGCGCGTTGAACACAATATTTTGTGCATACCGCATAATTTTAAACGACAGCGCCAGATCCTGTTTCAGCAGGGCTTCGATTCGGCCAAAATCCGGCGAGTCGGCATTCACCTCTTTCATCAGTTTTAAGGTGATTTCCTGATTCTGAAACAGTTTATTGGCCGAATGGATCACCGGCTTGCTGAAAAAATGCCCCTGAAACAGCGTGCAGCCCATATTACGGAAACACTCGTACTCTTCCTGTGTTTCCACCTTTTCGGCAAGAAATATCGTGTCTTTCAGCAAATGGGCTTTGTCGTTGATATAGCCACTTATCTCGTCGGACGTATTTTCCCGCACGTCGAATTTGATGATGCTGATATAAGGTAAAAACGCGTTCCAGGTATCGCCTAACGCGAAGTCATCCAGCGCGATACGAAAGCCGTGCGCAGAGAGTTTTTTTACCGTGTTGAGCAACTGAGGCGTGGGTTCGGCAGTTTCGAGAATTTCCACAATCACGCGGTCTTTCGGTAGGGTTTCCGCCATCCCCTGCACCAGCAACTCGTAAGGGAAGTTTACGAAAATCGCGCTGTACTCTTTCAGTCGGCCCAGCGGCGCACCCAGAAACTGTTCGACAATAATTTGGGCAGTGGCGTACTCCGGAGTAACGTCGGGAAACCGGTTCGTCATACTGTCTCTGAACAACAACTCGTAACCGACTGTGTTCATATTTGCATCAAAAATCGCCTGCCGGGCGACAAAAGAGAACATGCGATACTCCACTTACAGATGCCTGCAAATCTTAAAATAGTCGGTAAAAAGCAAATCTGAGCCGGTCAATCCGCGCCATTTTTACGCAGGCTAAAAGGGAAGCCTGGACGAAAACGGGAAAGACGCAAGTCGGACTTTAGGAAGGCAGTATCTTTTGTAAACGTCTGAAGGATTTAAGTCAAATTCCGAATGGCGGAATCATAACGCATTGCCTCTTTTATCGACAATGGCGGCGAGAAATGCATCAATTTTGCGGTCGCATCGCGATGCGCGTCACGCTTCGTCAGTTTTTTCCCGGCTTGTTAGTGTCAGCCCTCAATGATGAGTGACCCTCATCACGCGGGTTTACGCGAAGATCAGGCAAATTATGACAAGCATCAAAAAACCGGAAATTGCGACAAAATGGCTATTGTTAAGAGCATTCTGATGGACTATTGTGGTTTCACCCCATAAAGAGCTAACGCCACCTAAGAGTGAGTGCCGGAGATAAGCGCCGGGCGGGGTAGAACGATTAAACCTCCAGGAAAAAAGAATAAAAGCAGGCCCCGGCATTTATGCCGGGGCGTTTTATTTTGTGGCTTAGTGATATCCAGGTTTAATCCCGGTCGATGGCAAACGGCTGCCAGGCCTGGCGCACCGGCATCACTTCTACGCGGTTAATATTCATATGATCCGGCAGCGTGGCGATGTAAAACATCTGCCCGGCAATATCCTGCGCACTGAGCGGCGTCGTGCCGCGATACAAATTATCAGAAGCCGCCTTGTCGCCTTTGGTGCGTACCAGCGTAAATTCCGTTTCGGCAATCCCCGGCGCGAGATCGGTTACCCGCACACCGGTTCCCAGTAAGTCGCAGCGCAGGTTGTAGCTAAACTGCTTCACAAAGGCTTTGGTTGCGCCATACACATGGCTGCCGGGGTAGGGCCACTGCCCGGCGATAGATCCAATATTGATAATCGATGCCCCCGCACCATGCGCAATCAGTGTTGGCAGCAGCGCGTGTGTCACATTAACCAGCCCGGTGACATTGGTATCGATCATCGTTTGCCAGTCCTGCAAGTCCACTTTCTGGGCGGGCTGCGGGGCGAGCGCCAGCCCGGCATTGTTGATAAGCGTCGTGATATCGGCAAATTCCGCAGGCAGTTCGGTAACGGCTTTTTTCACCGCAGCGTTATCGCGCACATCCAGTTCAATAATGTGCACTGGCACTTTGCCATGCAGCCGTTCTTTAAGGTTTTCCAGACGTGTAAGCCGACGCCCACTCAATACCAGCGCCCATCCGGCGTCGGCAAAAACCTGCGCCGCCGCTTCGCCAAATCCGGAAGTCGCCCCCGTAATGAACACCACGTTTTTCGCTGCCATTGTTCTCTTCTCCTGTGCAGATTAGTTGCGCCACTATAAAAACCCTCACCCCTGTCAGACAGTGCCAGTTACTCCGCCGGCGTGTGACAAGGTGTCACATCTCGCAAACCCGACTGGCTCTACCCGCGTCTTCACGCCGCACAGCATGATGCAGACAACAACAACGGCATGAGAGGATCTGGCATGAAACTGGCACTTCACAACGAGATGGCGATAACGAACGACGATGTGCGTCAACTGGACCGATCATATGTATTTCACTCATGGTCGATGCAGGGCAACCTCAACCCGATGGTGATTGCCGGGGCGAAAGGTTGCGAGCTGTGGGATTACGACGGTAACCGCTACCTCGATTTCAGCAGCCAGTTAGTGAACGTCAATATTGGTTATCAACACCCGCGCGTGCTGGCGGCGATGAAAGCGCAACTGGAAACGCTGGTAACCATTGCTCCGGCCACCGCCAACCTGGCGCGCGGCGAAGCGGCAAAACGCATTGTGGAGCTGGCGCCAGAGGGTTTCAGTAAAGTCTTTTTCACCAACGCCGGGGCAGACGCCAACGAAAACGCCATCCGCATGGCGCGGCTGTACACCGGGCGCGACAAGATTTTCTCTGCCTATCGCTCTTACCACGGCAACACCGGCAGCGCCATTGCGGCGACCGGCGACTGGCGACGTGTGCCGAATGAATATTCACGCGGGCATGTTCACTTCTTTAACCCGTACCTTTATCGCAGCGAATTTAATGCCACCAGCGAAGCTGAAGAGTGCGAACGTGCGCTGGCACACCTGCGTCGGATGATCGAATGTGAAGGGCCAACATCGATTGCGGCGATCCTGCTGGAGTCCGTTCCTGGCACGGCGGGCATTCTTGTGCCGCCAGCCGGGTATATGCAAGGCGTGCGCGCGCTGGCTGATGAGTTCGGGATTATGTTGATCCTGGATGAAGTGATGGCCGGTTTCGGCCGTACTGGAAGCTGGTTCGCTTTCGAACAGGATGGCATTGTGCCGGATCTGATCACCTTCGCTAAAGGGGTGAATGCGGGCTATGTCCCGGCGGGCGGCGTGCTGATTTCCGCACCGATTGCCCATTATTTTGACGATCACTTCTTTGCCGGGGGGCTGACCTATTCCGGGCATCCGCTGGCCATGGCGGCGATTGTCGCCACGCTGGATGCCATGAAAGAAGAGAACGTGGTGCAGAATGCGGCACATGTCGGCAACGGCGTTCTGCGCCCTGCGCTGGAAGCTCTGGCAGCGAAATATCCCCTGATTGGCGAAGTGCGTGGTCGCGGCATGTTCCAGGCGCTGGAGTTGGTAAGCAACCGTAAAAACAAGACGCCTTTAGCAGGGGCAGAGATGGCTGCGATTAAGGCGGCGCTTACCCAGGCCGGAATGTTGACTTTTATTGTCGAAAACCGCATTCATGTCGTGCCACCTTGCATAATGAGCGCGAAAGAAGTCCAGCAAGGAATGGCCATTTTTGACCAGGTTTTGGCTCAATTTGGCCACTTTAGTCAGTAAATGTAAAGGCATCAGACTATTCTGATGCCAAATCTGGTCAGTCCTCTGATTTCAAAGGCATTTTTCTTCACTTACCCCCCAATTTTAGGCACTATATTCCGGGCTTAACTGCTGCTAAAACTCTCTTTTTCTATTTAACTTTTTTGCCTGGGAGAAAAAAGTGCCGGAATTGAATCATTATGGTCAAACCGTCGGTGACGTGTTGCCGCACTGGCACGGCGTCCAGCCGCTGCCGCGCAGCGTGTTGCAAGGACAATACTGTCGGCTGGAACCGCTGGATGCCAGGATACACACGCACGATCTTCTGCGTGCATACTCTCAGGCGGAAAACGAGAGCGACTGGACATGGCTGGCGGGTGAGCGCCCACAAACGCTGGATAGCATGGCGCAGTGGGTGGTGAGTAAAATGATCGACACCACCATCGCGCCTTTCGCCGTGGTGGAGTGTGCCAGCGGTGAGGCGCTCGGCGTCGTCGCCTGGCTTGCCATCAACACGCAAAATGGTTCGGTGGAAATCGGTCATGTTACCTGGTCACCGCGCATGAAAAATAGCGTGCTGGGTACGGAAGCTATCTGGTTGATACTGCGCCACGCTTTTGCCTGCGGCTACCGCCGCGTGGAGTGGAAATGTGACGTGCTCAACGTCGCTTCCCGCCGCGCAGCCGAACGCCTCGGGTTTAGCTGGGAGGGGCGCTTCCGCCAGCATATGGTGCGCAAAGGTCGCAACCGCGATACCGACTATTTATCGATGCTGGATAACGAATGGCCGCAGCGCGACGCGGCGATTTCCGCCTGGCTGGCGGCGAGTAATTTTGACGAGCAGGGCAGGCAAAAACAAAAACTCAGCGCCTTCTTTACTCCCTCATCACCCTGATGAAGATGGCATCGGTATCTGCCGATGCCATCTCGTTAGCCCATCCGGTGTTCGCCACGCAGCAGCGCATCTCGGTCAAAGAAACGTTCAATTATCCCGCCTGCCATATACGCCGCCCGGTCTGACATATGGGCAATCACATCCGCGTCATGGCTGACCAGCAAATAACTCATCCCGTGCTGTTGTTTCAGGCGATTCAACAGATTGAGGATCTCCGCCTGGACTGACATATCCAGTGCTGACGTCGGCTCATCAAGCAGCAGGAGTTTTGGTCGCAGCAGTAGCGCGCGCGCAATCGCCACGCGCTGGCGCTGGCCGCCAGAGAGCTGGTGTGGATAACGGCGCGCAGCATCGGCGGGTAAACCGACCTGCTCCAGCGCCGTCGCTACGCGATTGTCGATATCGCCCTCACCGTGGATTTTTAACGGCTCCGCCAGCGTGCGATACAGCGTATGGTTCGGGTGCAGCGAGGCATAAGGGTCCTGAAACACCATCTGCACGTTGCGGCGCAAAGCGCCCTGATAGCGCTTACCTGCGCTGACCGGCTCGCCAAACAGCGACACGTTGCCTTGCCATTCGCGCTGTAAGCCCGCCAGCACGCGCAGCACGGTCGATTTGCCGCAGCCAGAAGCACCAATCAGGCTAAAGGTTTCACCGGCGTGCAACTGGAAACTGGCACCTGAAACCACCGTTTTCTCGCCAAAGGCGACCTGCAACTGGTGAAGATCAACGATGTTCATCATTGCGCTCCGTAAAGGTCTGGCTGCGATCGAGCGTCGGCAGCATCTGGCCGTAGGTTTGCGCATTCGGGCGGCAGGTCCAGAGTGTGCGCGTATAAGGGTGTTGCGCCTGCGGCAGATGTTGTGCGGGCATGGCATCAACACATTCGCCCTGGTACATCACCATCACGCGGTGGCAGTGCTGTGCTACCAGCGGCAGATCGTGGCTTATCAATAACATCGCCATCTGGCGTTGTTCGCACTGCGCAACCAGCAATTCGAGGATCTGGTTACGCAGCCGCGCATCCAGCGCCGAGGTCGGTTCATCGGCAATCAACACTTGCGGATCGTTGACCAGCGCAATGGCGATCATCACCCGTTGACCCATGCCGCCAGAAAGCTCGCTAGGGTAGCGATGCAGCACCGTCGCTTCCAGCTCCACCGCGCGCAATGCTTCATGGATTTTCTCCATGCGCTGTTTGCGGCTAAGGCGCTGATGCAGCGTGATGGCTTCGTCCAGTTGCGCTTGCACACTTTTCACCGGATTCAGCGCGTAGCGCGGATCTTGTAACACCATGGCGATGTCGTTTCCGCGCAGGTTGCGCCAGCCGCGATTGTCGAGCGTCAGAAGAGTGTTCCCCAGCACATCGAGTTTCTCTGCGCTGACTTTTCCCGGCGCGCGCACCAGCCCCATCAGGGCGCGGGCGGTCATCGATTTGCCGGAACCCGATTCGCCCACCAGCGCCAGCCTTTCGTTGCCGAGGGTAAAGCTCAGATTGCGGACCACCCGCGAGCCGGGGTAATCAATATTCAGGCCGCTTACCGCGACGCGTGTCTCAGTCATGTTGCGGCTCCAGTACATCGCGCAGGCCATCGCCGAGCAAATTAAACGCCAGGCTTGCCAGCAAAATCACCGCACCGGGTGCGGCGGCAATCCACCATTGATCGAAAATCACCTGCATGCCATCGGCAATCATTGCGCCCCATTCCGCCATCGGCGGGCGGGCGCCCAGGCCTAAAAACCCCAACCCGGCGGCGGCAAGAATAATCCCGGCGAGATCGAGCGCGAGACGCACAATCGCCGAAGGCAAACACAGCGGCAAAATATGCCCCAGCAGCAAGCGCCAGCCGCGAATGCCCATCATCTCGGCGGCGGCCAGGTAATCACTGTGGCGCAGACGCTGGATTTCGCTGCGCGCCTGGCGCGCGTAAGCAGGCCAGGTGGTTAACGCCAGCGCCAGCGCGCCATTGACAAGGCCAGGGCCGAGCATGGCGACAAACGCAAACGCGAGGATCAAGCGCGGCATCGACATCACCACATCCGTGAAGCGCATCAGCACACGCTCCATCCAGCCGCCGTAATAGCCGGAAAGGATCCCCACCAGCAAACCGGCGGGTAGCGTAATCAGGGCCACCAGCGCCACCAGCCCCAGCGCCGGACGCGTGCCGTAAATCAGCCGCGAGAGTAAATCACGACCATAGCTGTCGGTGCCGAGCCAGTGCTGTGCAGTGGGCGCTTGCAAACGTGCGGCAGCGTCCTGCCAGTTGGGATCGAGCGGGGCAAGCCACGGCGCGAAGAGGGCGATGAGCAGCAGCAGGAGCACAATGAGCAGGCCGCTAAATGCGGCAGGCGAGCGGCGTAAACGGCGCAAGAATAACGTTGTCGGCATCAGCGCACCCTCGGATCGGTCAACCGCACCAGCAGGTCGGTCAGGTTGTTGATCAACACAAAACAGACGCCAATCACCAGCGTACCGCCCATGATGGCGGTGGTATCTCCGGCAAACAGCGCGGTGGTGAGGTAACGGCCAATTCCCGGCCACGAGAAGACCGTTTCGGTCAGCACGGCACCTTCGAGCATGCTGGTATATGCCAGCGCAATCACCGTTAACAACGTACCGCGAATATTCGGCAGCACGTGGCGCAGCAAAATCGTCATCTCACCCGCGCCTTTCGCGCGCGCCAGCAAAATGTACTCTTTGTTCATTTCTCCAAGACACGCAGAGCGGGTGAGGCGGGTAATGCTCGCCAGCGAGTAATACGCCAGCAACAGCACCGGCAGCAGTAAGTGGCTGATGGCGTTTTTAAACGCCGCGCTGTCGCCGGAAAGCCAGGTATCGATCAGCGCAAACCCGGTCCGCGGCGTCACGGTGTACTGGTAAATATCATCCAGCCTACCGGGCCCGGCGCTCCACTGCAGGCGGGCGTAAAACAGCGCCAGCATCAGCAGGCCAAGCCAGAAAATGGGCACCGAATTGCCGAGCAGGGTAAACGTGCGTACCGCTAAATCCCACGGCGAGCCTTTAAAACGGGCGCACAGTACACCGGCAATAATGCCGAGCACGGAGCCGACAATCAGCGCCAACGTCGCCAGTTCCAGCGTGGCAGGGAAGGCGGCGAGCAGATCCTGCATGACCGGCTGCCCGGTGGCGCTGGCGGTGCCTAAATCACCGTGAGCGAGCCGGGTTAGATAGTGCCAGAACTGCACCGGCAGCGGTTGATCCAGCCCGAGCTGGTGGCGAACCTGGTCATACGTGGATTGGCTGGCATGATCGCCAACAATTTGCAGCACCCGGTCAACAGGCGAAAACGCCGACAGCGAAAAGGTGACCAGCAACAGGCCAAACAGCGTGAGGGAGAGCGTCAGCAGCCCCTGAAATAGCGCGAGCAGAGGGAGTTTGGCGCGCCGCTCTGCTCTGTTGGGTGAAACAGACATGGAAAAACTCGTAGTCAGTAAAAGAACCCTCCCGCGTGAGCGGGAGGAGGAAGCATTACTTGGTTACGCGGTCATACCACACCATATCCGCATTCAGCCCCTGCTGATAGCCTTTCACGTTGTCGCGCACCACAATCTGTGTTTTGCCTTGATCGACAAAGACATACGGTGATTTGTGCTGCAACTCTTGCTGCATCTGTTTGTACAGCTCAAGGCGTTTTTTCGCATCCGGTTCTGCCACCGCGGCCAGCGTCGCTTTGCTTAACTCGGGTATCTGCCAGCCGTTCAGCCCTGCAACGGTGCTGGATTTGCCATCGTTATAAGCAAAGGCGCTGGCGTTAGAGTGGGCGTCGAAGTAGTCCGGGATCCACAAACGGATCGCCGCCTGGTGCTGTTTTGCGCGTACGCGGGCATACACCTGGCTACCGGCTGCAGGCAGGAGATCCACTTTCACGCCGCCCTGGGCAAAACTGGCCTGCATGGATTGTGCGATAGTGATAAACGGCGGTTTGTTCTCCACATCCAGCGTAAAGTGCGCATCTTTGATACCTGCTTTGGCAAGGATCTCTTTCGCTTTCGCCGGGTCAAATTTGAATGGGTTATCTTCAAGCGCGCCCGGCAGGCCGACCGGCAGGAAGCTCTGGTGGACAAAATATTGCCCTTTCAGCAGGTCTTTGGTGATGCCGTCGTAATCCACCAGCCAGCGCGCCGCTTCCCAGAACGCCGGATTATTGAGCAGCGGATTAGCGCTGTTACCGGCGTTAAACACCAGATAGTTCTGCTCAGCGGACGGAATGCTCAGCACCTTGACGCCTTTTTTATCTGCCAGCGCGCTGATTTGATCCGCGCCCAGATCGCGCGCCACATCAGCATCGCCCTGCTGGATCAGTAAGCGGCGGGAAGCCGGATCCGGCACGTTTTTAATGATGATGTTTTTTAGTTTCGGTGCGCCGCCAGGCGAGGTGGCGTTGGCATCCAGCACAATTGCCTGGTGCGGTTGGTAGACGCGCATTTTAAACGCGCCGCTGCCCGCTGAGTGCATTTTCAGCCACGCGTTGCCGAAGTCATCACCTTTCATGTTGGCGCTGACCAACTTCTCATCGACGATAGAGGCAATGGGCGTGGAGAGAATATTCAGCGCCACCGCCGGGCTGACGTCTGCCGTCCAGCGCAGTTGCAGCGTGTGGTCATCAACCTTTTTCAACTGGCTGGCGATATTGTCCGGCTGCCAGCCAAGCACGTTGAGAATAAACGCCGGTGATTTGTTCAGCGTGACCGCGCGGGTATAAGAGAAAATCACATCTTTCGGGCGCAGCGGGTTGCCGGAGGCAAACTTCGCATCGCTTTTCAGCTTGATAGTCAGGGTTTTCGCCGCCGCATCTGCTTGCCAGCTTTCCGCCAGCACCGGGTTAATCTTTTCCGGATTCTCACGATCTGGCTGTACCAGGCGCTGGTACAGGCTCGGCACGGTCTGGATACTGGAAAGTTCGTTAGCTTCCGCCGGGTCGAGGCTGACAATATCGTCCAGACCTTGAGCCACTACCAGCGTATCTGGCGGGGTTGCAGCATGGCTGGCAGCAGAAAGGAGCGTCAATATGACGAGAGGCAGCAGTTTTTTAGTCATAAGAAATCCCTGAAAAGTTAATACGATGTGATTATTTGTTCCGCTAAAGTAGGCTGCTTCTCATGTTTCTTAAAGTTTAAATTCATCTTTCTATATGCTGCGTGAGCATAAGCCAGATGTTTTTGTCATTAGCGAGGAAAAGCGCGGAGCGAATGCCCCGCGTTTGAAGGAATTACGCTGTGGCGCGCGCCAGTTGTACGGCGTTTTGCCAGTCAAACCAGCGTTTTTGCAGGCGGTCGTGGCGTGCCATATCCGGCTGGAAGGTAATATGTTCCGGCAGGAATGCGCGCAACTGTTCGTTATCCACTTGCAACAACGCCTTGCGCGCCAGCAACGCCGCGCCAATAGCGGAAAGCTCGGCAACATCGCTGCGCATCACCGGGCAGCCGAGCAGATCCGCCTGGTATTGCATCAGCCAGTCGTTTTTCGTCGGCCCGCCGTCCACCATCAGCGCGTTCAGGGAAAACGCGTTGTGCTGGCGCATTGCTACCACTACATCCGCAATCTGATAGGTTATCGATTCCAGCGCCGCGCGGATCAGGTGCGCGCGTTTCACGCCACGGCTTAAACCGTGGATTAACCCACGCGCATGTTCATCCCACCAGGGCGCGCCCAGCCCGGTCAGCGCCGGGACAAAATAGACGCCAAGGGTCGAATCTACCGAGGCGGGCAGGGTACCCAGCGCCTGCGCCAGTTCGGCCTCGGGTAATTCGTTCAGGCCGGTGCTTTCCACCATCCATGCCACTGCATCGCCGGTATGCGGGATATTGCCCTCAAGCCCATAAACCAGCCGTTCACCGTCGTGCCACGCGACCGTTGTCGCCAGCGATTTGACATCGCACTGCGCACTCGCGACCGGCGCCATCACCGATGAACCGGTGCCGTAGGTGGCTTTCACGCCACCCGCCGCGCCCAGACCATGCGCAAACAGCGCGGCATGGGAATCACCAATCATCGCCAGAATCGGGATGCCATCCGGGATGCCGCTCAACCCCTGAGTGTGGCCGAACAAGCCGCTGGAGGGGCGGATTTGCGGTAACGCCTGGCGCGGAATACCAAACAGCGCCAGCATCGTGTTGTCCCAGCCGCCACTGTGCAGGTTGAACAATTGAGTGCGTGAGGCGTTGGAGTAATCACAGCAGAAGGCCGTTCCGCCAGTGAAATGCCACAACAGCCAGCTATCGACGGTGCCGAGGCAAATTTCACCCTGCGCCGCCAGTTCGCTGCCGTTAGGGATGGCATCAAGCAGCCAGCGCATTTTCGATGCGGAAAAGAGCGGCGCGATCGGCAACCCGGTCGTGGTTTTGATGACGGCTTCTTTTCCCTGTTCACGCAGCGCATGGCAAAAATCCGCCGTGCGCGAGCACTGCCAGGTGAGCGCCGGGCCTAATGGCTGACCGCTGGCACGATACCAGCCGATGGCGGTTTCACGCTGGTTGCTGATGGCCAGCGCGGCAACGTTCTGTGCGCCAACGGCGTCCACTACCTGGCGTACCACCGCCAGCGAAGCCTCGAGCAGCTGTTCAGCGGACTGTTCAACCCAACCTTCGCGCGGGGTCTCGATGCTCAGCGGGCGGGCGCATTTCGCCACCACCTGGCCTTTCGCGTTCAGCGCCACGGCTTTGGCGTTGGTGGTGCCTTCGTCCAGCGCAATAATGATGTTTTCCTGCGACATCACATCTCTCCTGATGGCGGTTACTGGTGCAGGTAAGTCTCAACGCCAAGGTAGCGGGTAAAGGCTTCATGCAGGACTTCCGCGCTGGCGGCGTGGTTCATCGCCACATGGTGTTCAAAACCGTTTCGACAGATCCAGGCGAGCAGGTGCTCCAGCTTCGGCACCTGGATAACTGCGCGACAACCCACGGTATCCAGCGGATCGTCCACCGACTGGCCTTCGCCGACATAGGCTTTGATCTCGCCGCTCAAATCGTCGGTGCTCAAACGGAAATAGGTCAGCGCACCCGCTTTCAGGCGGCCATGTACCGCGCCGCAGGTATTCTCTTTCCCGACGGTGGTGCCGATGATGTCGGCGGTGCCCATATGCGGCGATTCGAGGCTGGCAGAGGCGAAGTTACCGCAGTGAAACAGCACGCATTTGTCGCGATCGTCGCCGAAATTATTATTCCAGTCGGCAATGGATGCTGGGTTCATATTGGCGCTTGCCAGCGCGAACATGGAGAGCGCGCCCATCACATCCACCTCGCAGGCGGACGGCATTAACTGGCCGGACATCACGCTCATGATCGAGCAGACGTTAATGCCAAGGTTTTCCTGCAACGACGTCCAGCACTGGATGGCAGTGGTATCAATATCGTTGGCAATCACCCATTCGCTTATCACCACAAACAGCTTCGCCATGGTCACCAGTTTATCAGCAGGAATGGCGCTGGCGTCGGCGTTATCCAGTAGCAGGCGGCGTTTTTCGTCAACGCGGATATCATCGTCACGCAGGGTTTTGATGCGGGTAAAGACTTCGGAAAGATCGAGGGTTTCCACTGCGATGCCCAAACGTTCGAGCAATTTTTCGCTGTAGCGCACGGTGTTAAACCCGGCAGGACGCGCGCCGATAGCGCCGACGCGTACGCCACGCATGCTGCTGACCACGCGGCAAATCTGCTCAAAACGTTTGAGATCGCGGGCGAATACCTCACCACTGAGCGCACAGACATGTTGGGTGGTGAGCGTAAAAGGAATGCCGTACTGGCGCAGGTTATTGCACAGGGATATTTTGCCGCAGAAGCTGTCGCGGCGCGTCGCCAGCCCCATTTTATCCAGATTATCCTCTTCGGCCTGCACCAGCACCGGCACGTTTAGCCCGGAAAGGCGCAGGGTTTCCGCCACTGCTTTTTCATCACCAAAGTTGGGCAAAAGCACGACAACACCGTGGATCTCATCGCGGTGAGCGCGGAACAGATCGGCGCAAATCTTCGCGTCCTGGCGCGTTTCCACACCGCCTAGCTCGGTTTGCGTCTCGTTGAGCATAATGGTGTTGATGCCAAGGCGGTCAAACAGGGCAATGGCCTGCTCGCGCGCTTCCGCCACAAGGTAGCTTGGGAAAAAACCACGGTTGCCAATGATCACCGCCATGGTCAGTTTTTGTGGGATTCGGGACATTGTTCTCTCTCCAGTAAGATGTTCTTTTTATTGTTATTGTCGGGCTGCCAGCAGCTCGCGGGCATTGTTGACCACGCCAGCCGCGTCGATTTGATGGCGGGCGCGGGTCGCGGCACGGTCGGCGGCGATGGCGTACTGCCCATCCTGAATGCCGAGCCGACGCAGCGGCAGCGCACAGCCCGCTTCTGCCAGCACTTCTGCCACCAGGCTACCAACGCCGCCATTGACGTTGTGCTCTTCCACGCTGATTACGGCGCGGTGATTTTTCAGCGCCGCCAGTAGCTGCGATATATTGCATGGGCGAATAGACGGTACACTGATAACACTGGCGTCAATACCTTGTGCTGCCAGTTGTGTGGCAGCTTCGACAATTTCATGCACCGTCGATCCCATTGCCACCAGCGCGATATCTCTGCCCTGACGCAGCACATCAATATTGCCCGGCGCGAAGCGGTAGTCTGCATCGTGCAGCTCCGGCAGTGCTTTGCCATCGAGGCGGATATAGACTGGGCCGACATGGGCGAGGGCGTAATCAATAATTTGCCGACACTCCAGCGGGCAGGAAGGGGCGTAAATTTCGATATTGCCGAAGCCGCGCAGTACCGAGATATCGTCAATGCTGTGGTGCGTGCTCGCCAGCGGCCCGTAGCTTGCGCCCGCATTAAGGCCGAACAGTTTGACGTTGGTGTTGTTGTAGCAGATGTCGACTTTGATCTGCTCATTGGCACGGGAAATCAGAAACGGCGCAGCGTTACAGGTGACGGCGATTTTGCCACCCAGCGCCAGACCCGCAGCAGCGCCGACCAGCGTCTGCTCGGCGATACCAACATTCACCACGCGGCCGGGAAATTTCTTCATAAACGGCGAGATTTTGGCGGTGGAAGTGGAATCCGCCACCACCGGCACCAGATCCACACCGCTATCAACGGCATCGATAAAGGCATTCACCATCACTGTCGCCAGGTGTTCGCTATTACTCATCTTTCAGTTCCTCCAGCGCCAGTTCAACCTCTTCACCTTTCGGCACGCGGTGGTGCCACTCCGGGCGTCCCTGAATAAAGGAAACCCCTGCGCCTTTGGTGGTGTGTGCAATCACCACCTGCGGTTTGCCCGCCGGTTGCAGCCCTTCCAGCGTGGCGACCACATCTGCCATATCGTTACCGTGACACTCGGTAACCTGCATGCCAAAGGCGCGCCATTTCGCATCCAGCGGATCGGTATTGAGGATCTCTTTGGTTGGTCCTGCCAGTTGCAGGCTGTTTTTATCGTTAATAATGATCAGGTTATCTAACTGGTAATGGGCGGCGACCAGCGCGGCTTCCCAGTTGCTGCCTTCGGCTAGTTCACCGTCACCGGTGACGACAAAAACGCGGCGCGTGCTGTTGCTGCGTTTCGCCGCCAGCGCGATGCCAACCGCGACGGGTAAACCGTGGCCGAGTGCACCGGTGTTCAGTTCAATGCCCGGAGTTTTGTGTTTCACCGGATGGCCTGGCAAGTGGGAATCTGCATGTTGGTAAGTCGCCAGCCAGTCGACGGGGATAAACCCGGCTTCCGCCAGCACGCAGTAATAACCGCCCACCGCGTGGCCTTTCGACTGAATGTAGATGTCGCGCTCGTCGCTCTCTTTGGTTTGCGGCGAACAGTTCAGGATGCGGAAATAGAGTGCGGTCAGCAGCTCAACTTGCGATAAATCAGCGCCGGTGTGCCCGCCTGCCGGGCTTTCGGCGTTCAGCATGATGATACGGCGGCGCACCGCGCGTGCTTTCTTTTCGAGCTCATCGACAGAGAGCGAAAACGGATTCATAAGACACCTCTTGAATGTATAGTCTTTCATGAATAAATATTCAATCAGGGTAAAAAAGTGCAACCCATCGGCGTTCACCCACTGTTCTGGCAAGGTTTTACGCTGGATTTAGTGTTGCTTAGAATATATATTCACTACTGATTTATTATTCATGATTAAAGATATGCCTTGTGCCGGGGTTTGTCTACGCTCTGTACAGGCAATTTTGGAAGAAAGGAGAAAAGGATCACATTTGGATCGTCGGCCAGGGTAAACGCTGGCTTGTTATCTATTCAACGATGCATAAAAATACCAGTAACAGATTAAGGGGATGCGCATGTCGAAGCAGGATGAACAGCGGCTACTGGTGAAGATCGCCACGCTTTATTACAACGAAAACAAAAAACAGTCTGAAATTGCCACTTTGCTCCACCTCTCGCAATCTTTTGTCTCGCGGGCATTAACGCGTTGCCAGAAAGAGGGGCTGGTCAAAATTACCGTTGTGCAGCCAACCAATATTTTCGTCGCGCTGGAAAAAGCCATTGAGCAGCAGTATGGCATTCGCCAGGCGGTGGTGGTGGATATCGGCGAAAATGCCGGTAACGCGCAGATTAAGCACGCCATTGGCAGCGCGGCCGCGCACTATGTCGAAACGCGTTTGCGCCCGGAAGACCTGGTCGGCATCTCGTCCTGGAGCAGCACCATTCGCTGCATGGTGGATGAGTTGCACCCGCAGAGTATTCGCGCCGCAGGCGTGATTCAGTTGCTGGGCGGTGTGGGGCCGAACGGTAACGTCCAGGCGACCATTTTAACGCAGCAACTGGCGGCGCATTTGGGCTGCCCGTCGTGGCTGTTGCCATCGCAAAGTATTGAACACTCGGTTGAAGAGCGCGCGCGTCTGGTCAACAGCCCGGATGTCGCTGCGGTAGTGGCGAAATTCGCCGAAGTGGATGTGGCGATTGTCGGTATCGGCGAGCTGGAACCGTCCCAGTTGCTGAAAAACTCCGGTAACTACTACAACGAAGATATGCTCCAACTGCTGGCGGAACGCGGCGCGGTGGGCGATATCTGCCTGCATTATTATGACGCGGCGGGCAAACCGGTACTCAGCCAGGATGAAGATCCGGTGATTGGTATGGAGCTTGATCAGATCCGCGCCTGTCCGCATGTGATTGCGCTGGCGGGCGGGGTGGAAAAACGCAACGCCATTCGCGGTGCGTTACAGGGCAATTATATCGATGTGCTGATCACCGATTACCCCACCGCCCGCAGCCTGGTGAAAGACATTCCGGCGGAATGAATTAACCCCCTCACGTTAACATCTGCCGCGCTGACAAGTGTTCAGTTGCGGCAGAAAAGTTAAGCACTAGTACAATATTTGTTATCACCATTTCAATACAAAGGTTATTGCCTTACTTCTTTTTATTCTTAATTAACCCCGACACTTAGCCGATGGAGTTGTAGACAGCGGTAGTACCGCTGCCTGAATACTTTATTTCACAACTATTTACCGGGGTTTTTATGCACTTTATTCGAAATTTAAAAATCAAGGTCGCGATGCTGGCGATTTTGGTGATCTTTACTCTGCTCTGGGGCGGCGTATCGTTTTTTTCACTGCATGCGCTAAGCGGCTTAACGGAGGAAGTTGAGCTTACCAACGTGCAGCAGGTTAACGGCGACATCATTAACAACGCCAGCGATCGCTATTACCAGGTCAAATTGCTGATGGATCGCGCACTGGTTTTCCAGGCCAACAACGATACGCAAAACTACCAACAAACCCTCGAACGTATCGGCAAAGATATCGATTTTCTACAAAGTGGTCTTAATCAATTCAAAGTCACCGACCATGCAAACATCAGCACCAACTCGACAGACAATATCTATAACAGCTCGCTGACGCTATTTAACCAAGCGATTACGCCGATGTTCGCGGCAGTCAAAGCCAATAACGTCGAGAGTTACAACCAACTGTCGAAGGCGCAATTTAGCCCGCTGCGCAGCGGTTTTTCGCAGGCGATCGTGGCATATAACCAGGAAATTCATGACCTGAAATCTGCCGCTAACACGCGTATTGCCAACTGGGTTTCCCTGACGCGCACCATCATTATTGTTGCCATGATTATTGGCCTGGCGATGCTGGTGATGTCGGAGCGTTACCTGGCGCTGTGCCTGGCACGCCCGCTGGAATGGGTGAAACAGCACTTGCAGGTGCTGTCGGTCGGTAAGCTGGATAAGCCGACAAAAAATCTCGGTAACAACGAAGTGGGGCAGTTGATCCCCTACCTTGAAACCATGCAGAACAACTGGGTGCAAACCGTCACGCAGATCCGCAACAGCGCCGGAGAAATTTACCAGGGGGCGAGCGAAATTGCGTCCGGTAACACCGATCTCTCCTCACGCACGGAAGAGCAGGCCGCCGCGCTGACGCAAACCGCCGCCAGCATGGAAGAGCTGAGCGCGGTGGTCAAACAGAACGCCGACAATGCCAGCGAAGCAAGCTCGCTTGCAAAAACGGCGTCAGCCGCGGTGAATAAAGGCGAAGAGCGCGTGCAGGCGGTGATTGCCAGCATGAAAAACATCACCAGCAGTTCGCAGAAAATCACCGACATCATTAACGTTATCGACAGTATCGCCTTCCAGACCAATATCCTGGCGCTCAACGCGGCCGTAGAAGCGGCGCGTGCCGGTGAGCAAGGCCGTGGTTTCGCGGTCGTCGCCAGCGAAGTGCGCAACCTGGCGCAGCGCAGCGCCGGTGCAGCAAAAGAGATCAAAACGCTGATCGATGAGTCGGTAACGAACGTCAACAACGGTTTCGACCAGGTGACGCTGACCGGCGAATCGATGGATAACATCCTGCGTTCAGTCACCAGCGTGACGGATATTATGGGCGAGATCGCTTCGGCTTCTATTGAGCAGAGCAAAGGGATTGGTCAGGTTGGCACGGCGATTTCACAGATGGACAGCGTCACGCAACAGAACGCCGCGCTGGTGGAAGAGTCTTCCGCCACCTCCGGTTCGCTGGAGCAGCAGGCCTTCCAGTTAACCGAGATTGTTTCGGTGTTTAAACTACCGGGCGATGCCGCTCAGCCGGGTAATGCCAGCAAACCGACAGCAAATGCGCCAAAGGCAGGGAGCGCGTTGCGCCGTCCGGCACTGGCAGGTGCCAGCAAAGCGCCGGAAAACGACTGGGAAGCGTTCTGATAAAAAAAGGCCCGGATGCACAATCCGGGCGACACAAAAGACCCGGCAAATTCGCCGGGTAAGCTGGTTCTATTTCCCTTCCATCACCGCTTTTTGCGCTACGACCGCCGCTTTCTGCTGCATACGGTTTTGCATCTGATCGATGATCACCGCCACGATGATCACAATGCCTTTAATCACCATCTGCCAGAACTCACTGACACCCATCATCACCAACCCGTCGGCGAGAAAGCCAATTACGAAAGCGCCAATCAGCGTGCCAAGCACCGTACCGCGGCCACCGGCTAGCGAGGTTCCGCCCAGCACCACGGCGGCAATGGCATTCATTTCAAACGCTGTACCGTTCGCCGGATGGCTGGCCAGCAGTTGCGCGGAGACAATGATCCCCGCCAGCGCGGCGCACAGGCCGGAAATGGTGTAGACCCAGATTTTCACCTGTTTCACCCGCACGCCGGAAAGCTCGGCGGCGCGTTCGTTATCGCCAATGGCGTAAACATGGCGGCCAAACGGCAGACGGCGGGCGATATAGGCAATCACCGCTGCCAGCACAATCATCAGCCAGATGGCCCACGGAATACCCAGCAGCGTGCCTGCGCCAATCTCATCGAAACCGGTGTTGCCAAGCAGCGGATTGCCGGAAAGACCGGGGAACGTCTGCCCGTCGGACGTCAGCATTGCCGCGCCGCGCAGCACATACATGGTGCCAAGCGTGCAGATAAACGGCGCGACATTATACCGGGTGATGATCCAGCCATTCACCGCGCCGATTAGCCCGCCAATCAACAGCACCAGCGGCACAATCACCCAAACGCTGGGGAAAATGGCGATGCCCAACATCGGCAACACAATGCCTTTGGTGATCATCCAGCCGGCAATCATGCCGCACAGCCCGAGCGTTGCGCCAATCGACAAGTCGATGCCGGCGGTAATAATGACAAACGTGATGCCGAGCGCCAGAAAAGCGTTGATGGCAATATGTTTAATCATAATCAGCAGGCTACCGGTGGAGAGAAAACCCGGCACGGTGGCGGTAAAGAAGCCGACAATCAGGAACAGCGCGATAAAGGTACGCAACTTCAGCAGCAACAGAAGAATACTTTCACGCGATAGCGACGCGCCTGCGCGCGGCGTCATCGCCACAGATTGTGTTGTTTTCATATCAGAACCCCTGAGCACTGGCTGTTACCAGCGCCGATTCCTCGGCACGGTCGCGTGCAATATCGGCGGTCAGTTTGCCGCCGGACATCACCATAATGCGGTCAGACACCGCCATGATTTCTTTCAGATCGGACGTGGAAAAAACGACCGCAATGCCTTGTTCGGAAAGCTGCACCATCATGCGGAACACATCCGCTTTTGCGCCAACATCAATGCCGCGCGTTGGCTCATCAAGGAACAGCACTTTCGGATTGGTCAGCAGCGAACGGCCAATCACCACTTTCTGCTGGTTGCCGCCGCTCAGTGCCTGAATTTCCACCTCCGGCGAGGAGACTTTGATCGACAAATTGCCAATGGTGGCGGCGACGACTTCCGCTTCCTGTTTGCTGGCAATGGTCAAACCGCGCTGCAACCGCCGCCACAAGCTGGCGATCGTCAGGTTGGTCGCCACCGACGAGATCGGGAAAATGCCGGTGCGTTTGCGATCTTCGGGGACAAGGCTCATCCCCATGCGAATACGCTCAGCGGGCGTTAACCGTTGCGGCACAGGTTTGCTGTCGAGCCACAATTTGCCGAGGTAATTGCGCTCCGTACCGAGCATGCAGCCGAACAACTCAGTGCGCCCGGCGCCCATCAAACCGTAAATACCGACAATCTCCCCGGCATGCACTTTGAAGCTGACATCGTTTACCGTCGCCACGCCGCTGGCGTTGACGCAGGTGATATGTTCCGCTTCTAGCACCGGTGCGCCAAAGGTGCGCCCCGGCGAGAGAAAGGTGCTCACCGGATCGCTGCCGAGCATTTCGCGTACAATCCACGGCACGTCGATATCAGACACTTTCGCTTCGGCCTGGAATTTGCCATCGCGCAGGATAGTAATGACATCGCCAATCGCCATCAGCTCTTCCAGCCGGTGCGAAATATAGATAATCGACACGCCCTGGCGGGTGAGTTCGCGAATAACGCGAAACAGGATTTCCACTTCGGTTTTACTCAGCGCCGAAGTCGGTTCGTCGAGGATCAAAATATCTGCGTCCTCCGCCAGCGCTTTGGCAATCTCCACCAGTTGTTGCTGGCCGACTTTTAAGTTGCCAACCAGCTCGCGCGGCGAGATGGGCTGATCGAGGCGTTTGAGCAGCTCGGCGGTGCGCTTTTCCTGCTCGGCTTCGTTAATTGGCGTTACCCCTTTTTGCAGCTCGCGGCCTAAAAAGATGTTCTCAGCGACATTGAGGTTTTCGAACAGATTCAGCTCCTGGTGAACCATGCCAATCCCGTGCGCGGCGGCGGCGCGGGTATCGGCGAGGTGGACTTTTTCGCCGTTCAGTTCGATATCGCCCAGGCTCGGTTGCTGCACCCCGGCGAGGATTTTCATCAGCGTCGATTTCCCGGCACCGTTTTCACCGATAATCACATTCACTTTGCCGCGCCAGACGTTGTAGTCCACGCTGTCCAGCGCCACGGTGCCAGGAAACAGCATCGAGACGCCTTTGGTGCGCAGAATGATTTCATCCCCAGGTGCGTCACTCATTATTGTGCCTCCTGTTTCAGCTCCAGGGCGACGGCGTCCTCTGCTTTGCCACCGTTTAGCGTCACCGCCATCAGCACGGTGACCGGTTTTCCGGCCCAGCTGGCGTCGATTTTCGGCAGATGTTTTACCGCTTCGCGGTTGTAAGCGCGGGAGAGCTGCGCAAACTGCACCTGGTTGGTGAAGTCCTCAAATTTAAACCCGGTTGCGTCACGAATCGCATTGCCGCGCACCACCGGACCGGTCTGAATCTCCAGCAACTGTCCGTTTACGCTCACCACCAGTTGTTGCTCCCGTTCGTTGCGGGAATCGATCCGCTCGACCTGGCTTGTTAGTCGGACAAAAACGCTTTGCGGTGGGGTAGCAGGGGTTTTCATCTGCGCGACGAGTGCGGTGCTGTCCAGCGCATGTTGGTGGGCGGCATCAATCACGCGCGCCTGCCAGGTTTGTTGCGCGATCTGCTGTGGCGTCTGGTTGTCGAAGCTGGCTTTCGCGTTCGGGTCGGCAGGCAGCATCGGCTTACCGTTTTCATCCAGATCCACCACGGTGCAGGCCGTGAGCAACAGGGCGGCGCACCCTGTTAGTAACGCGCCCCATTGTGTTAACGACATATCGCCTCCGCGCTACTTGCTGAGGTTGAACATTTTCAGTTTGCTGGCATTGCCGTCATCGATCAGCACGCAATCCATCAGCTGTTTTTCATCCTTTTGCGCTTTGCCGGTTTGCAGGAAGTGATCCGCCTGTTCCACGGCCATCTGCGCCTGTTGCCAGCCCGGTTGCAGCACCGTGGCTTTGATATTGCCTTTGTTGATGATCGAGTCGCGCACGTAATCGCTCCCGTCAAAGCCGACCACGATAACGTTGGTTTTCCCGGCGGCTTTCAGCGCGGCTTCCGCGCCGAGTGCCATGGTGTCGTTACCGGAGATCACGCCAACAATGTCCGGGTTGGTTTGCAAAATGGCCTCCATACGCGTGAAGGCTTCGGTCTGGCTCCAGTTGGCGGTCTGCTGTGCCACCATCTTCATGTCCGGGTAGTCGTCCAGTACATCGTGGTAGCCCTGCGAGCGCACGCTGGCGTTGGTGTCGGACTGGCGGCCAAGTAACTCCACGTATTTGCCTTTGCCGTTAAGCAACTTGGCGAATTTCTCTGCGCCGAGCTGTGCGCCCTGGTAGTTGTTGGAGACGATCTGCGCTACGGCGATGCCGGTTTTGTTAATTTCCCGGTCTATCAGAAAAGCCGGTACGCCTGCGGCCTTGGCTTTTTCCAGCGGGCCAACGGTGGCGTCTGCGCCGGCGTTATCCAAAATGATCACTTTCGCTTTACGGGCAATCGCCGTTTCAATCAGCTGGTTTTGTTTGTTCACGTCATCGTCATGTGAAGCGACAAGCGTGGTGTAGCCCAATTCTTTGGCTTTAGCGGCTGCGCCATCGGCTTCTGCTTTAAAGAATGGGTTATCGTGTGAAGGAGTAATAATCGCGATCAGGCCTTTATCTGCGGCGAAAAGCGAGCCGGAAGCGGCGATCATCGAAGCCAGTACAGCAGATTTCAGTAGGGTTTTGTTCATCTTTTTCTCCACATTGAATATATATTCAATAATGATTTATTATTCAATGTAACGATAATTCGGCGACGGCGAACTGTCTACGCTTTGCGCAGCTAATTTCTTAAAAGGAGAAAAGGATCACGATCCGCGCACTAAATGGACTGTCGACATCTGCGCTTCTGCCGGTTATTCCGCGAGGGGAAAAGGGATGTGGAAGAACCCTCTCCCCGTCAGGAAGAGGGGGATCTTCCGTCGTAGGAGAGGGTTGGTCGTACTTAGAAGCGGGTATTCACGCCCATATACCAGGTGCGGCCTGACTCGTTATACGTTGCAGCACCTGCGCCGTACATCCAGTTTGCGCCGCCGCCGGTTGACTGAGCGTTACCTTCACGCCAGTGACGTTTGTCAAACACGTTGCTGACACCGCCCGTCAGGCTGACGTTTTTGGTCACGTCCCAGGTGCCGCTCAGGCCAACGATGCTGTACGGGCTCACTTCGTTGGTGGCGGAACCGGTCACGCGGTTACCTTTGTAGTCATATTTTTTCGGCTGCTGTTTACCGTACCAGGTAAAGGTGGATTGCAGCGAAACATCCTGGGTGACCTGCCAGCTCAGCGTGGAGTTCCAGGTGTATTCAGGAATGATCGACAGACGTTCGCCGGTGGTTTTGTTTTTGCTTTGCAGCATGTAGGTGACATTGTTGGTCCAGTTTACTGTCTCGCTTACCGGCACATTCAACGCACCTTCCAGACCTTCCACCACGGCTTTAGGCACGTTATCCCACTGGTAGATATAGGTATTCAGGTTTGAGCTGCCGCTCTTAATGGAGGTTTGCCCAACAGGCGAGTAGCCAGATTCAATCTTGTTGCGGTAGTCGTTACGGAACCAGGTAACCCCTGCCAGCCAGCCGTCGTGTTTGAACTCCAGACCAATCTCTTTGTTGATGCTGGTTTCCGCTTTCAGGTCATCATTACCTTGCAGATAACAACCGATATCTCTGCCGTTCGCATCCACGGTAACCGCGTAGCAACCCTGGCCACGGCTGTAGAGAATGTAGTTCGGGTTGGTCTGGTACAGGCTCGGTGCTTTGTAAGCGCGGGCGATCCCCATTTTCAGCGTGAAGTCGTCGCCTAAGCCCTGAGACAAGTTCAGTGACGGGCTCCAGTTATTCCCGACGATTGTGTGGTGGTCAAAGCGCAGTGCCGGGGTGAGCATGGTGCTGTCGGTCAGCTCAATGTTGTCTTCGGCAAACACCGAGAAGATATCCGCATCGGAATAAGGGCTACGGCCGGTGCTGCTGTAACCCGGAATATTGCCGCCCATAAAGGTCTGCGTATTCGAGGTGGAATCTTTCATGCTCTGGTGATCCCACTCAGCGCCGAGCGTCAGGTTCTGCTTGAACAGCAACTCAAACGGCATGCTCGCTTCGCTGTGCAGCAGCAGATCGCTGTAGTCAATGTCGGAGAATTTTTGCGCGTTAAACAGGCCTTCCGTGCCGCCCGCCAGACCTTCAGGAATGCGCGAGTTACGGGTGTGTTCATAACGCACCCAGTTATTGGTGGTGACGCCATTATCCCAACCGCCGGTCCAGGTCGCTGAGTAGTTCTGGCGATAAAGACGGTTGGTCTCTTTGCCATAGTTATCATTGACATAGTTATTGGTGGTGCTGTCGTTGTTGGTGTTCTGCGTATCGCCCGCGTAGAGGTTGCCCTGGCGGCTGTAACCGGCCTGGAACTCCAGCGCCTGCATCGGGGCAAAATCCCAGCGCACGACGCCGGTAATGTCTTTGTTGATCGAACCTTCACGCCCGGCGACAACAGTGTTGGCGTAGGTGCCGGTGCGTTCGGACTGGTGATCTTTGTTGATGTCCTGCGCGTCGGCCTGAGTTTTGGCAAGGTTGCCGTACAGGCGGAAGCTAACATCGCCGCCGAGCGGGCCGCTCAGGCTGAAGTTGGTGCGCTTGGTTGAACCTTCATCTTTGTGTTCCGGCGCGTTGAAATAGGTGTTCCACGAACCGTGCCATTCGTCAGTATTATCTTTTTTGGTGATGATATTCACCACACCGCCCGCTGCGCCGTTACCGTAACGCGCCGCCGCCGGGCCGCGAATCACTTCAATGCGCTCGATCATTTCCGGTGGCACCCAGTTGGTATCACCACGGCTGTCGCGCTCGCCGCGCCAGCCAAGGCGCACTGAGTTGCGGCTGGTGACCGGTTTGCCATCCACCAGAATCAGGGTGTTTTCCGGGCCCATACCGCGAATGTCGATCTGGCGGTTGTTCCCGCGCTGACCGCTGGTGGCGTTACCGGTTAAGTTCACGCCCGGCATGGTACGGATAATTTCAGAGACATCACGGGAAGGCGGGTTCTTACGAATTTCGTCAGCCGTGATAGTTGAAACGCCCGGCGCCTGCAAATTTTGCTGCTCAGCCGTGACGACAATCGTCTCTTCGCTGGAAGCAGCGCGGGTTTCTGCCGCGAACGCTGGCACAGCAACACCGTAGATCCCCAGATTGACCATAATGGCCAGGGTTTTGATTTTGTTATTCATTTTTTACCTGCATTTCGTCGCCGCATCCCCGGCAAGTCCTTTCCCAGGGGGAGAGGAGGCGGCATGATGAAGCCAACACGTAGCGAGGCGCTCAGTCCTGAGAAAATTCGCCCACGGCGGCCATTTTTAAGTGAAAGACGCGCTTCCCACAGCGCGTCAATACGCTATTGCAAATGAAAATAGTTATCAATAATATTATCGATATATTTTGATCTGCAAGCAAAAATTTCCACAGCATATTTGAGGTTAAAGCCGTGACGTCAACAACGGGAAGTGATGCCTGGTGGGAGTCAAAACAGGGACCCGAATGGGTCAAACACGCGCAGGGGAATTATGAGGTCACATTCTGGTGGCGCGATCCTGCCGGAACAGAAGCGACTTCGCGCGTGCGCCGGGTGTGGATCTACATTACCGGCGTGACCGATCACCATCAAAAATCGACGCCGCAATCGCTGACGCGCATTGCCGGAACCGATGTCTGGTGCTGGAAAACCACGCTTGCCGCTAGCTGGCGCGGCAGTTACTGCTTCATCCCTTCGCAAAACAGCGACGATTTCGCCGCTGAAGTCTTTACAACTACGCCGCCGGGCAGAGCTGCACTGCGCGAAGGCTGGCGCAAATTACTGGCGCATGCGATTGCCGACCCGCTCAATCCACAAAACTGGCGCGGCGGGCGCGGCCATCCTGTTTCGGCGCTGGAAATGCCCGATGCGCCGTTGCAGCCGGGTTGGCGCGAAACGGATACACCGTTCAACGCCCCGCAGCGCCTGCAATGGCACAGCGCGCGCCTGAACAACACGCGCCGCGTCTGGGTTTATACCACCGGCAAAAGCAATAGCTGTGAACGCCCGCTGGCGATCCTGCTCGACGGGCAATTTTGGGCGCAAAGCATGCCGGTATGGCCCGCGCTGGCGGCATTGACCAACGCCGGGCAACTGCCGGACGCGGTTTACGTGCTTATCGACGTGATTGATAACACCCACCGCAGCCAGGAGCTGCCGTGCAATGCCGATTTCTGGCTCGCCGTGCAAGAAGAGTTATTGCCACAGGTACGCGCCATTGCGCCGTTCAGCGACAACGCGGATCGCACGGTGGTGGCCGGGCAGAGTTTTGGTGGCCTGTCGTCGCTTTATGCCGCACTTCACTGGCCACAGCGTTTTGGCTGCGTGTTGAGCCAGTCCGGCTCATTCTGGTGGCCACATCGCGGCGGTGAGGGTGACGGCATCATTATCGAAAAACTTAAAAACGGTGAGTTGAATCCGCAGGGCCTGCGCATTGTGCTGGAGGCCGGGGTGCGCGAACCGCTAATTTTTCGCGCCAACGAGGCGCTTTTTCCCCTGTTACAACGTACACAGCAGCCGGTTTTCTGGCGCCAGGTTGACGGCGGACACGATGCGCTTTGCTGGCGCGGCGGGCTGACCTCCGGGCTTATCACCCTCTGGCAGCCGCTTACCCGCGCCCGTTAATCGCGCCTTTCTACGACAGGAGTTTGCTATGGAATTCACCAACCCCTTCGATAACCCGCAAGGGCAATTTTATATTCTGCAAAATACCCAGCGGCAGTTCAGCCTGTGGCCCGCGCAGTGCGCGCTTCCCGCTGGCTGGAACGTGTTGTGCGAGCCGCAACCGCAGGACGACTATAACGCCTGGCTGGCGGCAAACTGGCAAACCTTAACCCCGGCGCATTATGCGCAATGAGGAGCGGAAAATGACCCAACGTTTACCGCTGGTCGCCGCACAGCCGGGGATCTGGATGGCGGAAAAACTCTCAACCCTGCCCAACGCCTGGAGCGTGGCGCACTATGTTGAACTGAAAGGCGATATTGACGCCGCGCTGCTGGCGCAGGCGATTGTCAGCGGTTTGTCGCAGGCCGATACGCTGCGTATGCGCTTTGAGGAAGAGAACGGCGAAGTGTGGCAGTGGGTCGACGAGGCACATGTTTTTGCCCTGTCGGAGGTCGTCGATCTGCGTGACAACCGCTCCCCACGCGCTGCCGCGTTGCAGGCGATGCAGGCTGACCTGGCGCAAAACTTGCGCGTGGAGAGTGGCAAGCCGCTGGTTTGCCACCTGTTGTTACGCGTGGGAGAACAACATTGGTACTGGTATCAGCGTTATCACCATTTACTGGTTGATGGTTTCAGTTTCCCGGCTATTACCCGCCAGATTGCCGCCATTTACAGCGCGTGGCGGCGCAGTGAAGCAACACCGGCATCGCCGTTTACCCCATTTGCCGAGGTGGTAGAAGAGTATCAGCGCTACCGCGAAAGCGACGCCTGGCCGCGTGACCGCGCCTTCTGGGCACAACAGCGTAGCGCATTGCCTTCTCCGGTCTCCCTTTCCGACACGCCGTTGCCGGGTCGCGCGGCAACGACCGACATTTTACGCCTCAACGCGGCGATGGATACTGACGCATTCCGCCGCGTAACGCAGGCTTTTAGTCACCATGCGCCCGCCGATCTGGCGCTGGCGCTGGCGGCACTGTGGCTTGGCCGGCTGTGCGGGCGCACCGAGTATGCCGCCGGGTTTATCTTTATGCGCCGCATGGGTTCGGCGGCATTAACTGCCTCCGGGCCGGTGCTGAACGTGTTGCCGCTGGGTATTCATCTGGATGGCACACAAACGCTCTCCGGGCTGGCGACGACGCTTGCAGGCAGCCTGAAAGCGATGCGTCGTCACCAGCGTTATGATGCCGAACAAATTGTGCGCGACGCCGGGTGTGCGGCAGGTGACGAACCGCTGTTCGGCCCGGTGTTTAACGTCAAAATGTTTGATTATCTGCTGGATGTTGACGGCATTAAAGGCACCACGCACACGCTGACGACCGGGCCGGTCAACGATCTGGAAATCGCTCTGTTCCCGCACGAAGAGGGCGGGCTGTCGCTGGAAGTGTTGGCGAACCGAAGCCGTTATGATCAATCCACCTTAACCACGCACGTCGAGCGCCTGGCGCATCTGCTCAAGCAGTTTGCTGAAAACCCGCAGTTGCGCTGTGGCGATGCTGAGCTGCTGTTATCACCAGAAGCACAGCGGCTGGCAGAAATTAATGATACCGGCATGATGTTGCCGACCACCACCTTAAGCGCACTGGTTGCCGCGCAGGCAGAAAAAACGCCGGACGCGCCCGCACTGGCGGATGTGCAGTGGCAATTTAGCTACCGCGAAATGCGCGAGCAGGTTGTGGCACTGGCGCAACAGCTCCGCCAGCTTGGCGTACAGCCTGGCGACAGCGTCGCGGTCGCGTTGCCGCGCTCGGTGTTCCTGACGCTGGCGCTGCACGGCATTGTCGAAGCGGGCGCCGCCTGGCTGCCGCTGGACACCGGTTACCCGGATGAGCGGCTGAAAATGATGCTGGAAGATGCCAAACCGCGTCTGATCATTACTGCGCAGAACCAACTGGCGCGCTTTAGCGATATGCCGGGTCTTCGCCATTTCTGCTATGAAGCCCCGCTGGAAACGCACGGCAGTGAAGCACTCAATCTGGCGCGCCCGGAGCATACCGCGTACATCATTTTCACCTCTGGTTCTACCGGGCGGCCAAAAGGGGTGATGGTCGGGCAAACCGCCATCGTCAACCGCCTGCTGTGGATGCAAGAGAGCTACCCGCTCACCGCGCAAGATGTAGTGGCGCAGAAAACGCCGTGCAGCTTTGACGTGTCGGTGTGGGAGTTCTGGTGGCCATTTATCGCGGGCGCAAGGCTGGTGATGGCAGAACCGGACGCACACCGCGATCCGCACGCATTGCAGGAGTTCTTTACCCATTACGGCGTGACCACCACGCACTTTGTGCCGTCGATGTTGGCCGCGTTTGTCGCCTCGCTCACGCCGGAAAGCGCGCAGCGCAGTTGCCACACGCTAAAACAGGTGTTCTGTAGTGGTGAAGCGCTGCCTGCCAATCTGTGTCGCGAATGGCAGCAACTGACCGGCGCGCCGCTGCATAATTTATACGGCCCGACGGAAGCGGCTGTCGACGTAAGCTGGTATCCGGCGTATGGCGAGGCGCTGGCGGGTGTGCGCGGCAACAGTGTGCCGATTGGTTTCCCGGTATGGAACACCGGGCTGCGTATTCTTGACGCGATGATGCGCCCGGTGCCGCCGGGTGTGGCGGGCGATCTCTATCTCACCGGTATTCAACTGGCGCAGGGTTATTTTGGTCGCCCGGATCTCACCGCCAGCCGCTTTATCGCCGATCCGTTTGCCGCCGGTGAGCGCATGTATCGCACCGGCGATGTCGCGCGTTGGCTGGAAAACGGCGCGGTCGAATACCTCGGGCGCAGCGACGACCAGTTGAAAATTCGCGGCCAGCGCATCGAGTTAGGTGAAATTGACCGTGCCATGCTGGCGTTACCGGATGTGGCTCAAGCGGTGGCGCATGCGTGTGTCCTTAATCAGGCTGCTGCCAGCGGCGGCGATGCGCGCCAGTTAGTTGGTTATGTGGTTTCTGCCTCCGGGCAGACGCTGGATGCGGCGACGCTGCTGGCGCAATTGCGTGAGCAACTGCCGCCGCATATGGTGCCGGTGTTGCTGGTGCAACTGGACGTGCTGCCACTGAGCGCCAACGGTAAGCTCGACAGAAAAGCGCTGCCGCTGCCGGAACTGGCGGTGCAGCAGGGCGGTCGTCCGCTCAATGCGGGTTTGGAAACGATAGTGGCACAGGCATTTGCCGGTTTGCTCGGGTGTGAAGTGAACGACGCACAGGCGGATTTCTTCGCGCTCGGCGGGCATTCGTTGCTGGCAATGCGACTGGCGGCGCAACTGAGCCGCGAGTGCGAACGGCAGGTTACACCCGGGCAGATCATGGTGGCTTCCACGGTAGAAAAACTCGCCTCGATGCTCGAACAAACGCTTTCGGCGGAGCAGGCCGGGCGGCTTGGGCTGGAAACCCTGCTGCCCTTGCGTGCGAGTGACGGACCAACGCTGTTTTGCTTCCATCCGGCGTCCGGTTTCGCCTGGCAGTTTAGCGTGCTGGCACGTTATCTCGCCCCGCGCTGGTCGATCACCGGCATTCAGTCGCCGCGACCGGATGGCCCGTTGCAACAGGCTGCGACGTTAGACGAGGCCTGCGAACAACACCTGGCGACGCTGCTTGCGCAGCAACCGCACGGGCCGTATTACCTGTTGGGATATTCGCTCGGCGGAACGCTGGCGCAAGGCATTGCCGCGCGTCTGCGGCAGCGGGGCGAGGCCGTGGCATTCCTTGGGCTGCTCGATACCTGGCCGCCGGAAACGCAAAACTGGGCAGAGAAAGAGGCTAACGGGCTGGATCCGGCGGTGCTGGCAGAGATCGAACGTGAGCGGCAGGCGTTTCTTGCCGCGCAGCAGGGGCAAGCCTCCGGTGAGTTGTTCTCGGTTATTGAGGGCAATTATGCCGATGCGGTTCGCTTGCTGACCACCGCCCACAGTCTGCCGTTTGACGGTAAAGCCACGCTGTTTGTTGCCGGGCGCACGTTACCCGCAGGCACCGATCCGCACACCGCCTGGGCACCGTGGGTTCGCGAACTGGAGTTTTACCGTCAGGATTGCGCTCACGTGGAGATTATCTCGCCGCAGGCGTTTGAGCGCATTGGACCGGTGCTAAGGGAAGTATTGGGGGAATAGGTGTCTCAGCGTTTATAAGGGGCGTGCGCGCCCCTTTATCCTGTTTTGCGCGGGGAACTGCTGAAGCCAGAAAATAGCGGGTGAACGGAACAAACCTCACCACAATAAATATCGGGTAAACACCACTCCGCAATACATTTATCTGCCGCTACGCCCGAGCGGCACCACCAGCGGGGTATGGGCGATGGGATCGTCGATGATCATGCAGCGCATGCCATACACCGCTTCAATCAGATCTGCGGTCACAATCTCTTTTGGCGCGCCCTGCGCCACGATTTTACCGTCGCGCAGCGCAATCAGATGCGTGGCGTAGCGGCAAGCCTGATTCAAATCATGCAGCACTGCCGCCAGCGTATAGCCCTGTTCGCGGTTTAACTCACTTAACAGTTCCAGCAAGTCGATCTGATAGCTGATATCCAGCCATGTTGTCGGCTCATCAAGCAGCATGATCGCCGTCTCTTGCGCCAGCACCATGGCAATCCATGCCCGCTGGCGTTGCCCGCCGGAGAGCGTATCGACGCTCTGGGTGGCAAGGCTTTCCACCCCGGTTGCTCGCATCGCCCGTTGTACCGCGTCGTTATCCTCTTTGCGCCAGCGGGTAAACAGCGGCTGGTGTGGATAACGCCCGCGCGCGACCAACTCCTGCACGGTGATATCGCCGGGCGTGGTGGCATTTTGCGCCAGTAACCCAATGCGGCGCGCCACCTCTTTGCTGGCATAGCGCTGGATCTGCTCGCCATCAAGATAAACATGTCCGTGCGTGGGCATCATCAGGCGGCTTAGCGTGCGCAGCAACGTGGATTTTCCGCAGCCGTTAGGGCCGATAATGGCGGTGAAATGGCCGTCGGGAATCGCTACGCTTAGGCGTTCGGCAACCACTTTTTTGCCATAGCCAAGGGTGAGCGCTTCGCCGCGCAAACGGGTAAATGAATCAGTCATTTCTTGCGAGACTCCTGAATTAACAAGGCGATAAGGTAAATACCGCCGAGGCTGACGGTCACCACGCCGACCGGCAACTGGTAAGGCGTAAAACCTCGCTGGGCAATCATATCCGCCAGCAGCAACAACACCGCGCCGCACAGCGCGGACTGGGTTAACCCCCAGCGTGCGGTAGCACTGACCCGGCGGGCAATATGTGGCGCGACCAGCGCGATAAACGAAATCGGCCCCGCCAACGCCGTTGCCGCGGCGGTGAGTGCGACGGCCACCAGCATCAGCATCAGACGTGAACGCTCAACGCTAACGCCAAGCGCGCAGGCGCTGTCATCGCCCATTTCCAGCAGCCGCATCCGGCGTGCCAGCAGCGCGGCAAAAAGAAACATCACCAGCATGATCGGTGCGGAAGGGACGGTTTTCACCCAAGTGAGGCCATTGAGTGACCCGGCGTTCCACAGCCCGGCGGAGAGCGCCGTTTCCAGCGAGGCATGCAATAGCAGCCAGGTATTAAATGCCACCAGCATCGCGCGCACGCCAATACCGACAATGATCAAGCGGAACGTCTCAATACCGTTGCGCCAGGCCAGCAGCCAGACCACCAGCGAGGTCAGCAGACCGCCCGCCATCGCCGCCAGCGCGATAGCGGCCAGATGCTGACCAAACAGCACCATCGCCACCAGCACGCCGCTCCACGCGCCGGTGTTAAAGCCCATCACATCCGGGCTGCCGAGCGGATTGCGCATCAGCGACTGGAAAATCGCGCCACTCACGCCAAGCGCTGCGCCTACCAGCAGCGCCATCAGCACGCGCGGCAAGCGCCACTCCATTACGACCAGTTGCATTGCGCGCGGCGCGTCGCCGGTGAGCGCGTCAATGACCTGCGAAAACGCCAGCGTCACCGCGCCGCTGCGTAGACTCCAGGTGGCTAAAAGCAACGCGGTGATAACCATGAACAAGCAACTGCCGAGCAGACGGCGGGAAGGAGCCATCATAAGCCGCCTCCGCGCGCGCGGCGCACCAGCACAATCAATACCGGCGCACCGATAAAGGCACTGACCACGGAAACCCGCAGTTCACCGGGAACCAGCAGACGGCCAATGATATCGGCAAACAACAGCAGGGTAGGGGTGGCAATCAACGTGACCGGCAGCGACCAGCGGTGATCCGCGCCCACCAGCCAGCGTGCCATGTGCGGCATCATCAGGCCGATAAAAGCAATCGCGCCGACAACCGCTGTTGCGCTGCCGCACAGCACCGTAATCACCACTAAACCGAGCAACTGCGTACGCGCCACGCGGCTGCCGAGTGCTGTAGCGGTGTCGCTGCCGAGGCTCAGGCTGTTAAGCGCGCGGCTCAGCATCAACGCCATGCCCGCAGCCAGCAACACCGGGATCAGGACAATCTTTAGCGTTTGCAGGGTGCGGATATCCAGCGAACCCGCCTGCCAGAAGCGTAACTGGTCATAAACGTCGGCGTTGAGCAACGAAATGCCGCTGGATAACCCTTCCAGCACCGCCGCCAGCGCCACGCCCGCAAGCGTCAGGCGAACCGGGCTGAGCTGCCCGCCGCCCTGGCTGCCGGTAAAGGCGACCAGCAGTGACGCTGCCAGCGCGCCGCAAAACGCCAACAACAGTTGCTCAACAGGCGTGACTGCGCCCAGCAGCGCTGCGCCGAGCACAATGGCGAAACTGGCACCAGCGTTAACGCCGAGCAAGCCCGGATCGGCCAGTGGATTTCGCGTGAGTGTTTGCATTAACGCACCGGCAATACCTAGCGCACCGCCCGCGAGTAAACCTGCCAGCGTACGCGGCAAGCGGGCATCTTTGATGATGGTGCAGTCCGCGCTCTGGCAGGCACCACTCAGTGCGTCTATGACGACCGCGGCGGGCATCGGTTTTGCGCCAACAAACAGGCTGAGTGCAACGGCGACAATAAGCAATATCAATAACCCGGCGAGGGCAACGGGGCGTGCCGGGAAAGCAGAACACGACATAAAACGTCCCAAATTTGATAATGATAGTAATTATCGTTATCGATCTTGTTTTGATATGTTACCATGCGCAGCCTGCGAATGGACATAGAAAGTGTGTATTTAAGGCATTGGAATGAAGCAACAATCCTGGCTGTTGAACCTGAGTCTGCTGCGTACGCATCCGGCTTTTCGCGCGGTATTTCTGGCGCGTTTTATCTCGATTCTCTCGCTGGGTTTATTGGGCGTGGCGGTGCCGGTGCAAATCCAGGCGATGACCCACTCCAGTTGGCAAGTTGGTCTGGCTGTCACGCTGACCGGCAGCGCCATGTTCGTCGGCTTGATGTTTGGCGGGGTTTTGGCGGATCGTTTTGAACGCAAGAAACTGATTCTGCTGGCGCGTTCCACCTGCGGCGTCGGTTTTATCGGCCTGTATCTGAATGCGTTATTGCCGGAGCCTTCGCTGCTGGCGATTTATCTGCTCGGTTTGTGGGATGGCTTTTTCGGCGCGCTGGGCGTGACGGCGCTGTTGGCCGCGACACCGGCGTTGGTCGGGCGTGAAAACCTGATGCATGCCGGCGCGATCACCATGCTGACGGTGCGGCTGGGCTCCGTTATTTCGCCAATGTGCGGCGGTTTGCTGCTGGCGACCGGCGGCGTGGCGTGGAACTACGGGCTGGCGGCGGCGGGCACGTTTATCACCCTGTTGCCGTTACTGAGCCTGCCTGCATTACCGCCACCGCCACAACCGCGCGAGCACCCGCTGAAATCGCTCCTTACCGCCCTGCAATTTTTACTGCATAACCCGTTGATTGGCGGTATCGCGCTGCTTGGCGGGCTGTTAACGATGGCAAGCGCGGTACGCGTGCTCTACCCGGCACTGGCGATAAGCTGGAATATGTCGGCGGCAGAAATTGGCTTGCTGTATGCCGCGCTGCCGCTCGGCGCGGCCATTGGCGCATTAACCAGCGGCAAGCTGGCGCACAGCGAGCGCCCTGGCGTGATTATGCTGGTCGCGTCCGTTGGCGCGTTTATCGCCATCGGTTTATTCAGCCTGATGCCCGTTTGGGCGCTGGGCGTGCTGTTTCTGGCGCTGTGTGGCTGGCTAACGGCAGTGAGTTCACTGCTGCAATACACGCTGCTGCAAACGCAAACCCCGGAAGCGATGCTCGGGCGAATGAATGGTTTATGGACGGCACAAAACGTTACCGGTGATGCCATTGGTGCCGCGCTACTTGGCACGATGGCATCAATGATGACACCGGTTTCGTCGGCGAGCATCAGCGGTTTTGTACTGGCGATAGTGGGCGTGTTGCTGGTGGTGTTACTCGGCGAACTGCGGCGTTTTCGTCAGGTGCAGCCCGCCGCCGACGCCTGATTAACCAAACAGAGCCGACAAACGTTGTAACACGCGGGTAGCGCTGTAGTAATCAAGGCGGAATGTTTCCGCGCCCAGCGCGTACACGCGGTGGTTTTGTACCGCAGGCAGGTGCGCCAGTAACGGGTTCTGGCTGAGCGCATCCGCATCTTGCTGGTCACTGGCAAACAGGAACAGCGCTTCGCCATTCAGCCCGGCAGCCAGGTTTTCACCCCCCAACTGGACGATGTCATGACGTTTACCCTGGCTCTGGCTGGTGTGCAGATTCGCCGGTAACGGCGCGAGGGAGAAGCCCAGTTGCTGCATCAATTTTCCCTGCGCGGACTCTTCGGTCCACAAATTGGCACCGTGCGCCGCCGGGGTATAAACCAGTGCGGAGATCGGCTGCGGCGGCAATTTCATACGCACTTTCACGTCAGCAAGCTGTTGATTGAACTGGCTAATACGCGCCGCCGCCTCTTTCTCGTGACCGGTGATTTCGCCAAGCTGCGTTAACAGCGCCTGCCAGCTTTTGTCGTCGTAGTTGATGACAAACGTCGGGGCAATGGTGGAGAGCTGATCGTACAGCGCCAGGGCCGAGTCGCCGCCGGTGGCGCTGATCAGGATTAAATCCGGCATCTGTGCGGCAACGGCCTCTGCGTTGGGTTCACCGATATAAAGACGTGCGACATTGCGCTGTTTGGCAATGCCTCCCCACTGGCGCAAAAAGCCCTGTTCGTCGGCGAAACGGTTATTCGGCGTGGTCGCGCCGCTGGCGATAACCGGCGCGTCAATCGCCAGCAGCGAACCGGTGAGCGTTACGCTGGTAGAAACAATGCGCAGCGGTTTGCTGGCAAGCGAGTGTGTTCCGTGGCTGTCGGTTATCTGGCGAGGCCAGTCGGCGGCGATGGCTGAGGTTAGTCCTAAAACAAAAATACTCAAAAACGCTAAGGGTTTACGGCTCCAGAAAGAGAATTTCACAACACGTATCCTGTTTTTGTTGAGGTTAATGCTTCTCATTTTCATCGGTGAATGAAGCAGATGCAAGCATTAGCGCTGCGGGCGAAGAATCTGCTGTTGACAGAGTAGGGTATAACTTTTTATCTTACCGACACAAAACACAAATGATAATCATTATTATTTCATTTATCGTTGTTGGAGGATGATATGGATACGTCCCTGGCTGAGGAAACCCGGCAGTCTGCGAAGACACTGGCCGCGGATCAGTTTTTCTTTATGTCGCCGTACCGCAGTTTCACCACCTCCGGGTGTGTGGCGCGTTTCTGCGAACCTGCCGCTGGCGGCGATGCGCCCGATAGCGCTTTCCAGCAAAAGCTGGCGCAAGCCTTTGCCGATGCAAAAGCGCAGGGCATTGCCCGCCCGGTGATGGTGGGGGCGATCCCCTTCGATACCACGCAGCCGTCTGCGCTGTTTATCCCGCACACCTGGCAAACTTTCTCCCGTCCGGATAAACAGCGGTCCGCCTGCTATTTCAACAGCGGCGCGATGCCGAATGTCACGGCGCAGCAGGCTATCCCGCCGCAAGACACGTTTATGCAGATGGTGGCGAACGCTGCCGCCCGCACTGCTACGCCGGAAGTCGACAAAGTGGTGCTCTCACGGCTGATTGAGATCACTACCGACAGCCGTATCGACAGCGGGGTGTTGCTGGAGCGTCTGATTGCCCAGAACCCGGCCAGTTTTAATTTCCACGTTCCGCTGCCGGATGGCGCTGTACTGCTGGGCGCAAGCCCGGAACTGCTGCTGCGCAAAGAGCAGGAGCGCTTCAGTTCGCTGCCGTTGGCCGGTTCCGCACGTCGCCAGCCGGACGATATTCTTGACCGCGAAGCCGGCAACAAGCTGCTGGCGTCGGAAAAAGACCGGCACGAACACGAACTGGTGACGCAGGCGATGAAAAACGTACTGCAACCGCGCAGCCAAACTCTGACACTGCCGGATTCGCCGCAACTGGTTACTACGCCCACCTTGTGGCACCTGGCCACGCCGATTGAAGGCACCGCATTAGCCGGTGAAAACGCGCTGACGCTGGCCTGTCTGCTGCACCCGACCCCTGCGTTGAGCGGCTTCCCACACCGGGTGGCGAAACAGGTGATTGCCGAGCTGGAGCCGTTCAACCGCGAGCTGTTTGGCGGCATCGTTGGCTGGTGCGACGCGGAAGGAAACGGCGAGTGGGTGGTCACTATTCGCTGCGCACGGCTTCACGATAACCACGTTCGTCTGTTTGCCGGTGCCGGGATTGTTCCGGCCTCTTCGCCGCTTTCGGAGTGGCGCGAAACCGGCGTCAAGCTAAGCACCATGCTGAACGCATTTGGTTTGCACTGAGGATCAAGCATGACCATTCCTTTTACCCGCTGGCCGCACGAGTTTGCAGGGCGTTACCGTGAAAAGGGCTACTGGCAGGATTTGCCGCTGACCGACATTCTCACCCGCCACGCGCGCAGTGACGCCACGGCGGTGATCGACGGTGAACGGCGCTACAGTTACCGCCAGCTCAACGACGCTGCTGATAACCTGGCCTCGGCGTTACAGGCGCAGGGCATCACGCGCGGAGAAACGGCGCTGGTGCAACTGGGCAACGTGAGCGAGTTCTATATCACCTTCTTTGCGTTGCTGAAAATTGGCGTTGCGCCGGTAAATGCGCTGTTCAGCCATCAGCGCAGTGAACTGAACGCTTATGCCTCTCAAATCGCACCCGCGCTGCTGATTGCCGATCGTGCGCACGCCCTGTTCGCGAACGACACGTTTCTCACCACGTTTTTCGCGGAGCACCCATCGGTGCGCGTGGCGCTGTTGCGCGGCGACAGCGGCGAGCTGGCACTGGAAAATGCCATTGCGCGCCCGGCGGATAATTTTATTGCCTCGCCAACGCCTGCCGACGAAGTGGCGTTTTTCCAGCTTTCCGGCGGCAGTACCGGCACGCCAAAGCTCATTCCGCGCACGCACAATGATTACTACTACAGCATTGTGCGCAGTAACGAGATCTGCGAATTTAGCGCGCAAACCCGTTATCTCTGCGCGCTGCCTGCGGCGCACAACTACCCATTGAGTTCACCCGGTGCGCTTGGCGTATTCCACGCTGAAGGCTGCGTGGTGCTGGCTGCCGATCCGAGTGCCACACTCTGCTTCCCGCTGATAGAAAAACACCAGATTAACGTCACCGCGCTGGTGCCACCGGCGGTGAGCCTGTGGTTACAGGCAATTGCCGAGTGGGGCAGCAATGCGCAACTCGCCTCGCTGCGACTTTTGCAGGTGGGCGGTGCGCGTTTATCGGCAACGCTTGCGGCGCGTATTCCAACCGAGATCGGCTGCCAGTTGCAGCAGGTGTTCGGCATGGCGGAAGGGCTGGTGAATTACACCCGGCTGGACGATCCCTTTGAACGCATTATCAACACGCAAGGCCGCCCGATGTGCCTGGATGATGAAGTGTGGGTGGCGGATGAAAACGGCAATCTGCTGCCGCCAGGCCACGTTGGCCGCCTGATGACGCGCGGTCCGTACACCTTTCGCGGCTACTTTAACAGCCCGGAACATAATGCCCGCGCCTTTGACGAAAACGGTTTTTACCGCTCCGGCGATCTGATTTCTATCGACGAGCAGGGCTATATCACCGTGCAGGGGCGCGAAAAAGATCAGATCAACCGCGGCGGCGAGAAGATTGCCGCCGAGGAGATCGAAAACCTGCTGCTGCGCCATGAGTCGGTGATCCACGCCGCGCTGGTCAGCATGGAAGACAGCCTGCTGGGCGAAAAAAGCTGCGCTTATCTGGTCGTGAAAGCGCCGGTACGCGCGGTGGCAATCCGCCGCTTCCTGCGCGAGCAGGGTGTGGCCGAGTTCAAACTGCCGGATCGCGTGGAGTGCCTGGACGCACTGCCGCTGACGCCGGTGGGGAAGGTTGATAAAAAACAGTTACGCCAGTGGTTAGCGCAACGCGCTACAGCGTAAAGGAGAGAAGATGGCGATTCCAACATTACAGGGCTACACGCTGCCAGGCGCGGCCGATATCCCGCAAAACAAAGTGAGCTGGCCGTTTGAGCCGGAACGTGCGGCGCTACTGATCCACGATATGCAGGATTACTTTGTTAACTTCTGGGGCGAAAACTGCCCAATGATGCAGCAAGTGGTGGCGAACATCGCCGCACTGCGCGATTTCTGCAAGCAAAACAACATTCCGGTTTACTACACTGCGCAGCCGAAAGAGCAGAACGATGAAGACCGTGCGCTGCTCAATGACATGTGGGGGCCGGGCTTAACCCGCTCGCCGGAACAGCAAAAAATTGTTGCACAACTCGCACCGGATGACGCCGACACCGTGCTGGTGAAGTGGCGCTACAGCGCGTTTCACCGCTCGCCACTGGAGCAGATGCTCAAAGAGACCGGTCGTAACCAACTGCTGATCACCGGCGTCTATTCGCACATTGGTTGTATGACCACCGCCACCGATGCGTTTATGCGCGATATCAAACCGTTTATGGTCGCCGACGCGCTGGCGGATTTCAGCCGTGAAGAGCATTTGATGTCGCTGAAATATGTTGCCGGGCGTTCTGGTCGCGTGGTGATGACGCAAGAATTGCTGCCAGTGCCGGGCAGCAAAGCGGCATTACGCGCGCTTATCCTGCCGTTGCTGGATGAATCCGACGAGCCGCTGGATGACGAGAATCTCATCGACTACGGCCTCGATTCCGTGCGCATGATGGCGCTTGCCGCGCGCTGGCGCAAAGTACATGGCGATATCGACTTTGTGATGCTGGCGAAAAACCCCACTATTGATGGCTGGTGGGCGCTGCTTTCCCGCGAGGTGAAATAATGGCCAGCCTGGATTTTACCGGCAACATTGTCTGGGTGACCGGGGCCGGTAAAGGCATCGGTTATGCCACCGCCAAAGCCTTTGTCGAGGCGGGCGCACACGTGACTGGTTTCGATCTGGCCTTTGGCGGCACGGATTACCCCTTCTCTTGTGAAGTGCTGGACGTTGCCGACGCCGGGCAAGTGCAGGCGGTGTGCCAGCGCTTGCTGATGCAAAGCGAGCGGCTGGACGTGCTGGTGAACGCCGCCGGCGTTTTGCATATGGCTGCCACCGACGAACTGACAGCGCAAGCCTGGCAAAACACCTTCGCCGTTAACGTTGGCGGCGCGTTTAACCTGTTTCAGCAGACGATGGCGCAATTTCGCCGTCAGCAGAGTGGGGCGATTGTGACCGTGGCGTCTGACGCGGCGCACACGCCGCGCATCGGCATGAGTGCATATGGTGCATCGAAAGCGGCGCTGAAAAGCCTGGCGCTCAGCGTCGGTCTTGAGCTGGCGGCAAGCCGTGTGCGCTGCAATATCGTCTCGCCGGGATCGACCGACACCGACATGCAGCGTTTGCTGTGGCTGAGTGATGACGCCGAACAGCAGCGCATTCGCGGGTTCGGCGAGCAGTTCAAGCTCGGCATTCCGCTGGGGAAAATCGCCCGGCCGCAGGAAGTGGCGAACACCATTTTGTTCCTCGCTTCCGATCTGGCAAGCCATATCACTTTGCAGGATATCGTGGTGGATGGCGGCTCGACGCTGGGGGCGTAGATGATCTGGAAACGTCATTTAACGCTTGATGAACTGAACGCCACCAGTGAAAACACGCTGGTGGCGCATCTATCCATGGTTTATACCCGCATCGGCGATGATTTCCTTGAAGCGGAAATGCCGGTTGATGGCCGCACACATCAACCTTTTGGTCTGCTGCACGGCGGTGCGTCGGCGGCGCTGGCGGAAACGCTGGGATCAATGGCGGGTTACATGATGACCCGCGAGGGGCAATGCGTGGTGGGCACGGAATTAAACGCCACCCATCACCGCCCGGTTTCACAGGGTAAAGTGCGTGGCGTTTGCCAGCCGCTGCACCTTGGTCGGCAGAACCAAAGCTGGGAAGTGGTAGTGTTTGATGAACAGGGGCGACGCTGCTGTACCTGTCGTCTCAGCACGGCGGTGCTGGGGTAATTTCGCCCTCTCCGTGACAGGGGAGGGCGCATTCTTGCGATCCCGTTAACACAATCAGGTAAATGCCTGGTGGCAGGGCAAATTTCCCATGTTTCAAAGTTGTTAAAACCCGCGAGTTGATATAGATACAAAATGTAACATCTCTCTGTCTCTCAACGGATACCCGCTATGAACAACTCAGGGAAATACCTTATTTGGGGCGTGCTGTCGTTAGTTGGCGCATTTGCCCTCGGCTATATCGCGCTCAATCGTGGTGAACAGATCAACGCACTGTGGATAGTGGTTGCTGCGGTCTGTATCTACCTTATCGCTTACCGTTTTTACGGCCTCTATATCGCCAAAAATGTGCTGCAGGTTGATCCGACGCGCATGACTCCGGCGGTGCGCTACAACGATGGCCTCGACTACGTACCGACAGACAAAAAAGTGCTGTTCGGTCACCATTTTGCGGCGATTGCCGGGGCAGGCCCGCTGGTGGGGCCGGTGCTGGCGGCGCAGATGGGGTATTTGCCGGGCATGATCTGGATCCTCGCGGGCGTGGTACTGGCCGGTGCGGTGCAGGATTTCATGGTGTTGTTTATCTCCACCCGCCGCGACGGGCGTTCGCTCGGTGAAATGGTGAAAGCGGAGATGGGGCCGACCGTTGGCGTGATTGCGCTGGTGGCGACCTTTATGATCATGGTGATTATTCTTGCGGTGCTGGCGATGATTGTCGTCAAAGCGCTGACCCACAGCCCGTGGGGAACTTACACCGTCGCCTTTACCATTCCGCTGGCGATTTTTATGGGTATCTACATTCGTTATCTGCGCCCCGGGCGGATTGGCGAAGTGTCGGTGATTGGCCTGGTACTGCTGGTGTTCGCCATTATTTCTGGCGGCTGGGTGGCAGCAAACCCGGCGATTGCACCGTACTTTGATTTCACCGGCGTGCAGTTGACGTGGATGCTGGTGGGCTACGGTTTTGTCGCCTCGGTGCTGCCGGTGTGGCTGCTGCTGGCACCGCGTGATTATCTCTCTACTTTCCTGAAAATCGGCACCATTATCGGCCTTGCGATCGGCATTCTGATCATGCGCCCGACGCTGACCATGCCTGCGCTGACCAAGTTTGTCGATGGGACAGGCCCGGTGTGGACGGGTAACTTGTTCCCGTTCCTGTTTATTACCATCGCCTGTGGCGCGGTTTCCGGCTTCCATGCGCTGATCTCCTCCGGTACCACGCCGAAGATGCTCGCCAGTGAAGGGCAGGCTTGCTTTATCGGTTACGGCGGCATGCTGATGGAGTCATTCGTGGCGATCATGGCGCTGGTGTCGGCGTGCATTATCGATCCGGGCGTCTACTTCGCGATGAACAGCCCGATGGCGGTATTAGCACCTGCTGGCACCACCGATGTGGTGGCGTCGGCGGCGCAGGTGGTGAGCGGCTGGGGCTTTAGTATCACCCCGGATGCGCTCAGGCAGATCGCCAGCGAAGTGGGCGAGCAGTCGATCATTTCACGCGCGGGCGGTGCGCCGACACTGGCAGTGGGCATGGCTTATATTCTGCACGGTGCGCTCGGCGGCCTGATGGATGTCTCGTTCTGGTATCACTTTGCCATTCTGTTTGAGGCGCTGTTTATTCTGACGGCGGTCGATGCCGGGACACGCGCGGCGCGCTTTATGTTGCAGGATTTACTCGGTGTCATTTCACCGAACCTCAAACGCACGGAATCGCTGCCTGCTAACCTGCTGGCAACCGGCTTATGCGTACTGGCGTGGGGGTACTTCCTGCACCAGGGCGTGGTCGATCCGCTCGGCGGCATTAACACCCTGTGGCCACTGTTTGGCATTGCCAACCAGATGCTGGCGGGCATGGCGCTGATGCTGTGTGCGGTGGTGCTGTTCAAGATGAAACGCCAGCGTTACGCGTGGGTGGCGCTGCTGCCGACCGCCTGGCTGCTGGTTTGTACGCTCACCGCAGGCTGGCAAAAAGCCTTTAGCCCGGATGCGAAAGTCGGCTTCCTGGCCATCGCCAATAAGTTCCAGGCGATGATCGACAGCGGCAATATTCCGGCGCAGTATACCCAGTCTCAACTGGCGCAACTGGTGTTTAACAACCGCCTCGATGCCGGTTTAACCATCTTCTTTATGGTCGTGGTGGTGGTACTGGCGTTCTACTCGCTGAAAACCGCGCTGGCGGCGCTGAAAGACGATCAACCGACGGCAAACGAGACGCCGTATCAGGAAATGCCGGGCGACGTTGAGCAGATTGTCGGCCAGGCAAAAGGTGTGCATTAATCGCGTAACGCGGAGGGTTTATGTTCGATACGCTTTCAAAAGCCGGGAAGTATTTAGGCCAGGCGGCGAAAATGATGATTGGCGTCCCGGATTACGACAACTATGTCGAACATATGCGCATGACGCACCCGGAGCAGACGCCGATGACCTATGAAGAGTTTTTCCGTGAGCGCCAGGATGCGCGCTACGGCGGGAAAGGCGGCGCACGCTGCTGTTAACACACTTATTGTTCAAAAAGCGGCGCGTAAGCGCCGCTTTTCTTTTGCGCCAGCATCAGGCGTTGGTGCCACCATCAACAACAATATCCGCACCGGTAATCTGTTTCGCCGCCGGGCTTGCGAGGAAAGCGACCGCTTCGGCAATATCCTGCGCTTCGCCGTAATGCCCGAGCGCAATCATACGACGCTGCTCGTCCGCGCCTTCGCCATCCGCCGGGTTCATATCGCTGTCTGTTGAACCGGGTTTGACCATATTCACGGTAATGCCGCGTGGACCCAAATCTCGCGCCAGCCCGCGTGTTAACGAGTTCAGTGCGGATTTGGTCATTGAATAAATGGCGATATCTTTAAACGGTACGCGATCGGAGAGGCAACTGCCGATATTGATAATGCGCCCGCCGTTGGGCAGATGCGCGATCGCTGCTTGCGTTGAATAGACCACGCCGCGAATATTCACGTCGATCATCGCATCGATATCTTCCTGCGACATCGCTTCTAACTGGCCGCCGCGCGCGATCCCGGCGTTGTTAACCAGAATATCCAGCCCGCCGAGTTGCTGCACGGTTTGATCAACGGCGGCGCGGGCAGCTTGTGGCTCGGCGCTGTTGGCCTGTATTGCCACGGCGTTACGCCCCAGCGCGCGGATCGCGTCCACAACAGCTTGTGCTTTATCGGCGGATTTTTCCCAGGTGATGGCGACATCCGCACCTTCCCGCGCCAGCGTTAAAGCGATGGCTTTTCCCAGACCCCGGCTCGCACCGGTAACCAGCGCGCGTTTTCCTGCAAGTGAATGTGACATGGTGGCTCCTGAATTATGTGTCGATTGATACATAATTAAAATAAACAGGCTTCCATACATTCGTCAATATTATTAATATACCGATCAGCACAAAATGCGAGGAGGCGAAAGTGAGCCGGGGAAGACCACGGGAATTTGACCGTACCGATGCGTTGAATAAAGCGATGAAACTCTTCTGGCAGAAGGGGTACACCGCGACATCCATGAACGATCTGTATGAGGCGATGGGCATTAAATCGCCGAGCTTATACGCGGCGTTCGGCAGCAAAGAAGATCTTTACGATGAGGTGTTGCAGCATTACGAACAGTGCGTTGCGCCGTCAATCTGGGGTGATATGGCAAGCGAGCCATCACCGAAGAAAGCCATTGCGCAGTGGCTGGAGCGTTCGGCAGAAGTTTTAACCCGCTGTGATTTGCCGCACGGCTGCATGGTGACACTGTCAGCGGTGGCCAGCGAAGGCCATGAACGGCTGGGCGAACGGGTTCGCCAGTTGCGTAATGGCGGCGTTGCGCAGCTAAAAGCCCGTCTTAGCGAGGCGCAGCAACGCGGCGAGTTGCCTGAAACCACCGATATCGACGCACTGACCCGGTTGTATGTCAGCATTCAGCAGGGGATGTCGATTCAGGCGCGCGACGGCGCAAGCCGGGAAACGCTGCTCGGCATTGCGCGTATGGCGATGGGGTTGTGGCCTGCATAATCCCGAAACAGAGCTTTCGGGGATGGGTTTATCGATCTTCTGTGGTGTGCCAGACACGCAGAATAATGATACGGGTGTCGGTCTGCGCGTAAATCATCTCAACGCTACCACCATTATGATTGGCAAGAAGATTGCCGATAACATCCGTGGCCGCACGCCGCTGCTACGCAGCAATGCAGATGACTTTGTCGCGAGGGAAAGCCCGATTCGTGGCAAGCTTGTCAGGGCGTAAAAGAAAATGCCGCCAGCCAGGTGTGGCCTGATGGCGGCATAAAACAGAACGCGTCAACAATCAGCGCGACAGCGCTTCCACTTTTTCAAACGCCGCGCGCAGCGTATCGGCGGAGAGTTCCACCGGCAGGTAGTGAATCGACTCCACCGGGCGCAAAGTGTGAGCAATCACTTTGTCCAGCTCTGCGCGGTTGTTGATATCCACCTCCAGCTCCGCAAGCGTAGTGGGCAGGTTGAAGCGCTGATAGGCGTTAATCAACTGTGCCAGCACATCGTCCTGGCCGAGCAGGGCGCTTTGCACCAGAATGCCATACGCCACTTTGGTACCGTGCAGAAACTTCTCCGTTTGCGGTAACACCGTTAAACCGTTGTGTACCGCATGTGCGGCGGCGAGGCGGGTGTAGCGCTCGCCCAGACCGCCAACCATCCCGCCCCCAGCGATAATCGCATCCACCACATCACGAAATACCTGCGTATCTTCGCCGCGCTGCTGGTCGGCTAGTGCTTGTTCACTGCTGTCCAGCAACACATTGCGGATTGCCAGCGCGCCGTTAATGCCCAGCCGCACTGTGAGCGGCAGCGTTTCCGGCTGCGGCGCTAATACCACCGCCTCATACCATTTCGCCAGCGTATCGCCGATGCCTGCCAGCAAGTATTCCGCAGGTGCATTGAGGATGATTTGCGGTTCCACCAGCACCAGAAAATTGGCGTCGTCGAAAATTTCAAAGTGCAGCGCCTGACCGGCATCGTTATACCAGACCGATAGCGGCGTCCACGCCGCGCAGGTGGCGGCGATGGTCGGAATGGCAACCACTGGCAAACCGAGACGGCGCGCCACCGCTTTAGCGGTATCCAGTAGCGCACCGCCGCCAACGCCAATCACCACTGCGCGGTCATCGCCCGCCTGCTGCGCCAGTTCATTGACGTCGTGTTCGCTACAGTGGCCTTTAAACAAAATGTGTTTCGCGCCGGGCGCGTTAAACCCTTGCGGCAGAAACGCTTTTGCCCCGGCAATGGCGCGCTCGCCATAGATCCATATCGCGCGCGCCAGTTGTTCTTCGCTGAAGAAATCGTGCAGCCGCGCGAGGCTCCCGGCGTGGGAAAAGTAGTTGGCCGGGCCGGGGACGACGCGGATATCAGTGCTGCTCATAGGGTGTGTCCTTGTACGTGATCGCTAACCCGATGTTATGTCTGGACATCCGGATGGCTAATAATATTTAGCTTTATCTTATGCATTTTCTGTCGTTGCCAGTCAAGCGAGGCTGTGAAAAATTCGTTAAATCAACCTATTAATTGCAGGAACACCGTGGGTATGAGCAGCAACCACCTCGAAATGCGCGGCATTAGTCTGGCCTTTGGCGGCTTTAAGGCGCTGTCGCAGGTGGATTTCACCCTGCGCGGCGGTTCGGTGCATGCCTTAACCGGCGCGAACGGCGCGGGGAAATCGACGCTGATGGCGGTGCTGTGCGGCACATATGACCATTACGAAGGGGAAATCGCCATCAACAACCAGGCGGTGTCGATTCGCACCCCGCGCGATGCCAAACAGTTCGGTATTCATCTGGTGCAGCAGGAAGTGGATGTGGCGCTGATCCCCGGCTTAAGCATTGCCGAGAACATCATGCTCGATAAGCTGGCGGACGCCGGGCACCACTATCGTTGGGGCGAGATTCGCCACCGTGCGCGCGAGGCGCTGGCGCAACTGGACGTTGAGCTTGATGTGAAACGCTCAATTGATAGCTGCACGCTGGCAGAGAAGCAGCAGATCCTGCTGGCGCGTGCGCTCTCGCACCACTGCCGTTTTTTAATTCTTGATGAACCCACCGCGCCGCTCGACCAGCATGAAAGTGAGCGCTTGTTCACCGTGGTCAAACGCCTGCAACAGCAAGGTATCGGTGTGGTGTTTATCTCGCACCGCATCCACGAACTGAAAGCGATTTGCGACACTTTAACGGTGCTGCGCGACGGCAAATTGATTGAATCCGGCCCGATGCGTGAGCTGAGCGGCGAAGAGATCGTCGAGAAGATGCTCGGGCACGAACTGAGTGACATCTACCCGCCTGCGCGCCCGCCGTACAGCGAAGAAGTGCTGTTAAGCATTGACGGCTTGCATGACGAAGGGTTGTTGAAAGATATCTCGTTGCGCCTGCGCAAAGGGGAGATCCTTGGCATTGCCGGGCTGGCGGGTGCCGGAAAAACCGAGCTGTGCAAGGCGTTGTTCGGCGCGAACAAAAGCCGTATCACCCGCGGCGAGTTGAATAACCAGCCGTGGCGGCCGCGCGATCCGGCAGATTCGGTGATGCGCGGGCTGGCGCTGGTGCCGGAAGAGCGGCGCAAAGAGGGCATTTTTATTGAAGAGCCGGTGAGCATGAATTTGTCCATCAGCGCGGATAACAGCTTCTCGCGCTGGGGATTTTTTGGTCACCGCCAGGCCTGGCGCTGGGCGCAGGAAGTGATTGCCCGCGTGGGCGTGCGTACCAGCGGGCCGGGGCAGACGCTGCGCCGTCTTTCCGGCGGCAATCAGCAGAAAGTGGCGATTGGCAAATGGCTGCGCGGTAACGCCAATGTGGTGATTTTTGATGAGCCGACCAAAGGCGTGGATGTGAAAGCGAAAACCGACCTGTTCCAACTGATTGACGGGTTGGCACGCGAAGGCAAAGGCGTGATTTACGCGTCGGGCGAATTCGCCGAACTGGTGGGTTTGTGTGATCGGATTTGTGTGCTGTGGGATGGGCGCATTGTGGCAGAAGTGCAGGGCGAGGATGCCCGCGAAGAGACGCTTCTTTATTATTCCACCGGAGGAACGGCGCCGTGAGTAAGGCCCTTTCAGTCAATGCGGCGGTAACGCCCCGCCAGCAGTTTTTTGATTTTCTCTATAAATGGGGCATGTTGCTTACCGTGGTCGCGCTTGTCGCCATTTTTGGCGTGGCGTCGGACAACTTCCTCGATCCATTCAACATCATCAACATTTTGCGCTCGATCGCTATCGTCACGGTGATTGCGGTAGGCGTCTCTATTTCGTTGACCATCGGCGGGTTTGATCTGTCGGTCGGCTCGACCGCTTCACTGGCTAACGCGCTGGTGATTTCGCTGTTTGTCTGGCACGGCGTTGGCACCACCGAAGCGATCGTTATCACGCTGGCGCTCTGTACGCTGGTGGGGTTGTTCAACGCCTTTTTGATTGTGGTGCTGCGCATCCCGGACATGCTGGCAACGCTCGGCAGCCTGTTTGTGATTCAGGGCGTGGCAATGACCTACAGCTATGGCGGCTCGATTACCGAAAATATGGTGTTGCCGAGCGGGGATATGGCGGAAGGCACCATTCCGGCGGCGTTTGGCCTGCTCGGCCAGGTGCCAACCATTGTGGTCATTATGCTGGTGGTGACGGTCGTCGCGCAGTTGGGCTTGTCGCTGACCACCCACGGTCGCCGCATGTATGCCATTGGCGGCAACCCGGAAGCCGCGCGTCTTTCCGGCATTCGCACCACGCGCTACAAAGTGGCGGCGTATGTCATTGCTTCGCTGCTGGCTGGGCTTGGCGGCATTCTGCTGGCGTCACGCATTGGCTCTTCGCAGGTCAACGCCGGTGGCGGTTATTTGATGGATGCGGTAGCGGCGGCGTGGATCGGTTTTTCGCTCGCCGGTTCCGGCAAACCGAATGCGCTCGGCACGCTGGTAGGGGCGGTTATTCTCGGCGTGCTGCAAAACGGGCTGGTGATGCTATCAGTGCCCTATTACGCGATGGACATTATTAAGGGGCTGGTGCTGGCCGGTGCTCTTGCGTTGACTTACTTCCAGCGTCGTTAATTATCCAGGGGAAAACAGATGAAAAAAATTGCACTCTCACTGCTGGCGCTGGGCTTACTGAGCGCCCTGCCAGGCCACGCCGCAACACCTGCGCCGGTGCCGGACGCCATTGCTAACCACAACGGCCCGGTACGCATTGCGCTTATCCGCAACCTCGGTTCGGACGACAACACTACGCAGTTTGTCTCCGGCGCGTTGCAGGAAGGTAAAAAACTTGGCTTTAAAATCAGCACCTTTTTAAGCAACGGCGATGACGCCAAATTCCAGGACTTCGTTAACCAGGCGATCAGCCAGAAATATGACGGCATTATTCTGTCGCAGGGGCGCGATCCGTACTCCACCGATCTGATTAAAAAAGCCGTTGCTGCGGGCATCAAAGTGGCGGTGTTTGATACCGCCGTCAACGGTGAAATTCCGGGGGTGACGGTCACGCAGCAGGATGACGCCTCGCTGACCAAACTCTCCTTTGGCGAGCTGGTGAAAGATTTCAACGGCAAAGCCAACATTATCAAATTGTGGGTCGCCGGTTTCCCGCCAATGGAGCGCCGCCAGGCCGCCTACGCCGAGCTGCTGAAAGCCAACCCTGGCATTAAAGAGCTGGAGTCGATTGGTGCAGTCTCTTCCGATGTGCAGGGCGACACGGCCAACAAAGTGGGCGCGGTGCTGGCGAAGTACCCGAAAGGGCAGATTGATGCGATTTGGGGCACCTGGGATGCATTCAGCCAGGGCGCGTATAAAGCGCTGAAAGAGAACGGTCGCACCGAGATCAAACTCTACAGCATCGACGTCTCTAACCAGGATCTGCAACTGATGCGCGAGTCGGGCAGCCCGTGGAAAGTGAGCGTGGCGGTGGATCCGAAACTGATTGGCGCAACCAACGTGCGCCTGATCGCCAATAAGATTGCTGGTGAACAGACGCCCGCGACGTACGACTTTAAAGCCGCTGCCATTCCACAGGCGCTGCTGGCAAGCCAGCCGGGGGCGGTGAATGTGGCGTCGCTGGGGAAAATTATTCCGGGCTGGGGCCAGACGGAAGATTTTATCGCGCCGTGGTTCGCCACGCTGGAAGCGAAAAACAAGTAAGGAACGGACATGGCGAGTGAGTTACCGCGCCCCGAATACAGCCGCAATATGCGGCTGATTGGCCACAGCGATCAGGGCGGTCGCCCGGACGGTGTGCAATTGATGGTGCATCGCGGTTTTGCCTATATCGGGCATATGGTGTCGCAGGGTTTTTCGATTGTGGATGTGCGCGACCCGAAAAACCCGAAACCCGCCGGTTATGTACCGGCACCGCCGGGCACCTGGAATGTGCATCTGCAAGCCCACGACGACTTGTTGCTGGTGATCAACGCCCGCGATCTGTTCGCCGATGCGCGCTTTGCTGATGAAAAGGTCTATTACACCCGTTCGGTTGGCGAGACAGTTAGCGATGTGCAGGACAAAGGCTGGAGCGCCGGGCTGCGTATTTTTGATATCTCCACGCCGGATAAACCGCGCGAAATCAGCTTCCTGTCGCTTAATGGTATCGGTATTCACCGTATCTGGTATGTGGGCGGGCGCTGGGCGTATGTGTCGGCGCTGATCGACGGTTTTACCGACTACATTTTCCTGACTATCGATCTGGCCGATCCGCGTAAACCGCAGGTTGCCGGGCGCTGGTGGCTACCAGGGATGAACCAGGACGCAGGGGAAACGCCAACGTGGCCGGAAGGTAAACGTTATGCGTTACACCACGCGATTATCGCCGGGGATACGGCTTACGGTAGCTGGCGCGATGGCGGTTTAACGCTGCTGGATGTGAAAGACAGAACGCAACCGAAGCTGATCAGCCACCGCAACTGGAGCCCGCCGTTTGGCGGCGGTACGCACACCGCGCTACCGCTACCGGACCGGGAATTGCTGGTGGTGTTGGATGAAGCGGTGCTCGATAATCAGGAAGATGGCGAGAAGCTGATCTGGCTGTTTGATATTCGTGAGCCGTCCAACCCGGTAAGCATCTCCACGTTCCCGCAGCCGGACGAAACCGATTATGTGGCGAAAGGGGCGCATTTCGGGCCGCACAACCTGCACGAAAACCGCCCCGGCAGCTTTATCAGCTCGACGCTGATTTTTGCCACTTACCAGAACGCGGGTGTGCGGGCTTACGATATCTCCAACCCGTATCGTCCGGTGGAAACTGGCGCGCTGGTGCCTGCCGCGCCAGCGAAGATGATGGATACGCGGCCTGCACGCCCGCGCGTTATCCAGTCTTGCGATGTGTTTGTGGATGCGAACGGCATTATCTACAGCACCGATTACAACGGCGGGCTGTCGGTGATTGAGTATCTGGGGTAAAACGCAGGCCGGATAAGGTGGAGCCACCCTTCGGCAAAACCGCCAATTCGGCGTGTGAGAAAGGATTCCGTTCATCAGATGTTTGGCGGACACATAACCTATGTGGCTCGTGAACGGGAAAAGGGGGCGCCGCCGCGCTCCCCCTTTTCAATCCCCCGCGGCCCCGCAGGGAAATCGGTGCTGCGCACTGCGCTCACCTCCCGCACATCTGCCTGCGGTCGGCTCGACTCGAGATTACTCGTCCCATCCCTGGGACTCGCCCCTTCGGGGCCAGCGCTAGCGCTGTTCAAAATTGCTCCTGGCAATTTTGTCATGTCTAGACTCGCCTCTGGCCGCCTTCCCTGGCGTCCAGACCTTGCCATCTGTGCTGCGGTTCGCCGATTTCGAGCGGGGACACAACCCCATTGCTGTAAGGGCAGTGCCTGAAATAGCGAATGTGTTGCTGTAGAGCGGGGACTGAGTAGGCCGGGTAAGGCGTAGCCGCCACCCTGCATTTAATACTGGAGCACAATGTTTGCCGGATGGTTTTACGAATACTGGCGCACCCGCGCGATCAGCTCTTCCACGCTATCAATCCGCTCGGCGATGACAATCAGCGCTTTGCCGAGCGTAATCGCATGGCGCAGGCAGGCGTGGCGCATCTCTTCGTCTTTAATGGTGTCGATATCGGCGACGTGCGAAAGCCCGACGCTGCGGCGAATGAGCTCGGTGCCGCAAAAACCGATCGCGTCGGTCCATACTTTTTTCAGGAAAGCGCTGGCATAGCCCGGTTGTGCTAGCGCTGCGTCGCGGGTTTTCTCACTCGCCAGCGCCTGAAAGCGCTCGGCGAAGGTGGTCCACACGGTTTGAATATCGGCCAGACGCTGTTCACGCGCACTAGCCGCATCGCGAATGCCCAGATGCCCAGGCAAACCGCAGTAGTTGAGCAGCAGGTTGCCGATGGCGGTGCCGATATCAAAACCGATCGGGCCGAAGTAACCAAATTCGGCGTCAATCGCCTTCAGGCGACCGTCGGCGACAAAAATCGAGCCGCTGTGAATATCGCCGTGCAACAGCGCTTCGGCGTGGGAGAAGAAGCGGTGTTTAAGCGCTGCGACCGCCAGTTTTAACTGCGCGTCATCACGCAGGGCGGCGACCTCCGTTTCCAGCGCGGCCGGGTAGTTATTGCGCTCATGAACCTGGTAGGGATCGTTGAAGAACAGGTCTTCAGTGATTTCGCACATTTCCGGGTTGATGAACTGCGCGACCTGCGCTTTTTTGGCATGCGGATGCAGATAAAAATCGCTGGTGTGAAACAGTACCTGCGCCAGGTATTCACCCAGTTGCGCAGCGGCTTGCGGATAATAGACGTTGTTTATCAATTCGCCGCGCCAGATTTTATGATCGGAGAGATCTTCCATCACCATCACCGCCAGCGCCGGGTCGAAGTGGAGGATTTTCACCGTGTGCTGCGGGCTGTGCTGGTAGTGTTCAACCAGCGTTTGTGCTTCCAGCCGGGCGCGATCTAACGTTAACGGCCAGGATTCACCGACGCAGCGCACATAGGGCAGCGCCTGTTTGACGATAATGCGGCTCACACCCTGGGTGTCGAAAATTTTGAACACCAGATTGAGGTTACCGTCGCCCACCTCTTGCGCGTCCACCAGTTCGGACGGGTTGTCCAGGCCGCCAAATTGTTGTGCATACGCCACGGCATCGTGGGCGGAGAAGGTACGGTATTGCGACATTGCCTCGATCCTCTTTTTCTAATAAAGCCATTTAGACGTCTATACATCCGGAATTCATCCTGACACAATACGCTACAACAACGCAACAGGGATTTAACGCTATGCAGCCATTACAGACCACCAGTCTGCGCGTCGTCGACAATCACTTATTTATTCTCGACCAACAGGCCTTACCGCAGCAGAAACAGTGGCTACCAGCCAGTACGGTAGAAGAACTTGTCGGCCATATTCATGCGCTGCGCGTGCGCGGAGCGCCCCTGATTGGCCTTTCTGCGAGCTTATTGCTGGCGCTGCTGGCAGAGCAGGGCGCAAACCGCGACCAACTGGCGCAGGCGCTGGAAACGCTGCGCGCGGCGCGACCCACAGCAGTAAACCTGATGAATAACCTTGATCGCATGAAACGGGCGCTCACACAGGAGCACTTTGTGGCGGCATTAACCGCCGAAGCACTGCGGCTTATTGATGAAGACAAACAGCTATGTGACAACATTGCAGTGGCCGGTAGCGCGCTGGTGACGCCGGGCAGCCGCTTGCTGACCCACTGCAACACCGGTGGGCTGGCGACAGCGGGCGTTGGCACCGCACTGGGTGTTATTGCGCTCGCCCATCAGCAGGGCAACGTGGCGAATGTGTGGGTGGATGAAACCCGTCCCCTGTTGCAGGGCGGGCGGTTGACCGCCTGGGAACTGGGCGAGTTGGGTGTGCCGTATCAGTTAATTACTGATTCGATGGCTGCCAGCCTGATGGCGAAAGGGCTGGTGGATGCGGTGTGGGTGGGTGCGGATCGCATTGCTGCCAATGGCGATGTGGCGAACAAAATTGGCACCTATTCGCTGGCGGTGCTGGCGAAATTTCACCACGTGCCGTTTTACGTGGCCGCGCCGCAAACCACACTCGACCCGCACTGCCCGAACGGTGATGCCATTCCTATTGAGCAGCGCGCTGCTGGGGAAGTCACCGGCGTGGCTGGGAGTTTTGGCGCAGTCAATTGGGCGCCGGAAAACGCGGCGGTTTACAACCCGGCGTTTGATGTCACGCCAGCGGCGCTTATTAGTGGCTGGGTGCTGGACAGCGGCGTGGTAACACCCTCTGATGTGGCGAACGGGATTTTCCAGCTCCACTAATTGCCAATCGACAGGCCGGATAAGCGTTATCCGGCGTCACCACCGCTGTCTGCTTGCCGGATGGCGGCGTGCCATAAGGGAGGCGACAGAATTGGGCTGGCGGAATTTATGTTGCCGGGTGCAGCAAAATAACGTCCTTATCAATGGTGCTGGCCTGGCTTTGTGGCGTACTGGCGTTTTTGTCATAGCGCGGCGGGGTGATAACCGGGTAGACGAAACTGCCCTGCTCGCTGCACTGCTCAGGCGCTTTCGCCCCGGCATAAAACAGATAGTACTGACCGGAATCCGGGAAAAAGGCTAAGTTGTCGCCGTTGCCAAACGTGGTACTCCAGAACGGCACGCCTGCCTGGGTTTTGCTGCGCTCTTTACCTGACGCGACCTGGAAATGGTCGCTCCACTTCATGGTTATCAGGTTGTAGTTAAAAAAGGAGACTGTCAGGTTGCCGCGTGTCGGGCAGTGAAGTTTGACAGCATCGTCGGCCCGCACGCTGGAGATAAAGGTTATCAGCAATAAAAGCAGGGAGTATTTCATCGGCGGTTTCCGCAGGTTTTGAGCAAAGCACGAAGGTAATCCATCGCGCCGGTGAAAATCCGTAAGAAACGATGTCAGCAAAAGAGAAAACGAATCAGGATGTTAACGCGGGGTTGCGGTCAGCATATTTTTTGATGTTGTATATGTTTCGTTTAATTTGACATGATAATAATTATCAAAATCATTAATATCTGACCATCAGCAGGGTTGTTTTTTATGCAAGGGAAATCACTCTTTACGCTCGCGCTCTCCGCTTTTCTCGCTGTTCCCATGCTGGCGCATGCCACGCAATATCCGCTCACCGTTACCGATTTTGATGGCCGCAACGTGACCATTGAACACGAACCGCAACGCATTATTTTGCAGGACGGGCGCGACATCATGACGATGGCGCTGCTGGATCGCGACAATCCGTTTAAACGGCTGGTGGCATGGAACAACCTGGCGAAAAAACAGGACATCGCCACCTGGGAAATGTTGAAAACCCAGTGGCCGGAAGCGACCCGCATTATGGACATGGGCTTTAGCGATAAAGGCAATGTTGATCTGGAAAGCGTACTGGCAAAACAGCCGGATCTGATGATTGCGCAACTGCGCGCGAAACCGGCGCTGGCCGACAGCGGTGTGCTGGCCAAACTGACCGCGCTGCATATTCCGGTGGTGTTTGTTGATTACGAAGTGAACCCGGCAAAAGACACTGCGCCGAGCATCGATCTGCTGGGCAAAGTGATTAACCGCGAAAGCAACGCGGCGGCGTACACCGCCTATTATCGCCAGCAACTGGTGGCGATTGAGCAGAAAACGGCGGCCATCAACCCGAAACCGAAAGTATTCGTCGAAGCGCTGGCTGGTAACGCGGATAGCTGCTGTTTTACTCACGGCCACAGCGGTTGGGGCGGGCTGGTTGAAGCGGTCGGCGCGAAGAACCTCGGTTCGGAATTGTTGCCGGGCGCAACCGGGTTTATCTCGCTGGAGAAAATCATCAGCGTCAACCCGGATGTCTATATTATGACCGGTTCCAAACGGGGCAACAGCCAGGTGTTACCGCTCGGTTTGAATGTGTCGCAGATTGAGGTGAACAACCAGGCGCAGGTTCTGCTGCAACGCACCGGCGTCGGTCAGATCCCGGCGGTCAGCGCAAAACGTGTTTATGGCGTTTACCACCACTTTTATAACCATCCGTACAACATTGTCGGCATGGAATATCTGGCGAAAGATATCTATCCGCAGGCGTTTGCGGATTTGAACCCGGATGCGACCTACCATCACATCATCAAAAACTTCACCAAACTGCCGGATAACAACTTCGTCTATAGCTGGCAGCAGGGCAAATGAGTACCACGCTGGAAACAAGCGAGCAGAGGCAGGACACGGCTGCGGACAGCCTGATGCTCAACTACCGTGTGATCCTTCGCCGCCGCGTCAGTTTGTTGGCGCTGCTGGTGGTGTTTATCGCTGCGGCGATGCTGCTGGATTTCACCCTTGGTCCATCCGGCTTGCCGCTGGATATGCTGTGGCAAACGCTGGTTGACCCGTCGAGCGCCGATGCCGGAACGCGGGTAATCGTCTGGGATATCCGCATGCCGTACGCGCTGATGGCGATCATTGTTGGGCTGACGCTGGGGCTGGCGGGCGCGGAGATGCAAACCATCCTCAACAACCCGCTGGCGAGCCCGTTTACGCTGGGCGTGTCGTCGGCGGCGGCGTTTGGCGCGGCATTAGCGATTGTGCTTGGCATCGGCATTCCCGGCGTTCCGGCGCAGTGGTTTATCTCGGCGAATGCGTTTCTCTTTGCGCTGCTGGCGGCGCTGTTGCTGGACGGCATCACCCGCTGGACGCAGGTGGCCACTTCAGGCGTGGTGCTCTTTGGTATCGCGCTGGTGTTTACCTTCAACGCGCTGGTGTCGATGCTGCAATTTATCGCCAACGAAGACACGTTACAGGGGCTGGTGTTCTGGACCATGGGCAGCATTGCCCGCGCGTCGTGGGAGAAACTCGGCATTTTGCTGCTGGCGCTGGCGGTGATCATGCCGCTGTCGATGCTCAGCTCATGGAAACTGACGTCGCTGCGCCTCGGCGAAGACCGGGCGATAAGTTTTGGCATTAACGTGCGTCGCCTGCGGCTGGCGACGCTGCTGCGCATCAGTATTTTGTCGGCGCTGTCGGTGGCGTTTGTCGGCCCGATCGGTTTTATCGGCTTGGTCGCTCCGCATATTGCCCGCATGGTGTTTGGCGAGGATCACCGTTTTTATCTGCCCGGTAGCGCGTTGATTGGCGCGCTGGTGTTGTCGCTGGCCTCTATTGTTTCCAAGAACCTGATCGATGGCGTGATTATTCCGGTCGGCATTGTCACTTCGCTGGTTGGCGTGCCGTTCTTTATCACCATCATTGTGCGCCATCGGGGGAGTGTATGAGCCAGAGCGGCCTGAGCCTGCGCGGGTTTGGCGCGGGGTATTACAAGCGGCAGATCATTCGCGATCTCAATATTGCCCATCTGCCGCGCGGCAAAGTGACAATTCTGCTTGGGCCAAATGGCAGCGGTAAATCGACGTTGTTGCGGGCGATGGCCGGGCTGAACAAGGCGGAAGGAGAGTTGCTGCTGGACGGCGAAGACCTGCTCAGCCAGCCGTTTGCCCGGCGCGCGGAGCAAGTAGTTTACCTGCCACAATCGCTGCCGGCGGGTGTTCACCTGCATGTGCTGGAGTCGATTATCGTGGCGCAGCGTGCTTCCGGCGGTTTACACAGCGCGGCAAAGCAGGCCGAAGTGATGTCGCTTTTGCGTCAGCTCGGTATTGAACATCTGGCGTTGCATTACCTCGACCAGCTCTCCGGCGGGCAGAAACAGTTAGTTGGGCTGGCGCAATCACTGATCCGCCAGCCGTCGTTGCTGCTGCTCGATGAGCCGCTCAGCGCGCTGGATCTCAACTACCAGTTCCACGTGATGGATCTGGTGAAGCGGGAAACGCGCAGCCGCAATATCGTCACCGTAGTGGTGGTGCACGATATCAATATCGCGCTGCGCCACGGCGACCATGTGTTGATCCTCAAACAAGGCGAGCTCGTGGCGAACGGCGTGCCGGGAGAGGTGATAACGCCGGAAAGCCTGGCGCAGGTGTACGGTGTGCGCGGGCGTGTGGAACCCTGCTCGCAAGGGATGAAGCAGGTGATTATTGACGGTTTAACCCATCAGGCAAGCTAGCCTCAGCGCGCCGTCCACTGCGGCAAACGGCACTGCTACACCGATCACCAGCGTTGATGCGGGTGCTGCGCGTAGTGATGCAGCACCGCTTTGTAGGGTTCGGTGCGGGCGTCGGGATGCTGGATAATCGACGCCAGCAGCACGGCAATAGCGCTGTCGTGTTCGCCAAGATTATGCAAACACAGGGCATAAAAAGGCCGCACTTCTGTGGCCTGCGGCCAGCTTGCCATGATCTCCTCAAACAGCGTTTTCGCCTGCGCATATTTCCCCAGGCAGCGCCACGTTGACGCCAGCCCAAACTGCGCCTCGAACTTGTCTTCGCCGCGTAATCCGGCTTCGAGCGCTGCCAGGTAGTGAGGCTCGGCGTCGCGCTCTTTGCCTTCGTTATCATACGACCAGGCGATATTGAGCAACGCCTGTGCACGCAGCGCAGGCTCTTCTGTGAGCGCTTGTAGCGCCTGACGGCTTTTATCGTGTTGACCCTGTTTGCGCAGCGCAATCGCTGCCTGCAATCTGCTATCCATCGTGTTCATCCGTTAAGCGTGTCTGAACGTTATAAAGCAGGCAACAGGCAGCGACAAGATTAGCGTGCGCTGATTCGCCAGATGGCGTTACCGGCGTCGTCGGCAATCAGCACACCGCCTTGTTTATCCATCGCCAGCCCGACCGGTAGCCCGCGCACCTGTTTCTGGTCATCGGTAAGAAAACCGGTCACGACCGGCTGCGGTTGCCCAACCGGTTTGCCGTTCTCAAATTTCACCCACACCACCTGGTAGCCATTGAGCGGTGTGCGGTTCCAGCTTCCGTGCTCGCTGATAAACGCGCCGCCGCGATACTGCGGCATGTCGTCACCGGTATAGAACAACAAGCCAAGTGGGGCGACGTGTGAGCTAAGCGCGTAATCCGGCTTGATGGCCTGGGCCACTAAGTCCGGGCGTGGCGGCTTAACGCGTTCGTCCACGTGCTGCCCAAAGTAGCTATACGGCCAGCCGTAAAAACCCTTCTCTTTTACCGAGGTCATATAGTCCGGCACCAGATCGGAACCAATTTCGTCGCGCTCGTTGACGATCGCCCATAACGCACCGCTTTCAGGCTCCCATTGCAACCCGGTTGGGTTACGCAGCCCGCTGGCATAAATGCGGCTCGCGCCGGTGGCGGCATCCACTTCCAGCACCGCCGCCCGGCGATATTCCGCGCCGATGCCGTTTTCGGTGATGTTGCTGTTAGAACCCACGCCTACATAGAGTTTGCTGCCGTCGGGGCTGGCGAGCAGGGATTTTGTCCAGTGATGGTTAATTGGCCCGCCGGGCAGTTCGGTGACAGTTTCTCCCGGTGCGCTGAGGGTGGTTTCCCCTTGCTGATACGGGAATTTCACCAGGCTGTCGGCGTTGGCGACCCACAAGGTATTACCAATCAACTGCATGCCAAACGGTGAGTGCAGATTTTCAATAAACGTGTGTTTCTGCCATGTTCCTCCAGCGTTACGCAACAACGTGATGCGGTTGCCGCCGGGGCCGCCTTTGCCGGAGGCTTTTTGCACCAGGCCCATAATCAGCTGTTTCGGGCGCGTGGTCGGTTTTTCCGGGGCATTGGCCTCGGCGACCAGAATGTCGTTATTCGGCAAAACGTACAGCTGGCGCGGATGCAGCAAACCATCCGCCACTTTTTCAATTTTTAACCCCGCTGGCACTTTGGGTGTTTCTCCCGCTTTCCACGCCACGCCTTTTGGCACCTGCATCGGCGGTAACAGGAAATTCTGCGCCTTAGGTAGCTCCGGCTCGGGGCCAACTTGCTTCATCGGGTCTACGTTTGCACCCTGATCGCAAGCGGTGAGCAGGGCGGCGAGTGCGGCAACTGTCAGTAAGCGATTACACATATTCATGGTTTTTTCCTTACTGGACACGAGTGCGCAGGGCGAGTTGAACATGGGCAATCAGCAGCAAAATCACCACCGCCGTTGAGAGGAACACGCCAAGCGGCACCACCGCGTAAGCATCCCGGCTGTGCACAAAGGCGTTAAAAATCGCCAGCACAATAGCTACCAGCCAGAGCCAGAAATGGATTTTTTCCGCGTTCGTAACGCTATGCCGTTGCGTCACCCAAACCTGCACAAGGTTGATTAGCCGGGGAAGGATGGCAATCAACAGACCGATAGCGATAAGCCAGCTTGCCGCGTCGGTCCACATGATTTGAAAGGTTTTGAGGTACAGAATATCGAAGACCCACGCCGCCACAAAAAAGCCGGTGGGTAGCGGGTTAAAGAGTTCGTAAAGCGCAAGCGTCGCGCGCGATGGCCCGGAGAGTGTTTGCATTGGTCTTTCCTTTTGGTGGAAACAAGCGGGATAAGCCACAGGATCTGCTTGTTAAAGGGTAGACCGCTTACACAAAATTTAATTAATTTTGCTTATGTGTTGCATTTGTTCCATTCACGTCGCGCTATTCCTGCGTGTCTCAATTTCGCCTGGAAAATATTCACTTTACATTCTTTTATCGGTAATGATAATCAGTATCAAAATGTTTCTTGTTGTTGTCATTTGATTTTGTTACGGAATGATCCCCGCAAAAAGTGGGGAATAATAAAAATTGAGGGTTGTTTAGATGAGAATTTCCCCTTTGTACGGCGCGATGGCTCTGCTTTTCGCCTCGCCACTTTATGCGCAGGACGCGAAAAATAGTGATGATGAACTGATTGTGACCGCCACCCGAACCGACGGTTCGCGTAATGATTCCCCGCAGGTCATCAAAGTCATCAGTGAAAAAGAGATTGCCCAGCAACGGCAAATCACCTCCGATACCTCGCAGATCCTCAGCAATCTGCTGCCGTCGTTTTCGCCATCACGACAGAAAATGTCCGGCAGTGGCGAAACGCTGCGCGGGCGCACGCCGCTGGTGATGATTGACGGCATACCGCAATCAAACCCGCTGCGCCCGACCGGGCGCGAAATGCACACCATCGACGCCTCAATGATCGAGCGCATTGAGGTGATCAAAGGGGCGAACGCCAGCAACGGCGTCGGCGCGACGGGCGGGGTGATCAACATCATCACCAAACGCGCGAAACCGGGCACCGTCAACCAGCACGTCAGCGTGGAAACCACCACGCCCACGGCGGAATTTGACCGCGATACGCTTTCCTATAAAACCAACTACAGCATCAATGGCAGCGAAGAGTACATCGATTACCTGTTCGCACTGAGCTACGAAGATCAGGGGCTGTTCAAAGACGCCGATAACCATGCCATTGGCGTGGATAACACGCAGGGCGATTTGATGGATTCCCGCGCCTGGGATCTGCTGGCGAAAGTGGGTTACTGGCTGGATAACGATCAGCGCGTACAACTGAGCCTTAACCGCTATCGACTGAAAAATAAAGATAACTATGTCAGCGTGCGAGGCGATCGCGATGACGGTGTATTAACAACTTCGAAGAAAGGTAACCCGCCAGGCAGCGCGCCGCACAATGATGTGTGGACGGTGGGTGCCACCTACGATAACTACAATCTGGCAGGCATGAAACTGACGGCGCTGGCCTATTATCAGCGTTATGAAGCGCTGTTCGGCGCAACCAATTCCTCGTCGTTCCAGGACCCGGCCATTGCTCCCATTGGCATGCTGTACGATCAGAGCCGTGCGTATACCGATAAGTACGGCAGCAAAATCGCGCTCACCAAAGATGATCTCTGGGATGACCGCATAAAAGCGACGGTGGGTTTCGATACCCTGTTTGATAACTCGAAACAGGATTTATGGGCCACCGGGCGCACCTACGTGCCGGAAATTAACTACACCGATCTGTCACCGTTCCTGCAACTGGAATACACGCCAGTTGAATCGGTGAAATTAAGCGGCGGCGTGCGCTATGAATACGCCCGGCTGAATATCGACAGCTATCAAACCGTGTGGGCCAACGACCGGGTAACCGTGGAAGGCGGCACGCCATCGTTCGACCAGACGCTGTATAACGCCGGTGTGGTCTGGACGCCGGTTGAACCGTTAAGCCTGTTCGCCAGCTACAGCGAAGGGTTTACCGTGCCGGATGTCGGGCGCGTGTTGCGCGGCATCGACACGCCGGGCATTAAACTGGATGACTACAACGGTCTGAAACCGATCGTCACCAAAAACAGCGAAATCGGTTTTCGCGTACAACACGCGCCGTTTGATTTCGAAGCCAGTTACTACCAGTCCACCTCGAAGCTCGGCAGTCGCGTTGAGCTGGTCAACGACGCGTTTGTCGCCCGTCGCGAAAAGACCGAGATTGACGGTGTGGAAGTGAGCGCCGGTTACAGCCCGAATGCCGATCACAAATTAACCTTGTCGTGGTCACACATGCGCGGCCGGTATGACAGCGACGACAACGGCAGTCTAGATGCAAAACTCGATGGCTTAAACATCGCCCCCGATCGCATCATCGCCAGCTGGTCGGCAAACTGGAATGCGCAGTTGAGCACCTTCCTGCAAGCCAACTGGGCGCTCAGCAAGAAATTCGACGATGCGGAAAAAGACTTTTCCGGCTATGCGCTGGTGGATGCGGCGGTCGGCTACAAGCTGCCGTACGGGCAGGTGAGCCTTGGGATTTCTAACCTGCTGAATAAACAGTACATCACCTACTATTCGCAAAGCGCGTCTGTTGATCCGGATCGCTATTTCGCCGGGCGGGGTCGCACCGCGACGCTGGGCTACAGTCTCGATTTCTGAGTGTTACCGCCCCGTTGAGCGGGGCGGTTTGAGTGGATGATGAAAAACGAACTCGCTTTCTCTCTTTCGCGCCGACGCGGCTTGCAGGCGCTACTGTTGTGCAGTGTTTCACCCACGCTGTTTGCCAAACCCGGCGTGCCGCGCGCGGTTTCTCTGTTTCAGGGGGCAACCGACAGCCTGGCCGCGCTGGGTGTCACGCCCTGCGGCATTGTTGAATCCTGGGCGGAAAAACCAGTCTACCGCTATTTGCGCTCGCAGCTTTCCGGCGTGCCACAGCTGGGGCTGGAGACGCAGCCCGCGCTGGAAAAGATCGCGCTGCTGCAACCCGATATCATTTTTGCTTCCCGTTTTCGCCACCAGGATGTCGCGCCTTTAATGGCGAAAATCGCCCCTGTTACGCTGCTGGACGATGTTTTTGAATTCAAAAAAACGCTGACGGTAGTGGCGCAAAAACTCGCCCTGACAAACACCGCCGCGCAACTGCTCCAGCGCTGGGATGCGCGTATCGCTGCGCTGCGCAGCCTGATGCAACAACGTTTTGCCGGGCAGCCAGCGCCGCAGGTGTCGGTGATTGAAGTGCGCCCTGACCACATTCGCAGCTATGTGGCGAACAGCTTTCCCGGCTCGGTGATGTCCGAAGTGGGATTTGCCTGGAACGCCCAGGCCCTGCAGGCGCACAGCGCGTCGTTGCGCTTTTCCAGCATGGAGAATATTCCGCTGCTGGATGCCGATCTGTTTTTTATTTTGCTGCGGGCCAACAGCCCGGCCATCATGCGCCAGTACCACACGCTAACGGCGCACCCACTGTGGCAGCAACTTCGCGCGGTGAAAACGCGGCAACTGTGGGAGGTGGATAGCGTGCCGTGGAGCTTATCCGGCGGCATTCTTGGCGCTAACCAGATGCTCAGTGATGTCGAACAGGCGCTCAACCGGGGGCGCGTATGAGTGGGCGTTTTCTGCTCTGTGGCCTGCTGTTGCTGGCGCTGATGTTGCTCAGCATAATGACTGGCGCGCGGTTTTATTCATTCACCCAACTGACGCAGGCGCTGCTGCATGCCGATCCCACCAGCGCGGTGGATATCATTATTCGCACCTCGCGTTTGCCGCGCACACTGCTGGCAGTTGGCGTGGGCGCGTTTCTCGCCGTGGCGGGCGCGTTGATGCAGGCATTGACCCGCAATCCGCTGGCCTCGCCGGGGCTGTTTGGTGTCAATGCGGGCGCGGCGCTGTTGATTGTGCTGGCGGGCAGTTTTTTTGCCATCGGCGATCCGTGGGTCACACTGCTGTTGGCTTTTAGTGGTGCGTGTGCCACCGGCACGCTGGTGTGGTTTGCCAGTAAAGTCAGTAACGGGCAGCTTAATCCGCTGCGGCTGGTGCTGGCGGGTGTGGCGATCACCGCGCTGTGCAATGCGTTTACCCAGGCCATTCTCGTTATCGATCAGGAAAGTCTCGACACCATGTTGTTCTGGCTGGCCGGTAGCCTGGCGGGCAACGATGCGCAGCACGTATACCCGATGTTGCTCCCCGGGGCGCTGCTGGTGGTTGCCGCCTGTTTTTTCGCCGGGCAGATGAACGTGCTCAACGCCGGAGAAGAGATTGCCCGTGGCCTGGGGCTAAACATCGCGCTGGTGCGACTGCTGGCGAGCATGCTGGTGGTGGGGCTGGCGGGATGCGCCGTGGCGCTGGCGGGAAATGTCGGCTTTGTCGGGCTGATGGTGCCGCATATGGCGCGCCAGTTATTTGGCAGCGACCTGCGCCAGACACTTCCGGCCTGCGCCTTGCTCGGTGCGTTACTGTTACTGGCCGCAGACATCGCGGCGCGCGTGGTGATTCTGCCGCAGGAGTTGCCGGTTGGCGTGATGACCGCACTGATGGGCGCGCCGTTTTTTATCCTGCTGGCACAACGTAGGGGGAACCATGCCGGATAGCCAGCTTTTCCGCTGCGGGCCGTTTTCCCGCGACTACTCCCGGCGTTTACTACCGCTATTACTCGCTTGCTCGGCGATGACTTTGCTGGTCGCGCTGGTGGCATTGAGCACTGGCGATGTGGCGTTCTCGCTGCCGCAAACGCTTCGATTGCTGGTGCAGCCGGACGCAAGCACGCACAGTTTTATTCTGCATCAGTTGCGTTTGCCGCGCGTGGCGCTGGCGATGCTGGCAGGCGGCGGGCTGGGGCTTGCCGGGTTGATCATGCAAACGCTAGTGCGCAACCCTCTGGCATCGCCGGATACGCTCGGCGTAACCGCCGGGGCGAGTGCCGGTGCGTTGCTGTGGCTCTCCTTTTTCAGCCTGCAATATGGCAGCGCGCTCTTGCCGTATGCGGCGATGTGCGGCGCGGCCTGTGCCGTCGGGCTGATCTTTCTGCTTTCGTGGCGCAGAGGTCTGACGCCGTTGCGGCTGATCCTCACCGGTGTTGGCGTTTCAGCCCTGGCGGGTGCGGTGGTGACGCTGGTGCTGGTGTTCAGCCCGCTGACCACCACTTTTTCTGCCTGGGTATGGTTGAGCGGCAGCGTGTATGCCGCCACCTGGGACAAAGTGCTGCGCCTGCTGGCGGTGTATGCATGGGCGTTGCCGGTGCTGCTGTTTCTGACGCGCTATCTGAAAACCCTGCAACTGGACGACGTGCTTGCCATCGGCCTTGGCGTACGGGTGCAGCCGCTGCGGGTGCTGTTACTGCTAAGTTGTGTGGTGCTCTCCGGCGGGGCGATTGCGCAAGTAGGCGCGATGGCGTTTGTCGGGCTGATCGCGCCACACCTGGCAAGGCTTGTGGTACGTCAGGGCTTTTTCGGTCAGGCGTTTGTCACCATTTGTAGCGCTGGCTGTATGGTGGTTATCGCCGACCTGTTCGCCAGAACGCTATTTCGGCCTGCTGATTTACCGGCAGGGATTTTTGTGGCGCTGGCCGGTGCGCCGTTCTTTTTGTGGCTGCTGATTCGGCAGCGGACGTAATCTGATGGGGAAAATGTGTCTCTCTCAACGCAAAAGCTGAGTGTCAGCTATCAACAGCGGCAGGTGATTAACGCGCTGGATTTAACTCTGCCTGGTGCGAAAGTCTCGGTGCTGATTGGCAGCAACGGCTGTGGCAAAAGCACGCTGCTCAAAGCCATGGCGCGCTTGCTGACGCCGCAATCTGGCACCGTTATTCTTGATGGTCTGGACATTCACGCTAGCAATACGGCGGAGATTGCCCGCAAGCTGGCCATTTTGCCGCAAACGCCTGTCGCGCCAGAAGGTATCACGGTGCGTCAGTTGGTGAGTCTGGGGCGTTTTCCTTATCAGAACTGGCTGCGCCAGTGGTCGCAAGAGGATGAGCAGCAGGTGAATGCCGCGCTGCGCCTGACAGGAACCGACGCGTTGCAGCATCGCCCGGTAGATGCGTTATCCGGCGGGCAGCGCCAGCGCGTGTGGATTGCCATGACGCTGGCGCAGGCCACGGATACACTCTTGCTGGACGAACCGACCACCTATCTCGATCTGGCACACCAAATTGAGATCCTCGAACTGTTGCGCCAGCTCAACCGACAGCAGGGCAAAACCATTGTGATGGTTTTGCACGATCTCAACCTCGCCTGCCGTTATGCCGATCATCTCGTCGCTGTGCATGACGGGCGTGTTTATGCTGAGGGTGCGCCGCAGCAGATAATGACCGAAACGCTGGTCAATGACGTGTTTAACCTGCGCTGTCGCATCATCGACGATCCTTTTTTCCATACGCCGTTGTGCATTCCTTTTCCGGGAGCGTCAGATGCTGACGGTTGACGAACGTTCGTATCTGCAACGCACTTTCCGTCTGCGTTCGCTGGCGCAAACCGACGTGCGCAGCGTACCGGCGCAGGCGATGTTGGATGCAAACACCTGCCGCGCAGTATTACAACGGGTGATGCCGTTGATTGGCGCGCCGGATCTGGCGATTGCCGCGTCGCTGCTCGCCAAACGGCTGGCCTTCCTTGCGACCGGGAATGTGCTGTACGCGATGAGCGTGTTTGATAAAGGCTTGCCGTTAAGCCTTTACGCCAGCCGACTGGAGTACGCGCACGACAACGGGCAGTGGAGCTCGTCGCTGCCGGTGGATGTCACGGTAACGCATTACCTTCCTGGTCAGCGCGACGCGTGGCGCGAAACGGTGGTTGGCGCGCTGTTTCGCGACTATTTAGCGCCGTTGTGGCAGAGCTTGGCGCGGGTAAGCGGCTTGCCGGAAGCCATTTTATGGGAAAACACCGCCGTGCGCGTTTACTCGCTCTATCAGGGGCGAATGGAGGGGCTAAACGCCCAGCAGGCGCAGCGCCAGCAGGCGGATTTCGCCTGGCTGCTGGACGCGGCTGCACCACAACTGTTTGGTGCAGCCTGGAATCCGCTGAAGCGCTTTCGCCGACCGGCGCAAAAAGACGCGGCGGGCAAGATGGTGCGTTTTCGTCGCACCTGCTGTTTTTACTACAAGGCCTCAACGCCGGTGGCGTATTGCCACAACTGCCCGCTGTGCCGGGAGAAATAAATGACAGCACGCGTGGCGGTGATTAAGGTAGTGTCACCCTGCAAAATAACAACGGTCACGCCGTGAAACAGACATTCGCCCTCGATTTTTCCCACCGCACGGTGATCCCTTACGCCCATGATTATCGGCATGGTGAACATGAACACTGGCATACGCATCCGTGCGATCAACTGATTCACACCCTGAGCGGGGTGATCCGCGTGGAAACGCAGCAGGGCATGTGGATTGTGCCGCCGGGGCGTGGCGTGTGGATACCCGCGCTGGTGTCCCACGCGCTACGCATTGATGGTGAAGTGCAGGCGCGCGGCGTGTTTGTCGAATCGCTGGCGCGAGCTGATTTACCGATGGTGTGCCAGGTGGTGCGCGTCAGCGATTTGCTGCGTGCGTTGATTCTGAATGCGCTGGAATTGCCAGAGGCGTATCAGGCAGGCAGCCGCGCAGAGCGCATTTACGAACTGATCCTTGATGAAATCCGTCTGATGAATACGCTGCCGTTTTGCCTGCCGGAACCCACTTCCGCACGGTTAAAACAGCTTTGTGATGCGGTGCGATGTGATCCGGCGGGTGAGTGGACGCTGGAAAACGCCGCTCGCCAGGTCAACATGAGCGGGCGAACCTTGTCGCGCCATTTCTATCAGCAGACCGGCTTGCAGTTCAGCGAATGGTTACGACGGGCGCGTTTGCTGGCGGCGTTAACCCGGCTGGCGCATGGCGAGCCGGTCACGCAAGTGGCGCTGGAGTGCGGTTATGCCAACCCCAGCGCTTTCAGCGCCATGTTTCGCCGGGTGATGGGCGTACCGCCCGGCGATTACTTTACGTCGTAATAAAGGGCTGTGCGGCATTTAACACTGCCTGCAACGAGGCGCGGGTAATGTCGCTATCGATACTGACACCCCAGGCGTGCGTGCCGTGCTTATCCTCGCAGCAGACATAGGCGACCGAGCGGCTGTCGCTGTGCTTACCGAGCGTATGCTCATGGTAGCTCTCAATGTTGATCTCCACCTGCAAGCTGCGGCATAGCGCAGTGATGGCGGCGGAAAGAAAACCGTTGCCGCTGGCGTCAAGCTTCAGTTTTTTGTCGTGGTAAAGGATCTCTGCGTGTAACGTGGTGCGCTGCCCCGGCTGGTTGGTGCAGACATATTCAATCAGTTTCAGTGGTGGGCGCTCCATCAGCCCGTAGGTCTGGCGAAACAGGTTCCAGATAGCCATTTGCGACATCTCTTTGCCTTCCGCATCCGCCGCCTCCTGCACATGCTGGCTGAATTCCTGCTGAAGTTTGCGTGGCAAATTCAGACCGTGGTTCTGCTCCAGAAGCCATGCCGCGCCGCTCTTGCCCGACTGGCTATTCACGCGGATAACCGCTTCGTAACTACAACCGATATCCGCCGGATCGAGCGGCAAATAAGGCACTTCCCAGAATGCAGCCGGGTTGTTTTGCCGCGCGGCAAAGCCTTTTTTAATCGCGTCCTGATGCGAACCGGAAAAGGCCGTGAACACCAGTTCTCCAGCATAGGGATGGCGCGGCGCAACCGGTAACTGGTTGCACTCTTCAACGATCTCAACCACCTTTTTCATCTGGCTGAAATCCAGCCCCGGCGCGATGCCCTGGCTATACAGATTCAGCGCCAGCGTCACCAGGTCGGCATTGCCGGTGCGCTCGCCGTTGCCAAACAGACAGCCTTCCACGCGCTCCGCACCGGCGAGCAGCGCCAGTTCGGCACTGGCAATCCCGGTTCCGCGATCGTTATGAGTATGCACGCTGATGCACACCTGCTCGCGGCGCGAGAAGTGGCGGCAAAAGTGCTCAATCTGGTCGGCATACACATTCGGCATGCTCACTTCCACCGTGGCTGGCAGGTTGATGATCATCGGCCGTGTCGCGCCCGGTTCCCAGACATCGGCGACGGCTTCGCAAATCGCCAGCGCAAACTCCGCTTCGGTAAAACAGAAGGTTTCCGGCGAGTACTGGAAAATCCACTCGGTTTCCGGTGCGTTTTCGCACAGCCGACGAATATGCTGCGCCGCGTTCACCGCCAGCGCGACGATCTCCTCGCGGCTCTGGCGAAAGACCTGCTCGCGAAACACCGGCGCGGTGGCGTTATACAGATGCACCGTGGCGCGCTTTGCGCCTTGTAGCGCAGCAAAAGTGCGGGTAATCAGATCTTCCCGCGCCTGAGTTAATACCTGAATGGTTACATCGTCCGGAATGCGTTGTTCCTCAATCAACTGGCGCACGAAATTGAAATCCGTTTGCGAGGCGGACGGGAACGCCACTTCAATCTCTTTAAAGCCGCAGTCGAGCAGCAATTGCCAGAATTTCAGCTTACGCGCGGCGTCCATTGGCTCAGCGAGGGCCTGGTTGCCGTCGCGCAAATCGGTAGAGAGCCAGCGCGGCGCGCAGTTCAGCGCGTTATCCGGCCAGCGGCGATCGCGCAGCGCTACGGGCGTGTGACGTTGATATTTCTCAGCAGGGGTCGTTAACATTTTTCGGGTCTCCGCAGGGTGTGGTTTCAGTTTCCACGCCGTGACCCTCCGCTGCGCCCGCACAGCGGACAACGTATTGCGTAAAAGTGACAATCTGATCGAAAAGCCGTGCGGCAGTAGGAACCGGATGAAAACCGCCACACGCGCTACAGGGTTTCTATACTTGGCTGCGGAGGTAAGAGATGAAAAAAATGTTGTATTCATTATTCGCAAGCCCGGACAGATTGTTGCAGGTGATGAGCCACAATGAAATTCAGGACGCGATTGAAGATGGCGAACGTATCGTTGTCGATGCCGATGGCAATACGTCGGTGAATATCCATTGCCAGCGCGTGCAGGAAGATTTCAAACGCCACGTCGACACGTTAAAGAGGGCGTAGAATGGGAACGGCAATCTTTATGGTGTTGATGGTCTGCGGCTACTGGTACACCTCGCACGATCTTTCCACCCGCTTTAAATTCAAACGCAGCTTCGGCTGGGATGTGTACTTTCTGGTGGCGCTGTATGGCTGCGTTTTTGTGTTGCAAGGGATCCTGGCGACGGCGCTGTTGTGGTTGTGTCTGTTGATGGCATCGGTGGTGATGAACGCATGGCCTGCGGTCTTTGGCCCGGAACAACACCATTTGCACATGAGTTTTATGAACTGGAGCTTTTTGGGTATCCAGGCACCGGTGGTGATTATGCTCGCCTTTGCGGTGTTCTTTTGCCTGTGGCGCTCGAACTGGTCCGGCAGCGCCAGGCTGGACAGCAATGGCCGCCGCGAGCTGTATAAACACCTTTCGCGTGCCAATGGCGTTGAAGGGCTGATTTATCAGTGTATGGAGATGGGTGATCTGGCGTGGATCACACTCAAATCACAGCGCATCTACATTGGCATGATCCACACCGTGACTTTTGATAGCGGCGATGCCAATAATATTGTGCTGATCCCGATGCTCAGCGGCTATTGCGATGAAAGTACCCTTGATCTGCACGTCGAGCACAACTACAGCGCCTGGTATGACGCGCATAATATTGATCTCGCCTCACAGCCCCGCTCGGCGCTCGATTTTCGCAAAGTGCTGCTGCTTTCGCAGGTTGAAAGTTTGTCGCTGTTCGACCCGGCGCAAGTAATGGCGATGGGGATCAATCGTGTAACCACGCAGAATTGACCACGTAGACTGGCCGGGTCAGCACACTGCTACCCGGCAGAACATCCCTCTTATCAATCGCTTATTTTTATTTGTGAAAATAAGCAACGAGATGTGTCCGAAATGATAAAGATTTATCTTAAGGTGACGATAACCATATTGTTACAGCGCATTTACATAATTCTGCAATAGCGACAGTTCAGACCTGTTGAGCTGCAAGGGATGTAACGTTGCTTTGCAAATAGCAACTTGCGAGTAAACACCCATTACTCTTCTTGCCATCACAGGAATGATGCCCATGACATCATCGTTTTGCCGATCTTCAGCTCAGCACCAGGGCAGTCACACGCCACCGGTTTTCACGAAACGTTTTATCGCGCTGTTTGTCAGCGCCCTTTGCGCCGCACCGGCGCTGGCGGGCGAGTTGCCCACCGGTGCGAATGTCGCAGCGGGGCAGGTTTCCATTGGACAAAATGGTTCCGCCGTCACGGTGAACCAGCACTCCAGTACGGCGATTGTTAACTGGAACAGTTTCTCCGTCGGCAAGGGCAATTCGGTCGATTTCGTTCAGCCGAGCAGCTCTTCCGCGATCCTTAACCGCGTCACCGGCGCAACAAAATCTACTATCGCCGGTTCGATAACGGCCAATGGTCAGGTCTACCTGGTGAACCCGAACGGCATTGCTATTACGCCGAGCGGCACGGTAAAAACCGGCGGCGGCTTTGTTGCCTCGACGCTGGATATTAAAGATGAAGACTTCCTGAAAGGTAAACGCGTCTTCACCGGCAACGGTTCGTCTGCCGAAGTAAGCAACGCGGGCGTGATAAGCGTTGGGCGCGGCGGCTATGCGGCATTGATTGGTGGCAACGTCAAAAACGACGGCTTAATCAATGTCCCGGTCGGCAAAGTGGGGCTGGGGGCAGGGGAATCGGCCACGCTGGATCTCTCCGGCGATGGCTTCTTGCAGGTTGCTGTACCGAGCAATTCCGGCGTGAAAGAGGCGCTGATCGACAACAGCGGCACCGTGTCGGCGCAGGGCGGTTCGGTTATCATGACTGCCGCTACCGCACGCAATGCGGCGCGTAACGCTATCAACCTGAGCGGCGTGGTTGAAGCCGACAGCGTCAGCGGTCAGAACGGCTCTATCGTGATTGGCGGCGGCGAAGGCGGCAACGTGTCTCTTTCCGGCACGTTGAGCGCGAAATCAAGCGACGGTGCGGGCGGAAAAATCACCGTCACTGGCGACAACATTGCGCTGGCGGGCGCGAAGGTGGATGCGTCCGGCAAAACCGGTGGTGGCAAAATTAGCATCGGCGGCGAGCGCCAGGGAAAAGGCAGCACACAACGCGCCACCAACACACAAATTGACAGCGCCAGCCGCATCACGGCAGATGCCACAGCCCAGGGCAACGGCGGCGATGTGGTGGTGTGGTCGGATAATCAAACCACCTTCAGCGGTAAAATCAGCGCGCGCGGCGCGGGCAGCGGCAAAGGCGGCGAAGCGGAAGTCTCCGGCAAAGCCAAACTGGCCTACACTGGCAGCACCGATCTTTCTGCCGACAGCGGCAAGTTCGGCAACCTGCTGCTCGATCCGCATAACGTGGTGATCTCCACGGCGGCAGACAGCGGTACTGGTTTTAGCGCCAGCGCGGACGATAGCGTTATTAACGTGACCACGTTACAAAACGCGCTTTCTACCGCCAACGTCACGGTCTCCACCGGCTCGACTGGCAGCCAGAATGGCGACATCACGCTTGCCACGAACCTTAGCTGGACAACCGACACCGCCTTAACGCTGGCGGCGGCGGGCAATATCATTCTTAACGGTAATATCTCAGCGACGGGCACGAATGCGGGCCTGGCGCTGAATTATGGTATCGGCAAAGATTACACGCTGCTCTCTGGCAAACAGATAACCATCCCTGGTGCGAATGCCTCATTGACCATTGGCGGCCAGAATTACACGTTGATCCGCACGATGGCGGATCTCGATGCCATTGACAGCACCGGGCTTGCGGGCAAATACGCGCTGGCGCAAAACATTCTTGCTATTGGCAACACATACAGCTCTTCTCTGGTCGGCATTTCTTCCAGTGCGCCGTTTAGCGGCATCTTCACGGGGCTGGGGCACACTATCTCCAGCCTGACAATTAACAGTGCGGATACCTATGTTGGTTTGTTCGGTTATAACACCGGCACCATCCGTAACATGGGGCTGAACTCGGCGCAGCTAACCGCGTCTTCGACGTCACCGTTCTACGCCGGGCTGCTGGCAGCCTACAACACCGGCACTATCGCTTATTCAACGGTACTTGGTTCATTGACCCGTTCGTCTGACGCCACGGCCTATATGGGCGGGCTGGTGGGTAACAACGCCGGGCAGATCTCCTACAGCCGTTCGGGGGCGTCAATTACTGCGACGAACACCGCTAACTGGTCTTACTGGGGCGGCCTGGTCGGGCAAAACAGCAAAAATATTACGCAAAGTTATTTCGATGGCTCTTTGAACCTCTCCGGCACCAGCGGTAACGGCTTGCAGTATGTCGGCGGTTTAACTGGCTACAACATGGCAGGCGGCACCATTAGCGCCAGTTACGCTTCCGGTAGCGTTACCGGCAGCGGGATGGGCGGCGCGATTGGCTATGTCGGCGGGCTGACAGGCAATAACGCCGGAAGTATCACTAACGTCTATTCCTCCGGCGTGATTAACGCGGGTTTGAACGCGCAGGCAGGCGGGCTGGCGGGCAGTAACACCGGAACGATCAGCGGTGGTATTGCAACCAACACCATCAACGTGACCTCAACCCCCAGCGCGATTGGCGGGCTGGTGGGTTCCAAAAGCGGGAGCGGAACGCTAACGAACCTCTACTGGAATAGCGATAACGTCGCGGCAGGTATCGGGCGCGGCGCGAGCGGTACGGAAGCGATTACCGGTTTAACCGCTGCGCAAATGAACAACAGTGCGAGCTTTATCGGGCTGGATAATAAAGTCTGGGCGCCGGCCACCGGTTCCGCCGCGCCTGCGTTGTTTGGCGTTTCCGGCATTGTTGGCGTGGCGCAGACTGCTATCTATGGTACGAACCCGATTACGACTTACTACGGTGCCGGATTCTGGAACGCCGTCAGCGGCAGCCTGACTAACGGCCTGAGAAGCACCGATAACGTCGGCAGCTACGTGCTGGATACCACAGGTCTAAATGCGGTCAAAGCCAATGGGCAGGCGGCCAGCATTGTGAGCGCTGGCGCAACGGTCACCCCCGCGACACTTATCGTTGATATCGCCAATGCCAGCAAAGTGTATGGCCAGTTGCCGGGGTCGATAAATTACACCGCGCAAGGTCTGGTCAATGGCGATACCGTGAATGGTATGACCTATACCAGCACAGGGTTTGTCACAACCGCCAGTGTGGGTAGCTATAACATCGTGGGCAGCAACGCGACGGGTACCGGGCTTTCCAACTACAACGTTGTTTATCACAACGGCAATCTGACCGTCACACCCGCGACGCTGACCATCACCGCTGCAAACGCCAGCAAGGTTTACGGCGATGCGGCGAACGTAAGTGGCTACAGCATTGTGGGCTTGTTAAACGGCGATACGGTAACGGATGTCGCGCTCAGCAGCGCTGGCGCCGCCATCACCGCGGGTGTGGGCAGTTATGCCATCAACGCTAGCAATGCGAACGGCAGCGGCTTGTCGAACTACACCATCAGCTACGGCGCGGGCTCGCTGAACGTGACGCCAGCGCAACTGGTGATTAACGCGGGCAACGCCAGCAAAACCTACGGCGACATTGCCAGCCTGAGCGATTACAGCGTGCTCGGCCTGCTCAATGGCGACACGGTGACTGGCGTGGCGCTGAACAGCGCAGGTTCAGCAGCGACCGCCAATGTTGGCAGCTATGGCATCAACGGTAGCGGTGCCACAGGTAACGGGCTGGGTAACTACACCATCAGCTATATCGACGGTACGCTTGTGGTGAATAGCCAGCCGAGCACGCCAACCCCGACACCTACTCCGACACAGACGCCGGTATCAACGCCGTTAGCCGCCACCATTGGCAACCGTGTTTCTGCGCAGGATGTGACGCGTCAGTTAACCGGTAACACGATGCTGGTAACCCATGATGCCAGCAGCGCTGGTAGTGCGGATAACACGGTTATCGCCACGGCGGATCCTCGTCTGGCGGGTGCGGTTTGTTCCATGGGCGCGGATTTAGCCCTTTCCTGCTCCGGCAAGTAAAAATAAGAGATAACTCATGCGTTTATTTTCACAATCTTCATTTTTAGCACCGACATTGCTGAGCCTGAGTATCGCCGCGAGCTTACACGCAGGAGCCGCGATGGCGGCTCCCAGCGCGGGTCAATTGGTGCAACCCTCTTATGCGCCGGTTCAGCAGCATACCAGCGGCGGCATTACGCTGCCTGCCACCACCGGGCTTACTGCGCCGAACGGCGCGGAAAAACTGTTTGTCACGCCAGCCGGCCTGCGGGTTGAAGGTGGTTTCCCGCAGTTAGCGAGCGAAACGGCGCGTATTGAATCGCGCGTCAAAGGTCGCCGCGTCTCTGCCGCGAATTTGTTTGCCGCCGCGCAGGAACTGGAAACCGCCTACATCAAAGCGGGCTACTTGCTGGCGCGCGTCAGCCTGCCGCCGCAACAGATCAAAGATGGTGCGCCGCTGCGCGTGGTGATTACCGACGGCTATGTGGAAAAAGTGGATGCCTCTGCGCTGCCAGATACCGCGCGCAGCCGGGTAGAAAGCCTGTTGCAACCGCTGGTGGGCGAAAAGCATTTAACCCGCAAAGCGCTGGAGCGGCGTTTGCTGCTGGCTGGCGACACGCCGGGCGTGATGCTGAAATCGACCCTCAAACCGGGCAGCAAACCGGGCTCAACGGTGCTGATTGTTGATGGTCGCTACGATCCGGTTGCCGGGCTGGTGACTTTTGATAACGGCCTTTCTGACGAACTGGGTAAGTACTCACTCGGGCTCGGCGGGCAGCTTAACAACCTGGCCGGCTTTGGCGAGCAGGTATACGTGCGCTTGAACGGTTACCCGCGCGGCGATAACCCATTTACGGATACGCAGCCGCGTAACCGCCAGTGGGCGCTCGGCTTAGTCGTGCCGCTCGGCACTGATGGCTTGTGGATGAACGTTGAAGGGGTGGACAGCCGTACCAAACCGAAAACTGACAGCGGGTTGACCTCGCGCGATCATTTCCAGCGTTTGTCGACACGCCTGGGTTATCACTGGGTACGTTCGCGTGATTTCAATACCTCGACCTTGCTGTCGCTGGATGTGCAAAACGAAACGCAACATTTGCAGTTCAATAACAACGACGTGCCGTTCACCGATGATCGTCTGCGCATTGTGCGCCTCGCGCAGTCGATGGATTACACCACTGATTTTGACGCGCGTTTCGCCTCCAGTCTGACGGCCTCTTTTGGCGTCGATGGCCTGGGCGCACGCCACGGCACCACCGACCTGCCGATGAGCAGAAACGGTGCCGATCCAGATTTCCAGAAGCTGGAGCTGACCATGAATTACAGTCAGCCGCTGGTGGATGGCAAGGTGCAGCTCTCACTTTCTGGTCTTGCGCAGACCTCGTTTGATCAGGCACTGCCGTCCTCTGAGCAGGCTTCACTTGGCGGTAGCAGCTGGCTTTCGGCGTTTGATTCCGGCACGGTCAGCGGCGATAGCGCCCTGGCCGCGCGTGCTGAAGTTGGCTTGCCGCAGCCGCTGGGCGCGTTCTCCTGGGCACCCGATCTTGGTAGCGCGGTAATGCCGTACGTCTTTGGTTCGCTGGGTTCCGTAAGCCAGGCAAAACCGACGGCGCTGGAGAAAAAAGAGGTGCACGGTAGCGCGTACGGTGCCGGTTTGCGCCTGAGCGCCAGCCAGGCCGCCAGCCCGAACAGCGCCTTGCTGACGCTGGAATACGCGCGCGGCAATCAAAGCGGCGAATCGCAGGATAACCGCTTTAACCTCAGTCTGCTGACCTTCTTCTAAACCACGCACTTTCCCGCGCATCGTCTGGTGCGCGGGTTTCTTCCGTCCGCTAAAACATGCGCTATCTCACTCAGGGATAGCCGTTGCTTTATCACGTTGTCGGGATAATGATGTTTTGCTACAGCAAACGTCCGCAATGTGTGTCAGCAGGAGCCCGCAATGAACGACATCTTTCTCTCCCTCAGCGTTGGGATGCTGGTGTTAATGGCGGTTGCCATTCCGCTGGCGCGGCAGCGTATCAAACCCAATCGTTTTTACGGCGTGCGCACCACGCTAACCTTACGGGATAACACGGCCTGGTATCGGGCGAATCGCCTTTTTGGCAAGGTGATGCTGCTCTGCGGTGCGGGATTTTTTCTCTTTTCAGCGCTGCTCGGCAACTGGCGTGAAAACGCCGATAACGCAATGACCAGCATTGTGCTGTTTTTGCTGTCTGTATCTGTGCCGGTGGTCTGCGCACTGGTCAACGAATCGCGGGACAAGAGAGGATCGTAATGCGCGAAGGCATCAAAGTCTTTGGCGCACGTTTCGCCGGGCGTGTTGACGCCGAGAAACTGCGTTTTGCCATTGAATACGTCGATTACGGTGAAAGCGGCTTAGCATTTGAAACGATCTGCGATTATATCGTCGAAGAAGACGCGCCCATCACTGAGGAAGAGTACCGTCTCGCCGTTGAAATTTTTAACGACTACGGTGGTAAATGGGGTGTTTTCAGCATTGAACATATGAAAGCGCTGATTGTTAAAAAAGGCGGTTCCGTTTTGTGATATTTGCGCCGAAACAACTGAAAATGCATCCATAAGGAGAGGTGAAATTGCCAACACGTTGTGAAATCGCGCTGGCGAAAGTGGTCGCCGATTTGGCTATTTTCCTTGAGTTCACCGGTGAAAACCAACTGGATCAGGACGCCGCCATCAACGCGCTGGAGCAGATTGCCGCTGAACTGAAAACGCTAAATGCGGAGGACAAATATCGCCTGGCGGCGATGTTTAACGAGTTATCACAACGCTATCCGGCCGATAAAACCGCGTTTGTTAGCCATTTACCTGAAGCGTTAGGATTACTATAAAAGCCGGGAAGCACTAGCGCCTCCCGGCCTGAATGTTAAAGTTTAAAAGTATTCACGTCGTTAAGCAGTTTCCCGGCCTGGTGGCTGAGCGAGTTCGCTGCGGTGGCCATCTCTTCGACCATGGCGGCGTTCTGCTGCAAGTTGCCCTCCATCTGGCTGACCGCCACGTTAACCTGATCAATACCGTGGCTCTGCTCGGTTGAAGAGTTATTCACCTGGTTTATCAGCACCGTGGTTTCATCGACTGCACCCAGGGCGTCATTCATTCGTGATGTGACGTTAGCGGCGTAGTTGACGCCCTGGCCGACATTTTTAATCGCTTCGTCGATCAAGCCGCGAATATCGCGTGCCGCTACAGAAGAGCGTTGCGACAACGAACGCACCTCACCGGCGACCACCGCGAAGCCTTTACCCTGCTCACCGGCACGGGCAGCTTCCACCGCTGCGTTAAGTGCGAGAATGTTGGTCTGAAACGCGATGCCGTCGATAATGTCGGTGATCTCGGAGATTTTCACCGAAGAAGCAGAAATATCATCGATGGATTTTTGCAGGGAACTCAGCTCGCGATGGCTTTCATTCACCATGGTTTGCACGCGGCCAATAAAGGCATTTGCCTCTTTCGCGTTGTCCATATTGTGCCGCACCGTGGCCGACAATTGGTTCATGCTGGCGGCGGTCTGCTCCAGCGACGAAGCCTGTGATTCGGTACGTGACGACAGATCATCATTGCTTTTGGCGATTTCGTTTGCCGCGACATCCACTTCGTTGCTGGCATCTTTCACACTGCTTAATACTTCGCGGATTTTTTCTACCAGATTATTAAAACTGGTAGCGGTTGCGCCCAGTTCATCTTTTTTATTGAGATCCACTTTGACGGTTAAATCCAGCGTGCTGCTGATGGTTTCCATACTATTTTGCAGGCTTTTTAATCCCTTATTTAAATAAGTAAGGATCGCTGAAGCAAATACGCCAATTAATGCCAGTAAAAAGATAATAGTTCCCACCAATAACCAGAAGGTATTGATATATTGCGTATGGTTATTCTCGGCATACTTTTTGGCGATATTGTAATTATGCTCCAGCATCTCTTTTAAATTGGCGCTTAGGGCGACAGAAGCATTGGCGGTAATCCCGCCATCCGACACCATTTTACGCGCGGCCTCAATACCTTCACTGTGATAGACGCCGACCATGGATTCTGCTTTTTGTGCGTAATCGTCAAAAGAGTCCTGGGTTTTTTTTAACAACTGCGCATCCAAATCATCACTGACCAGATCGTCGTGGTAGTAGTTTAAAATCTCACGGGTTTTATTAAGTTCATCTTTCGCTTGCGCCATATGTTTGCTGAAAACCGCTTCGTCACTGATGAGTAGCGACATCAGAATTTGTCGGCGTGCTTCTTCACGGTGCTGTACCGCTTCGCTGAGCTTACTAATACTTGGCAGGCTATTATCAACAACGTAGTCGAAACGTGATTGAGCATTGTCTAATGCCCGGATGCTGAAACCACCGAGCACGATCATGGCAATAAACGTAATGGCAAAAACAAATAACAATTTCTTTAAAATAGTCATAACGGCCTCAGGTGCTTTCCATATCCAGGGTGAACTCTATTTTTATCGGCGAATAAAGTGAAACCTTCATGGTGAATTTAATAAAAAGAGAGGTGCGTTTTGTTTTTTTTGATTAGCCAGTTACGAGGTGTTAGAAATGACCATAAAATACAATCGGTAAGGTTTTTAATAAAAGATGGATTGTAGGGTTTATATAATATATTTATGATGGTTTGTAATTTCGTAAATAATATATCCTGTATTTTTTGTCGATATTTAACGACATCATTTAGCTGCGCTGAAATATCATGTAGCAAGGCAAATTACTTATGAGGGAAATCATTAGGGAAGCGATATTTCTAACGGTGTGCGAGCTTCCCGTTTTCTGGCAACCGAAACGTATCCACTTCTCGTTCGGTCGCCTGTGTTGGACGGGAAACGAAACGGTGATCCTCGGTGGAAGCATGGCGAAACTAGCTCAGATCGTGCAGATCTTTCTCCAGCAGCGGCGTGAGCGCCATATCTGAAAACGCGACTTCCAGCCCGGCTCGTTCCGGCGTGCAGCACATCACCCCAACCGCGCAATGCGAGTGGGGAAAATGGCACAACCGCAGCAGCGGCCAGATGCGACCATCAGTGGAGTATTGCAGCCGTAGCGCGTCGCCTTTGCGGCTCAGGCGCAGCCAGAAATCGCCCGCATCACCCGCGAAAATACCGGTTGCCCAGTCTGAATAACCCTGTGTCAGCACGCTGCCGATGGCGGGCGCGCCATCGTTAAATTCGATACCGGCTTTTAGCCAGTTCTTCTCGTCCGCGACCAACAACACACCCGCCTGGTCATACAGCTCGGAAAAACGCGCCTGTATCCGCACCTGAAAGGTGAAATCCCGCGTCACATCGCGCACAAAACCGTGGCCGCTGAAGCGCTCAAACCCGTACCAGGTTTTGCGCCAGAAATCGGTGCCGCCATCCGTGACCACTTCCACTTTGCCCTGCGTTTCACGCCACTGCTGCGGTTCGTTAATCCAGTAAAAATCACCCGTCATGTTTTACTCCTTTATGTGTGCTGGCGGCTTACAGAGTGTTACCTGTGGCGGGGGAGATTGCCAGTTTGCGGCGCGGGGTATTACGCAGGGATCACAAAATGTTTCGCAGTAACAAAGGATTCGTGAAAAAGAAGGAAGTATCGTTAATACCCACAAAGCGCTGCGATAACAAAAAGACGACCTGTTCGGTTATCTTGTTCAGGAATAAAGGCACTCAGGAAGATGGGTTTTCGTCTTAGCCAAAAGGAGTTGAGTAAGTGGCTAGCTACAACAAAATTGAAAACTAAAGGCTCCATCTGGAGCCTTTAGTTTCAAGCTAACTTCGGATACCCGCCCGCAATTTCACTTCCGGTAAACTGCGCGATCCACCCCTCTGGGTTATCAAAAATCCTGATCGCCGTGAAGTTCGGCTCTGAGCCCATATCAAACCAGTGCGGGGTTCCGGCCGGTACGGAAATCAGGTCGTTTTTCTCGCACAGCACCTGGTAAACGTCGCTGCCGATGTGCAGGCAAAACAAGCCCGCGCCTTCAACAAAGAAGCGCACTTCGTCTTCGCCATGCGTGTGTTCGTTGAGAAATTTGGCGCGCATCACCTCTTTCTGCGGGTTGTCGGCGCGCAGGCTGATCACATCCCAGCTCTGATAACCTTTCTCGGCCACCAGTTTGTCGATGGCGTGCTGGTAAGCGGTGATTACGGTTTCCGGTGTCGGATTTGCGCCGAGATCGCAGTCGGCCTGCCAGCGTTCAAAACGCACACCTTTGGCGTTGAGTTTTTGCTGGATCTCTGCGGCGTCGGTGCTGTGCCACACCGGCGTGCTGGCATCGGTATCGGTGTAAATCGTCAGTGCGCTCATGAAGGGATCTGCTCCGGCTTAATGTTGCTGAAAGAGGGAACCTGGTAATGATGGCTGGCTGCGTCATCATCGCCGCGAATCAGTTGTGTGGTGCGAAAACCTGCCGCTTCGGCGGCGTCCAGCTCCTGGTGAATATCGGAGAGGAACAAAATGGACGTGGGCGGTAGCCCGATTTGCGTCGCAATGTTGCGGTACGACTGCACATCGCGTTTCGCGCCGACCAGCGTGTCGAAATACCCGCTGAACAGAGGAGTAATATCACCTTCGTCGCTGTAGCCAAATAACAGTTTTTGCGCTGCAACCGAGCCAGAGGAATATACATACAGATCAATACCCTGCGATTTCCATTTCTCAAGCTGGGGCAATACGTCCGGGTAAAGGTGGCCTTTGAAATCGCCGTTCACATAACCGTCGCGCCAGATAATGCCCTGCAACGCTTTCAGCGCCGTTGATTTGCGATCTTCATCCATAAAAGCAAACAGCACCTCAATCAGTTCAGCGGTGGTGGCTTCAGGTTGAGCGATCTCTTCCCGCAGGTTATCCAAGATAGTGCTGACCGGCTCGTTGTACTGCTCCACCGTGATAAACGCCGCCAGGCGTTCGCGGGCGTAAGGGAACAGGACGTTATGTACGAAGCGGATATCACTGGTGGTGCCTTCAATATCGGTAACAATAGCGCGGATCATGGTTTCTCCAGCAGGCGACGCTGCATTTCGCATTCAAATAAAAATTCCAGCCCTTCCAGATGGTGGCGGGCTTCGGCGACATCGCGCCCCCAGCAGGTTAGCCCGTGGCCGCGTAGCAGAAAACCATAGCGCAATGGGTGCGTCTGCGCATAGTCGGCAATGCGTGTGGCCAGCGCGTCGATATCCTGGTCGTTGTCGAAAATCGCCACCGGCACCGTGTCCAGGTGCGTGGTCTGCCCGCTCAGGGATTTTTGCATCTCAAAACCGTTCAGCAGCAGGGCAGGGGATTTCTCTACGCGCGAAAGCACCGTCGCGTTCACGGTATGGACGTGTAGCACGGCGTTAGCGTCCGGGTAGAGGCGATAAATCAGCGTGTGCAGGCCGGTTTCTGCCGAGGGTTTACGGCCGGAAGGGGCGTGGTTATCGGCAATCGATACCTGCAAAAAATCCGCCGTGGTCAGGCTGCCTTTGTCTTTGCCGGATTCGCTCAGCCAGCACCAGTCGGCGTCCTGGCGCACGGACATATTCCCGCCGGTGGCGGGTGCCCAGCCTTTCGCGCCTATCCAGTGGCAGGCGGCGACGAGTTGTTGGAGTTGCAGGTTGTCTGTCATCACCCTTCCTTATAAGGAATATTGTTATCATATAGACGTCTAAGCGTCTTGATTGCCAAATACTAGCATCGTGTTATAGTGGCGGCAACACGCGTATCACAGGCAGGCAGATAATAATGAGCAATAACGCACTGATTCCACAAAGTAAACTTCCCGCGCTTGGCACTACCATTTTCACGCAAATGAGCGCCCTGGCGCAGCAGCACCAGGCGATTAATCTGTCGCAAGGCTTCCCGGATTTCGACGGCCCGCGCTATTTGCAGGAGCGGCTGGCGTTTCATGTGGCGCAGGGGGCGAATCAGTACGCGCCGATGACCGGTGTGCAGGCGCTGCGCGAAGCGATTGCCGATAAAACGGCCGAGCTGTATGGGCATAAACCGGATGTGAATACCGATATCACCGTCACCGCCGGGGCGACAGAAGCGCTGTACGCGGCGATCACCGCGTTGGTGCGTCAGGGCGACGAAGTTATCTGTTTTGATCCGAGCTACGACAGTTATGCGCCCGCGGTCGAGCTTTCCGGCGGCGTGCTGAAACGCATTGCGCTGCAACCGCCGCATTTTCGCGTCGACTGGCAACAATTTGCGGGGCTGCTTAGCGATCGCACGCGGCTGGTGATTTTGAACACGCCGCACAACCCGTCGGCGACGGTGTGGCAAAAGGCGGATTTCGCTGCGTTGTGGCAGGCGATTGCCGAACGGGAAATCTATGTGCTGAGTGATGAAGTTTACGAGCACATCTGTTTTGCCGAAGAGGGCCATGCCAGCGTGCTGGCGCATCCGCAACTGCGCGAGCGGGCAGTTGCGGTGTCATCATTTGGCAAAACCTACCATATGACCGGCTGGAAAGTGGGTTACTGCGTGGCGCCTGCCGCTATTAGCGCGGAGCTGCGCAAGGTACACCAGTATCTGACGTTCTCGGTGAATACCCCGGCGCAACTGGCGCTGGCGGATATGCTGCGCGCCGAGCCGGAACATTATCGTGATCTACCGGAATTTTACCGCGCGCGGCGCGATGTGCTGGTCAATGCGCTTAGCCACAGCAAGCTGGAGATTTTGCCGAGCGAAGGCACCTATTTCCTGCTGGCGGATTACAGCGCGATCTCCGATCTGGATGATGTGAGTTTCTGTCAGTGGCTGACCAAAGAGGTGGGCGTGGCGGCGATCCCGCTGTCGGTGTTCTGCGCCGATCCCTTCCCGCACAAGCTGATTCGTTTGTGCTTCGCGAAACAGGAATCGACGCTGCTGGCGGCGGCAGAGCGCCTGTGTAAGCTGTAAGGCTTTAACGGCGGTGCTACCTGCGCCGCCGTGACTGCTTTTACTTCTCGCCCATAATCGTTTTCAGTTTTTCCGCGTCCGGCAAACCGACTTCCTGCTGCAGCACATTATCTTCATTCATGTAGTAAATCGCAGGCGTGGCGTTCGCGCCGAGATCGTCCATGATTTTCTGGTTGATATTGAGCTTTTTCATCATTTCCGGCGGTACGCTTTTTGGCAGCGTCAGTGCCATTTTGCCGTTCGACTGCTCAAAGTCGTGCCAGCTTTTCGCTGGATCTTTTGCGCTCATAATCGCTGCCGCGGCCGCCGGGCTTTCCGGTTTAATCACCCCAACCAGCAGCGTGCGGATCTGCACTTTGCCGGACTCCACCCACGGGCGCGCCTGCTGCCAGAACTGTTTGCAGTACGGGCAATACGGGTCGGCAAAGACGTACACCACGCGCGGTGCCTCTTTTTTGCCATCGAGCAGCCAGTCGGCTTTTTCCATCTGCTGCCACAGCGCGCGGCCCGCCGGAGCGTAAATCTCTTTGGCAATCAGCTTTTCGCTCAGGTTGGTGCCCGCGTCGTCGTACATATAGCCGGAGATAGCGTGTTTGCCGTCCGGGGTGACATAAATGGTGACGCCCATTTCCTGATATTTGCCAAGATAGCCTTTCATGCCGCCCGGTGCGTCGAAGGATTTGATGATGGTGATGCCTTGCTTTTCAATGGCTTTTACCGGTGCGGGCAGTTCTTCGGCGTGCAGAGTCAGCGGGAGCAATGTCAGCATTAACAGGCGCTTGAGCATAAAAATCCTTATAAAATCAGTGGGAAAGAGTGAACTTAGAGGAAACCTATCACAACCATCGGTAAGAACGCCTGCCGGAGCATTGTCGCTCAACGCTTGCAGTGGTCTAATCGATGTTGCTTGATGACCTTCAGGTTATGAGCGCAACGCAAAGCCAGCTTGCTGGTGCTGAAGCTACCCACGGGTATTTCAGGTATCGAGGCCACCCGTCGCGGTGGCCTTTTTACTTTTGGCAAATCAGCCGTTCACAAGGTTGCTCGTTGTGGGTTGTTAGCTAACACTTATTGATTTGATAAAGCAAACGCATTGGCTCAATCAATCGAAGTTCGTTAACTTACACCCCAACGAAAACACGGAGGAAGTATAGATGTCCTTAATTAATACCAAGATTAAACCTTTTAAAAACCAGGCGTTCAAAAACGGTGAATTCATCGAAGTAACCGAGAAAGATACCGAAGGCCGCTGGAGCGTCTTCTTCTTCTACCCGGCTGACTTCACCTTCGTATGCCCGACTGAGCTGGGCGACGTGGCTGACCACTACGACGAGCTGCAGAAACTGGGCGTGGACGTTTACTCTGTTTCCACCGACACCCACTTTACCCACAAAGCGTGGCACAGCAGCTCCGACACCATCGCGAAAATCAAATATGCGATGATCGGCGACCCGACTGGCGCCCTGACCCGTAACTTCGACAACATGCGTGAAAATGAAGGTCTGGCCGACCGTGCAACCTTCGTTGTTGACCCGCAGGGCATTATCCAGGCTATCGAAGTCACCGCTGAAGGCATCGGCCGCGACGCATCTGACCTGCTGCGTAAAATCAAAGCAGCACAGTATGTGGCTTCTCACCCAGGTGAAGTGTGCCCGGCGAAATGGAAAGAGGGTGAAGCGACGTTGGCTCCGTCCCTGGATCTGGTTGGCAAAATCTAAATTTCCTGTCGTCTTTCACGCCATAGCGGCGTTGGCGTCGCCTGCTCGCCCCGGTCACTTACTGATGTAAGCTCCCGGGGACTCTCAGGCTAGCCGCCTTGCTCTGGCGCGAAATACTTCGGAAATTACTATCGTTAACGGGTACTTTTGGGTGCCCGTTTTATTCAGCACCATGATGCAAGTTGCATTGATGCAGCCTTAAATGATTCGGCTTGCATGATGATGTTTTAAGGGAGAACGTTATGCTCGACACTACTATGAAAACCCAGCTCAAGGCCTACCTTGAGAAACTGACCAAACCTGTTGAGCTGATTGCTACGCTGGACGACAGCGCGAAATCGGCAGAGATCAAAGAACTGCTGGGCGAAATCGCTGAACTGTCAGACAAGGTCTCCTTTAAAGAAGACAACAGCCTGGCGGTGCGTAAACCGTCGTTCCTGATTACCAACCCTGGCTCGCATAACGGCCCACGTTTTGCCGGTTCGCCGCTGGGCCACGAATTTACGTCACTGGTACTGGCGCTGCTGTGGACCGGTGGTCATCCGTCAAAAGAGGCACAGGCGCTGCTTGAACAGATCCGCGATCTGGACGGCGATTTTGAGTTTGAAACCTACTATTCACTCTCGTGCCATAACTGCCCTGACGTGGTGCAGGTGCTGAACCTGATGGCGGTGCTGAACCCGCGTATCAAGCACACGGCGATTGATGGTGGTACGTTCCAGAACGAAATTACCGATCGCAATGTGATGGGTGTTCCGGCGGTATTTGTGAATGGCCAGGAGTTCGGTCAGGGTCGTATGACACTGATGGAGATCGTTGCCAAAATCGACACCGGCGCGGAAAAACGTGCGGCAGAAGAGCTGAACAAACGTGATGCTTACGATGTGCTGATTGTCGGTTCCGGCCCGGCAGGTGCGGCAGCGGCAGTTTACTCGGCGCGTAAAGGCATCCGTACCGGCCTGATGGGCGAGCGTTTCGGCGGCCAGGTGCTGGATACCGTTGATATTGAAAACTATATTTCTGTGCCGAAAACCGAAGGCCAGAAACTGGCGGGCGCGCTGAAAGCGCACGTCTCGGATTACGACGTCGATGTGATTGACAGCCAGAGCGCCAGCAAGCTGGTTCCGGCTGCGGTTGAAGGTGGCTTGCATCAGATCCAAACTGCCTCCGGCGCGGTGCTGAAAGCACGCAGCATTATCATTGCTACTGGCGCGAAATGGCGCAACATGAATGTTCCGGGTGAAGATCAGTATCGCACCAAAGGTGTGACTTACTGCCCGCACTGCGACGGCCCGCTGTTTAAAGGCAAGCGCGTAGCGGTGATCGGCGGCGGTAACTCCGGTGTGGAAGCGGCTATTGATCTGGCAGGCATTGTTGAGCACGTAACCCTGCTTGAATTCGCTCCGGAAATGAAAGCCGATCAGGTGTTGCAGGATAAAGTGCGCAGCCTGAAAAACGTCGACATTATTCTGAACGCGCAGACCACCGAAGTGAAAGGCGACGGTAGCAAAGTGACCGGCCTTGAGTACCGCGACCGTGTAAGTGGCGATGTTCACAGCGTGGCGCTGGCGGGGATTTTCGTCCAGATTGGTCTGCTGCCGAACACCACCTGGCTGGAAGGTGCGATTGAGCGCAACCGCATGGGCGAAATTATCATCGACGCGAAATGCGAAACCAGCGTCAAAGGTGTGTTTGCCGCGGGCGACTGCACCACGGTGCCGTACAAACAGATCATTATTGCCACGGGTGAAGGTGCCAAAGCGTCTCTGAGTTCGTTTGACTACCTTATCCGCACGAAAACCGCGTAAGTAAAATAAGAAAGTAAGCTATACCTGCAATGTAAAGAGGCTACCTTTGGGTAGCCTCTTTTTTGCGCCTGAGCGTCTTTATCTGACCACCAGCACCGGGATATGTGCGTGTCGCACAATATTCGCGGCGTTCGAGCCGAGCAGGTGGGTGGAAATGGAAGGATTGCGCGAAGCAATTACCACCATATCAGCGCTCAACTCTTCGGCTAACTCATTGACCACATCGCGCACGTTGCCAAAACGGACATGAATATGAATGCGTGAAGAGTCGATGTGGAAATGTGTGATCATGGTGCTGAGGCGCGTTTGCGCTTCCTGTTGCAGATGCTCTTCGAAACGGCGCAAATCAGCAGCGAAACGGTGCAGGCTCAAACTGGCGGAGGCGGGTAATACATGCAAAAGATGAATAACGCCTTCACTCTGAGCGAGAAATTCAGCGTGACGCACGGCTTTGTCGCTTAACTCCATTTCGAAAACATCGACCGGCATGATGATTGTCTGATACATAAACGCTTCTCCCTGTAGGTTATGTCCTTCTGATTGAATCATAAACGGGGGGAATATTTTGCTGCCTGTATGGCAAATCTGAAGAATAAACGGGCGGGAACGGAAAGAGGATGCGGGCGCATCCTCTGCACAACAACGCAGGGCGGGGCTTAGCGCATGAAATCGCCTGCGGCTTCGGGTTGGTACAGCAGTTCGAGCACTTCAAGGTCGGTGGTGGTGCCGCCCGGCAGTTCCCAGTGGATGGTATCGCCAACGCGCAATCCCAGCAGCGCTGCGCCCACCGGAGCAAGCACCGAAAGCTGGCTGGCGCTGTCGGTCACATTCGCCGGATAAACCAGCGTGCGCACGCGCTCTTCGCCGCTTTTCAGCTCACGGAATTTTACCGTGCTGTTCATCGTCACCACATCGTGTGGCATCGCTTCTGGCGCACACATCTGGGCGCGATCCAACTCTTCATTTAGCGCATCCGCGACCGGCAGGTTAGCGTGAGCGGGCTGCTCAAGCAGACGGTCGAGGCGCTCGGCGTCTCGCTCATTAATGATAATGGCAGGTCTGGACATCTGGTACTCCATGTCAGGTGATTGATCCAAAGAAAAACCCTCGCCGACTGGCAGCGAGGGTTTGTCTACAAGGGATGATACTGACACGACAGCGCGCTGTGAAGTGATGTTGCGCACATTTGCCGGAATTATGGTTTTTCAGTATCCCGCTTTATCAATCACGAAGCTGTTTCCACAGTTGCCGGGATGCGGCTGCGGCAGTAAAGACGTTGCTGCGAGCGGGGCGTTTATCGCGTCGGCTTTGATGGCTATCTGCATTTCCGTCAGCCATGCCGGGTTGCCGCTACAGGTCAGTTTCACCGCTTTCACGCTCTGATCACCGTAAGCTTTGGCGACAGCCGCGTTGAACGCGTCGCGAGTGACGGTTTTCCCGTAGTTTTCCGCCAGGAACTGACCGAGTGCGCTCTGTTTGATTTCGGTGTCCAGGCGTACCATCGCGCCGAAATAGTCGTCCGGATCGAAGCCAAAACAGACGCCGTGTTTGGCATATTCATAGCGCTCAAGGCAAGTGGTGCTGCCCGCGCCCGGCATTACGGCGTTAAGTTTATTGGCCACTTCCAGCGACAGGCCGGTTTCTGCAGCGGCGCATTTCTGGCTGGCTTTCGCTTCTGGCATATTCGGAATCGGACGCGTGGCGCAGCCGAAGCGCATCCAGCGGCGATCGTCGACGCCTCGCGCGGCAATGGATTTTGGCAGACCTGGCCACAAACCATGCACGGTCAGATAATCGGCTTTGTTAGCCGGTTCTTTTTGCGGCCGACACTCATCGGGCTCATTGCGACCTTGCGCATGCAGGCTCTGACAAAAACCGGTTTGCCAGGAGAGCGCCAGAACATAGCGGTCAAAGTCACCATATTGTGTGGGCTGGAGCGGCGCGGCATAAGCGACGGAGAACAACGTTGCGGCAAGGCTTGCGCAGATGAAGAGTCCCTTTTTAAACATATCAGTTCCTGATGGATGTATCCGGGTAATTGCCATGCGTTATTAAACCATAAAAAAAGCGCCGGGCAGGCGCTTTTTCATAAGTGGTGTTTATAAATTAATGTATTGCAACACCCGGAACCAATACTTCGGTAGCGATGATCACCACAATCAGACCGACGATCACCGGCACAGATGTCCGTTTTACGACCTCAAAGGGGGAAATGTTCGCCATCCCCGCCACGGCAACCACCACGCCGGAAACCGGAGAGATGGTGCGTCCGAGATTGGAAGTCTGCAACATCGGAATCGACAAGTAAGCCGGGTTGATACCGGATTCATGTGCCAGTTTCGGGATCATCTCGACAAAGGCGTAAAACGGCGCGTTACCGGAGCCGGTGGTCATTGCCGCCAGCATGGTCAGCGTGACCAGCACCAGCATCAAAATGATGCTCGCCGAACCGAACGATGTGGCAATCGAAATAAGACTCTGGATAAAGCCAATGGTGCTTAAACCCTGGGCGAAAACCCCTGCGGCGACCAGCAACATCACCACACCGGCAAACGCGTCAGCCATGCCGCGATAGGCGACTTCCAGCCCGGAAAAGACGTTTTGCGTATTGAAACCGCGTAAAAATTCCAGCACTGCCGCCAGCACCATGCAAATCACCAAAATGGTGATGATATGCAGTTCCGGACCCCATTTGCCGTCGAAAATCAGCACGCCAATAATCGGCGTAAACGGCAGGATGGCGTAGAACGTGGGCGCATTGGTGGTGATGTCTTTCACATCCAGCATTTCGCTGACGATATGCTCTTTTTTATCCAGGTAGCGCTGCCAGAAAAAATGCGCAATTGCCATGGCGATAATCGCCGCGATAGAGATGGGCAGGGTGGTTTTAAAGGCGAAGTCGATAAGTGGCATTTCTGCGGCTTTCGCGGCCAGCACTACGTCACCGGAAGTTGGCGAAAGAATGATTGCTGCCGGAGAAGCGCAAATCGCTGCCGCAGCACCGCGGCTGATACCGACGTTTACCATCACCGGGAACAGGGTTGCCATCAACAGCACGCCAAGGCCCGTTGCCGACGAGACCGCCAGCGACATCAGGCAAGCGACAAAATAGGCGGCAATCATCAGCAGGTAAGGCGAGTTGATAAAGCGCAGTGGCCGCGAAGCCAGCTTCACCACCATGTCGTTCGCGCCGATATGCGTCATATAAGCGGCAAAACCACACAGCATCATGATCATCATGCCGAGATCGCCACCGCGGCTCATCAGCAAGATTTTAATGTATTCGACAATATCGGTAGCGCTATAACCGGTGCTGGCTGCGCTGCCGGGTAATATTTTGTGGCCCATCAGTGCGCTGACAATTAATAGCGCCAGACCGCCGATAAACAGCACGCCGGTGGCGGAGTAGCCTTTGATGATGTAGCGCGCTACGCCGACAATCACCACCACGCCTATCAGCAGTTCAATGAGTGTTAATAACATGTTGTTGGCCCCGGAGGTTGACCTGAATGAAAAGTAAGTAAAAAAACTGGCAACGCAATGTGCCGAATAATAGCCAGCGGGTAGATGATTAAAATCAACAAAGCGATGTGTTGAGTGAATAATCTCGTCAAATTGTTATCACTGCACTTAATAAATACCGCTTAAGCAATAATCGGTATTAATTTGAAATGATTAACTTGTTATTTTAAAGGTACTAATAAGTTAATTAATTTAATGGTTTCGGTTGCACTTTATTTCCGGACGTAAATTAGTTAAAAAACGCTTTAAAAATAAAAATGATGCTGCTTATACTCGCCGTTACTTTCCTTTCACCCATGGCGACGTTATGCACGCAGGATGGCTATACCGAATGCGCTTTATTAAGCGGCATCTGTTGGTGCTGCTGATGGCGTTTGGTTGGCTACTTATTCAAAGCCAGGTGGCGATTGCTTCGCATAACTGTGATTTAAGCGTGCAGGGTGAAAATGTGATGGTTCAGCATATGGACCATCGAATGGCGATGTCTGACAGTGCGCCGCAAATTGACATCATGAAAACGCCGCTGTGCGAAAAACATTGTGTCCCGGATCTGGCGCAAAAAGACACCGAGCATCCTTCACTGGTGGCGCTGCCCGTTTCGCTGACGCTTGCGGTCGCAGAACCTGTTTGTGCCTCCGTCGCGCATGACGGATGGTCGTTAACCCCTCCTGCAATAGGCCCGCCGGCAACGATCCGTTTTTGCCGGTTCCGAGAATAGAAACCTGTTAATGCATTGAATTTTATTAATTTCATTGTTTAACAGGAGTTTTATTATGCGTTCTTCTCTTCTTTGCATGCTCTCTGGCGTGCTGTTTTTCTCCTTGACCGCTCACGCGGAAGATATGCCCGCAATGCATGGCATGCACGATATGTCGCAGCACTCGGCGATGCATACCCAAATGCAGACGTACCAAAGCCAGGGCGTTATCAAAAAAATCACTCCCGATGCGATTTCTATCGCCCATAAAGCCATTCCCGCGCTGAACTGGCCGCCAATGACCATGCAGTTTGCACTGGCGAAAGGCAGCACGTTTGCACCGGTGAAAGTGGGCGATAAGGTCGACTTCACTTTTGTGCAAAGCGAAAACGGCTATCAGCTCGTTTCATTAACGCCGCAACGCTAACCGGGGGCAACAATGAAACGTTACTCGCTGAGCCTGCGGCTCGGCGGGGTGTTGCTCGGACTGATGTGCTCCGCCGCGCAGGCGGAGTCACTGACGCTGACGCAAACCCTTGCCGCCGCTGAGCGCTATTCCGCAGAACTTTCCGCTAACCGCAACGAAGCGCAGGCGCTGGATGCGATGGCAGATTCTGCACGCCAGTTACCCGACCCGAAGCTGAAATTCGGTATTGAAAACGTCCCGGTACAGGGCAACAACGATCGCCGTTTAACCCGTGAAGGGATGACGATGCAGCGGATCGGCATCATGCAGCAGTATGTCAGTGCCGAAAAACGCGATCGTAAAGCCGATACCTTGTTAGCCGAAGCGCAAAGTGTCAGCGCCAAATCCGCCGTCGTGCGCGCCAATTTACAGCGCGACACCGCCCAGGCGTGGCTCGATTTAGCACTTTCACAACAAGCATTGCAGACCGCCCGCAAACTGCTGGCGGAAACCGAACGTCAGCAAGGCGCGCAGCGTGCCAGCGTCGGGACCGGGAATGCTGCACCAGACAGCGTGTTGGCTTTCCGGGTGGGGCTGAGCACCATGCGCGATAAAGTCACGCTTGCCGAACGCGATGTGCAACTGGCACAAACCCGCCTGACGCAGCTGACCGGCCAGGATGTGAGCGCTGTTTCCGGCGAACTTCCGCGATATCAACGTCTACCTGCGGATGAAAAAACGCTGGAGCAGGGCATTGTGCAACATCCGGACATTGTCGCCGCTGCCAGCATGGCAAACAGCGCGAAAGCGCGTTCCGCTGAATCCGCCATCGCTGCCATTCCGGATGTGGAAGTGGAAGTGTGGTACGGACGCCGCGCCGAGGGGTACGAAGACATGGCCGGGGTGATGTTTACCGTCGATTTGCCGCTGTTCCAGTCTCACCGGCAGGACAAAGATCACGCCGCCGATGTTTCCCGCACTATGCAGGCTAACGACCAACTGGCGCTGGCTGAGCGTGATCACGCCGCGCAGTTGCATTCGCTCATTGCCGAATATAACGCCGCGCAAACCCTGTGGATGCGCCAGCGTGACGATGTGCTGCCGCTGGTTCGCCAGCGTGCCACGTTACTGGCAGCGCAATACCGTTCGGGGCAATCAGATCTCTCTGCGCTGCTGGAAGCACGGCGCAATGTGCTCGATAGCGAACTGGCCGTTAACCAGGCCGAGAAAGAGATGGCGCAGAAATGGGCCGCAATCCGCTGGCTGATCCCGCAGGAGTTAAGGTAATGAATAAAACGATTTTAGCCGCCGTGGTTGCGGCTTGTCTGGCGTCGGGCGTAGGGTATTTCGCCGGTCGCCAGCACAGTGCGCCTTTGGCTTCCGGCGAGCAGGTACCGCAACGAAAAGTGCTCTACTGGTACGATCCGATGGTGCCAGATCAGCGTTTTGACAAACCGGGTAAATCCCCGTTTATGGATATGCCACTGGTGGCGCGTTACGCCGATGAAGCGCCCGCCAGCGGCGGCGTTAGCGTTAGTGCACAGCAGCAGCAAAATCTGGGGATGACCACGGCGAAGGTGGAAAAACGAGCGCTTACCGACGCGTTTTCTGCCTTCGCCACGGTAACTACCGATGAGCGCAGCATCCAGAGTGTGCCGTCTCCGGCGGCGGGTGTAGTGGAAAAACTGTTTGTCCGCGCGCCGCAGCAGTGGGTGAAAAAAGGCGAAGCGCTGGCGCAACTGTGGATCCCGCAGTGGACGACGGCGCAGCAGGAGTATCTGGCGGTGCGCCAGTTAGGTGATGGTGAATTGACGCGTGCTGCCCGCGAGCGGCTGGCGCTGCAGTTTATGCCGGATGCCATTATTCGCGCGGTTGAACGTAGTGGAAAACCGCAAACCCGGCTGACGCTGCGCGCCGATCGTGACAGTTATGTGGTCAAACTTGATTCCCGTGAAGGCGCGCAGGTTGCCGCTACGCAAGTTCTGTTTGAGCTGGCGAACCTTGATCCTGTCTGGCTGGTGGTCGATTACCCGCAAAGCCAGGCGCAGGCACTCACTGCGGGTAGCGATATTATTGCCACATCAGGTAGTTGGCCGGGCGAGCAATTTCACGGCCGCGTCAGTGAGTTGCTACCGCAGCTTGAAACCACCACCCGGACGCTTAAAGCGCGCATCGTGCTGGATAACCCGCAGCAAAAACTCAAACCCGGCATGTTCCTTACCGTCACTCAACCTGCTTCAGCACAGCAGCCTGACGTGCTGGCTATCCCGGAAGAGGCGCTGATTGAAACCGGTACTGCAAGCCGCGTGCTACTGGCGACGGGAGAAGGCCATTTCCAGGCGGTTAATGTTACCACCGGACGTACGGCCCTGGGCTGGACCGAAGTGCTGTCCGGGTTGCAAGAGGGCGATAACGTTGTGACATCCGGTCAGTTCCTGATCGATTCGGAAGCGAGCCTGCGTAGCGCGCTCCCGCACCAACAGGCACCGCAAACTACCGCGAAAAAAGCGCAAATCTACGACGCTACCGGTGTGGTGAAAGCGATTGATGCCGGTAGCGTCACGCTGTCGCACCAGCCAATTCCGGCGCTGAATTGGGGGGCGATGACGATGGACTTCGTGCTTAAGCAGCCTGAACCTGCCATCAAAGTGGGTGACAAGGTGATGTTCAGCTTCACGCTGGATGATGAACAGGGAGCGGTCATTACCCATCTGATGCCGACGCAGGAGACGATGAAATGATTGCTGCCGTGATTCGCGCATCATTGCGTAACCGCTTGTTAATCCTGCTGGCCGCGCTGGTGATCACCGGTTGGGGGATTTGGTCAGTGCAGCGCGCACCGCTGGATGCGCTACCGGATCTCTCTGATGTACAGGTGATCATCCGCGCCAGCTATCCGGGAAAAGCGCCGCAACTCATTGAGGATCAAGTGACTTACCCGCTTACCACCGCCATGCTTTCTGTGCCGGGAGCGAAAACGGTGCGTGGTTATTCGATGTTTGGCGATTCCTATGTCTATGTGCTGTTCGATGATGATACCGACCTCTACTGGGCGCGTTCTCGTGTGCTGGAGAACTTAAGCCAAATTCAATCTTCACTGCCTTCTGGCGTGAACGTCGGATTAGGGCCTGATGCCACCGGCGTGGGCTGGATTTATGAGTATGCGCTGGTGGATCGCAGCGGCAAACATAATCTGGCGGATTTACGCGCGTTGCAGGACTGGACGCTGAAATTTGAACTCAAAACGGTACCGAACGTCGCGGAAGTCGCGAGCGTCGGCGGTATGGTTCGGCAGTATCAAGTTGTGCTGGATCCCGCGAAAATGCGGGCGCTGAATATTACCCATGAACAGATTATCAGCGCTGTGCAGGCGGCGAACCAGGAGAGCGGCGGCGCGCTGTTGGAGATGGGCGAAGCCGAATTTATGGTGCGTACCACCGGCTATTTGCGGCAACTGGCGGATTTTCGCCAGATAGTCATCGCTAGCCGGGACGGTGTGCCGGTGATGCTTTCAGATGTGGCGACGGTACGCCTTGGGCCGGAGCTGCGCCGCGGCGTGGCCGAATATAATGGCGAAGGCGAAGTTGCGGGCGGCATTATCGTGATGCGCTATGGCAAAAACGCGCTTGATACTATTCATGCGGTGAAAGCGAAATTTAGCGAGGTGCAAAAAACGCTGCCCGACGGCGTGGCGATTGTACCGGTTTACGATCGCTCGACGCTGATTGAAAGCGCGGTTGAAACGCTGACGCATAAATTAATCGAGGAATTTATCGTCGTTGCGCTGGTTTGTACGCTGTTCCTGTTCCATTTCCGCTCGGCATTGGTAGCGATTGTTTCATTGCCGCTTGGGATCCTCGGTGCGTTTATCGTCATGCATTACCAGGGTATCAACGCCAATATCATGTCGCTCGGCGGGATTGCGATTGCGATTGGCGCGATGGTGGATGCGGCTATTGTGATGATTGAAAACATGCACAAGGTGATGGAGCAGTGGCGGCATGATAACCCTGACCGTCAGCCGACAGGTGCGGATTACTGGCGTTTTTCAGAACAGGCAGCAGTCGAAGTGGGACCTGCGCTATTTTGCAGCCTGCTGATTATCACCTTGTCGTTTATTCCGGTGTTTTCGCTGGAAGCGCAGGAAGGGCGCATGTTCTCGCCGCTGGCGTTCACCAAGAGTTGGGCGATGGCAGTGGCGGCCGGGCTTGGTATCACGCTGGTGCCGGTGCTGATGGGCTTGTTTATTCGCGGCAAAATCCCCGACGAGAAAGCCAACCCGATCAACCGTTTCCTGATCCGCATGTATGAGCCACTGCTGGATAAAGTGCTGGCGTGGCCGAAAACGACGCTGGCAGTGGCACTGCTGTTGCTGCTGGCAACGTTATGGCCGCTGAGCCGGCTGGGCAGTGAGTTTATGCCGCCGCTTAACGAAGGCGACTTACTGTATATGCCGTCGACGTTGCCGGGGATCTCTGCACGCGAAGCCGGGCGTTTATTGCAGCAAACTGACCGCCTGATTAAAAGCGTGCCGGAAGTGGCGAGCGTATTTGGTAAGGCGGGCAGAGCTGAGAGCGCGACCGATCCCGCGCCGTTGACCATGGTGGAAACCACCATTCGCTTTAAGCCGCGCGACCAGTGGCGCGCGGGGATGACGCCGGAAAAACTGGTGGAAGAACTGGATAAAACCGTCAGCGTGCCGGGCATAGCTAACGTCTGGGTGCCACCTATTCGCAACCGTCTGGATATGCTGGCAACCGGTATTAAGAGCCCGGTGGGGATTAAGGTGAACGGCAATAAAATTGCTGATATTGAACGCGTGGCGCAGCAAATCGAGCAGGTGGTGAAAACAGTGCCGGGCGTAACATCGGCACTGGCGGAACGCCTGGCGGGCGGGCGCTACGTCGATATCAACATTAACCGGCAGCAAGCCGCGCGTTATGGTGTATCGGTAAAAGAGTTGCAATCGTTGGTCTCTACGCTGGTGGGTGGGGAAAATATTGGTGAGGTGCTGCAGGGCCGGGAGCGGTATCCCATCAACATACGTTACCCGCGCGACATACGCGATAACGTCGATGATTTGCGTAAATTGCCGGTGATCACTGAAAATGGCAGTCAAATTGCGTTAGGTGAACTGGCTGATATTGTAGTGAAAGAAGGGCCGCCAATGCTGAAAAGCGAGAATGCGCGTCTGTCGAACTGGATCTACGTTGACCTGCGCGGGCGCGATTTGAAATCAGCAGTCGAAGAGATGCAGCAGCGGGTAGCGCAGCAGGTGAAACTGCCGCAGGGGGTAACGCTCTCATGGTCCGGACAGTTTGAATATCTGGAACGCGCCACGGCAAAATTAAAAATTGTTCTGCCGGTAACGCTAATGATTATCTTTGTCCTGCTATTTATTACCTTTAAACGAATATCTGATGCCCTATTAATAATGGGGACATTGCCCTTCTCGTTGATTGGTGGTGTCTGGTTATTGTGGTTACTGGGATATAATTTATCCGTTGCGGGCGCGGTCGGTTTTATTGCTCTGGCCGGGGTGGCGGCGGAGTTCGGCGTTATTATGGTGCTCTATCTTAATCACGCGCTTAAGAAATATCGCACGCGTGAACCGGATGGAGGGAATAATGTGTTGCTACAGGCTATCCACGAAGGCGCGGTACTCCGCGTTCGGCCAAAGGTGATGACGGTTGCGACGATTATGGCCGGGCTGCTTCCCATTATGTGGGGCGGTGGCAGCGGTTCGGAGGTGATGAGCCGTATCGCTGCACCTATGATTGGCGGCATGATAACGGCACCATTGCTGTCGATGTTGGTTATTCCAGCGGTTTATTTCTTACTTCATCGTAAACGTTAGCCGTTTTTTTTGCGCCCCTGTTTTGGGGCGCGTCGAACGCTATTCTGCGTGAAGTGACGTAAATGCTGCGATTATTCCATGTGTTTTTTCAGAATTAATCCGATCTCGTTAAGGGACTATTCAGATAACATGCTCGAGAATAAGCGTCATTGCGTAACATGGAATAAATACGGTGTCTGTAAATAAGAAGATTTTAGCTATTTTTTTGTCTTTGTTTTGTGCGTTTTCGGTGGTTACCACAGCACATGCTACAGAGAACTCCTGGTTCTCGAGTTTTACTGACAATGTGAAGCAAACCTGGCAGCAGCCTGAGCATTATGATCTGTATGTGCCTGCCATCACCTGGCATGCTCGTTTTGCCTATGACAAGGTCAAAACGGACCGCTATAACGAACGTCCGTGGGGCGCAGGTTTTGGTCAGTCACGCTGGGACGAAAAAGGGAACTGGCACGGTCTTTATTTGATGGCGTTTAAAGATTCCTTTAACAAATGGGAACCTATTGGCGGTTACGGTTGGGAAAAAACGTGGCGCCCGCTGGCAGATGATAACTTCCATTTGGGATTGGGTTATACGGCGGGCTTTACCGCTCGTGATAACTGGAAGTACATTCCCATACCGGTGTTGTTGCCGCTGGCATCTGTCGGCTATGGCCCGGCGACGTTCCAGATGACCTACATTCCGGGCACCTATAACAACGGTAATGTTTACTTTGCCTGGATGCGCTTTCAGTTTTAACTGCAAACGCTGCGTTAATGCAATGTGCAAATTTTAACCATTGTTCAAAACGCGGAATAAACCCGCTATCGCAAAAAAGTTAGCGACATTTATCACTTTTTCGCGAATAACGACTGGACAAAAGCCGTCACAATTGTTGTACTGATACCCGACACAGCATTTGTGTCGATTTTTCATGTAAAGGTAATTTTGATGTCTAAGATTAAAGGTAACGTTAAGTGGTTTAATGAATCCAAAGGATTCGGTTTCATTACTCCGGAAGATGGCAGCAAAGACGTGTTCGTACACTTCTCTGCAATCCAGAGCAATGGTTTCAAAACCCTGGCTGAAGGCCAGCGCGTTGAATTTGAAATCACTAACGGTGCCAAAGGCCCATCTGCTGCGAACGTAATGCCTGTCTAATTCAGCTACGTACGTACAGTTAGAATTCCAAAACCCGCCGTAAGGCGGGTTTTTTTATCCTTTCAGTTTGCATTAACCGACGAAAACAGCCAAAACGCCAGTGCCGTCATGGCAAACGAACCCAGCAAGTTTACCGCCACGTTCAACAGCGCCCAGTTAATTCGCCCCTCCTGCAACAAAAACACCACTTCTGCTGAAAAGGTGGAAAAGGTGGTCAGCCCGCCACAAAAACCGGTGGTTAACAGTACCTTCCAGACGGGATCGATATGCGTCATGCGATTGAACCATGCTAAACCCATACCGATAATAAATGCGCCAAGCAGGTTGGCGGTGAGCGTACCAACAGGAATTGCTTGATGTGCCGGATTAAGTTTCATACTTAACATCCAGCGCACAACACTGCCGGTTCCACCGCCAATAAATACCGCTAAAAGAAGTTGTAACACTGTGAGATCCTGCTATCTGGTTTGTTAGAGTGTCGAGTTTAGCGTCGCGGCTATTTTCTGGCTATGGTGACGAAGCGGGAGGAGTAACTATGATTGTTGCAGCCGGGCAATTTGCGGTCACGCCAGACTGGCGGACCAATGCGCAGACTTGTGTTGCGTTGATGGCTCAAGCGGCAGGGCGTCAGGCGTCGCTGTTGGTGCTGCCAGAGGCATTGCTGGCAAGAGATGATGCTGACCCACACCTTTCTGTCAAATCAGCGCAGAGGCTGGATGGCGGCTTTCTGAACCTGTTGCGTACGGAAAGCCAGCGTAACATGTTGACTACGGTGTTGACGGTGCATGTTCCCTCAACCGAGGGCAGGGCAGTTAATACGCTGGTGGTATTGCGCGGTGGAGAGGTGATCGCGCAGTATGCCAAGCTGCATCTGTATGACGCGTTTAATATGCAGGAGTCGCTGCGAGTGGACGCCGGGCACAATATTCCTCCGTTGATTGAAGTGGAGGGCATGAAGGTCGGGCTGATGACGTGCTACGATCTGCGTTTCCCGGAGCTGGCTTTGTCGCTGGCGCTGCAGGGTGCTGAATTGCTGGTGTTGCCTGCCGCCTGGGTGCGCGGTCCGCTCAAGGAGCAGCACTGGGCTACGTTGCTATCGGCAAGGGCGCTGGATACAACATGTTATATCGTCGCGGCTGGCGAATGCGGCAATAAGAATATCGGGCAGAGCCGGGTCGTTGATCCGCAGGGCGTGACTATTGCGGCAGCGGCGGAAGTGCCACAATTGATTTTCGCTGAGGTGACGCCTGAACGTGTGGCGCAAACGCGGGATAAACTGCCGGTGTTACGTAATCGCCGTTTCGCTGCGCCGTATTTATTGTGATGTTTTTTTAAACAACACTTGATTCATCTCGTTACACATTGCTATTGTGTGCGCGCGTCGAATGACCGTTAATGAAGTCCGGTTATAATGGCGTTTTATGCAGCCTGTTTTACGAAAGAAGGTATCTATGGGTGAGATTAGTATTACCAAACTGCTGGTTGTGGCCGCACTGGTTGTTCTGCTGTTTGGAACCAAAAAATTGCGTACGCTCGGCGGTGACCTGGGCGCAGCCATCAAAGGCTTTAAAAAAGCCATGAATGATGATGATGCAGCGAAAAAAGCTGACGAAGTCACAGCAGAAAAACTCTCTCACAAAGAGTAATAGCGGCTTTGACAGGCGAAAAAAAACCGGCGCAGAAGCCGGTTTTTTTGTTTGCAGTGTAAGCAAGTATTACTTCACTTCCATACCTTTTGCCTGCAGATCCGCGTGGTAAGAGGAACGAACGAATGGACCACATGCTGCATGGGTAAAGCCCATTGCCAGCGCTTCCTCTTTCATTTCGTCAAACTCATCCGGGCTAACATAGCGCTGTACCGGCAGATGGTGGCGGCTTGGCTGTAGATATTGGCCCAGCGTCAGCATCGTCACGCCATGGCGGCGCAGATCGCGCATGACCTCGATGATCTCTGCGTTGGTTTCGCCCAACCCAACCATCAGACCGGATTTCGTTGGGATTTCTGGATGCGCTTCTTTAAAACGCTCCAGAAGTTTCAGCGACCAGTTGTAATCTGCACCTGGGCGAACCTGGCGGTAAACACGCGGTACGTTCTCCAGGTTGTGGTTAAATACATCCGGCGGCGTGGCGGTGAGGATATCCAGCGCGCGATCCATACGACCACGGAAATCCGGCACCAGCGTTTCGATTTTAATGGATGGGCTTTTTTCGCGGATTGAGGTAATGCAATCCGCAAAATGCTGGGCACCGCCATCACGCAGATCGTCACGGTCAACAGAGGTGATGACCACATAACGCAGCGCCATATCAGCAATAGTCTGTGCCAGCTTTTGCGGTTCGTTGGCATCCGGTGCCACAGGGCGGCCATGTGCCACATCGCAGAACGGGCAACGGCGCGTGCAGATCGCGCCAAGGATCATAAAGGTTGCCGTACCGTGGTTGAAACACTCAGCGAGGTTCGGGCAGGAAGCCTCTTCGCACACAGAGTGCAGCCCGTTTTTGCGCATGGCTGCTTTAATACCCTGGATACGGGAAGAGTCGGCCGGGAGTTTGATTTTCATCCATTCCGGTTTTCTTAACAGGGCTTCGCGCTCTGTCGCCACATTTTTAACCGGGATAAGCGCCATTTTATCGGCATCGCGGTACTTAACACCGCGTTCCATCACAATGGGTTTACTCATAGCGTGCGTGTTCCAGTTGCGGATAACGAAGTAAGCATTTCAATTCAAATGAATGTTGTATTTATCAACTATTTTTGAATTAACTTGCGTGCAGTATACCATTGATGGGGGATAGAAAGCAGCCTGACAACGGGGCAATTTGTAAAATAGTTGTTGTTTTGTGCCATATGCCCAATAAGGGTTAGCGCTTTCGCCTGACACGGACGGGCGTTAAAAAGCCCGTCGGATAACGTTAATGACGCTTTCCAGTACCGGGTCGCGCAGGCTCAACTTATTGTAAAAGAGTGAGATTTCAAGATGCTCGTTACTGATTGGCGGGTAATCAATTTCAACCAGCGGCCAACAACCACTGAATAACTCAAACAGCCGCGCCGGCATTAACCCCAGCATATCACTGTTGCCGATCAGTGCTGCAATCGTAAACATATTGTAACTGCTGAAGCTTACCTGGCGCTCGGGGAAAAGATCCTGGACGCGTTGACGAAGCCCGCTAAGATTTTGCCCTTCTAGCATCAGCAAGGTGTGTTCGTACTGTTGCAAAACCTCTTCATTGAGCGGCCCATTTAAACAAGGATGCCCTTTGCGGCAAACCAGCATGAGACGGTCACTATAAAGGACGTGATGGTTAATGGTTCGTGAAGCAGCAATATGCGTATCAATAATTAAATCGGTTTGAAACTGACTGAGCTGACTTTCCGCATCGTTAACAGGAATATTACGCATCATCAGATGCGGAGCACTCTCTTTTATTGCCTGGAAGATAACAGGTATAACTAATGCACCAATCGATGGTGGCGTGCCGATGGTAATCGTACGCTGTTTGTCATAGCTGCCGGTCAGATCTAATGCGCCAAGAATAGACTCCAGTCCCTGGCTGATATATTCGTGCAGATGGGAAGCATAAGCCGTAGGCGTCACGCCCTGGCCTTTACGAATGAAAAGCGGATCGGGAAATATTGCACGTAATTTTTGAATGGACTGGCTAATAGCGGAAGGCGTTAAATTGAGCACTTTTGCCGCGTTGACTATCCCTTTGTGAACATATACTGCCTCGAAAATAGTCAGTAAATTGAGATCAATATTGCGCAGCGTTCTGAAGACTTGCGGCTTATCATCGTCGGGGCGCACGGTTATTCGCTTTTCCTGCAGGTTATTATTATCCACGCTTGTGCTCCGTATTCATTCAAAATGTGAATGATAGTTGAATTTATTTTTTTTGTTGATTATTAACTTGAGTAAACATCCTGTCTCTCGTCATCATGACGTAGTTTTTCATCGCGAGGCCAGACAATACACTCAAAAAAAATTGGCCTTGGGCGCGTATACAAAGCCTGGCAAAGTGCTGTAATGCTAATTATCCCGACAAAGCAGGCAGGTTGAAAATAGAGAATATGGCTTCTATTGTAAAGCGCTAACAGGCCATGTAAATAACGACCCGCACAAAATGCGGGCTTTTATACATGATATATTAAGCGCTCATATATTGATGAGGTGGATTGTTTAGTAGCGCTAAAAATTGCTGGATAAGAATTGTCCTTAATTTATCCATATCGCTATTTTCCACCAGTTGGCTGACCTGGGTCATTTCCATACCGGCGTACCCGCAAGGATTGATGCGCATAAACGGCGTCAAATCCATATCGATATTCAGCGCCAGGCCATGAAATGAGCACCCTTTACGGATCCGCAGCCCCAGGGAACAGATTTTCTTGCCTTGCACATATACACCCGGTGCGTCAGCTCGTGCCTGTGCGTTAATCCCCAATGTTGCCAGCGTATTGATAACCGTATTTTCCAGCAACGTGACAAGCTCGCGAACGCCAACTTTGCGCCGCTTCAGGTTAATTAATACATACATCACCTGCTGGCCTGGCCCGTGATAGGTTACCTGGCCGCCGCGATCGCTCTGGATGACGGGAATGTCACCCGGTGCCAGTACATGTTCGGCTTTTCCTGCCTGGCCTTGCGTAAAGACGGGATGGTGTTCTACCAGCCAGATTTCATCCAGCGTCGTTTCGTCGCGAGCATCGGTGAATTCATGCATTGCCCGAGAAATGGGCTCATAAGGTTGCAAGCCAAGATTGCGGATAAGAATGGTGTCCTGAGACAAAACGGCATCCCCGGGGGAGAAAAAGAGTGGGGGAAGTATATCACAGCGAAGACGTTACCCGAATGGCTCCGGGTAACGTGATGAACAATTACAGCACCATACGAACAATTTCGATATTGCCGAGTTCTTCGTACAGCGTCTCTACCTGCTCAATATGTGTTGCGGTGATGGTGATGGATACCGAGTGGTAATTGCCTTTGCTGCTCGGTTTTACCTGCGGAGAGTAATCACCTGGCGCATGGCGCTGTACCACTTCAACCACCAGATCAACCAGCTCTGGTTTCGCCAGACCCATCACTTTGTAAGTAAAAGGAGTCGGGAATTCAAGCAGTTCTTTAAGATTGGTTTTCATGTCAGCTCCGGCGTAAAAAATAAGAACTCCTGCCACAAGGGCAGGAGTTTTTCTGAGATGCTAAGTATATGGGGGCGGAAATCACACTTTCAAGTGTTCAATTTTTAGCCAAACCAATGATGGAACATCAATTTAATGTAATCAATGATTTTGCCGAAGAAATTGCCTTCCGGAATCTCCTGCAGCACGACTAGCGGGCGCTGTTCGATGGTTTTACCATCCAACTGGAAGTTAATTGAACCAACCACCTGATTTTTCTGCAGCGGCGCGTGCAGTTCGCTGGTGTTCAGCACATAGCTGGCTTTCAGATCTTTCATACGGCCGCGCGGAATGGTCAGGTACACGTCTTTATCAACGCCAAGCGAAGCGCGATCGCTGTCGCCAAACCATGCTGGCTCTGAAGCAAACTCTTTACCGGCTTTGAGCGGACTTACGGTTTCAAAGAAACGGAAGCCCCAGGTCAGCAGTTTCTTGCTTTCAGTTTCACGGCCTTTAAACGTGCGACCACCCATCACAGCAGATATCAGGCGCATCTGGCCTTCGGTTGCCGACGCCACCAGGTTATAACCCGCTTTATCGGTGTGACCGGTTTTAATCCCGTCGACATTCAGGCTGTTATCCCACAGCAGGCCATTACGGTTGGTCTGACGAATGCCATTAAAGGTGAACTCTTTCTCTTTATAGATGGAGTATTCATTCGGCACATCGCGGATAAGCGCCTGACCAATCAGTGCCATATCGCGCGCAGAACTGTACTGACCATCAGCATCCAGGCCGTGTACAGTCTGGAAGTGGCTGTTTTGCAGGCCCAGCGCTTTTACATAGTTGTTCATCAGACCGACAAACGCATCCTGGCTGCCCGCCACATAATCGGCCATCGCAACGCAGGCATCGTTACCGGATTGCAGGTTGATACCACGGATCAGTTGGGAAACCGGTACTTGCATACCGGGTTTCAGGAACATCAACGAAGAACCACGAAACACCGGGTTGCCGGTGGCCCAGGCGTCGTTACCAATCGTGACCAGATCGCTGTCTTTGAATTTGCCCGCTTTCATGGCCTGGCCAATGACATAGCTGGTCATCATCTTGGTCAGGCTTGCCGGATCGCGGCGCGCATCGGCGTTTTGCTCAGCCAGCACTTTGCCGGAGTTATAGTCGATCAGGATATAGGATTCCGCGTCAATCTGCGGGACGCCAGGGATCATGGTCTTAATATTCAGGTCATCGGCATGCGCAGCGGAAAGAGAGGCTGCAGTCAGCGCCGTGGTGAGCGCCAGGCGCTGCATAAAACGAACGGAAAAAGTGGTCTTCATGGTCGAACAACGACATCCGTGATGGAGTTAAAAAAAGTGCCTTACTATAGCAAAAGCTATACTTGCAGGCATCTGACTTTCAGCATGACTTTGTTAATGTTGCTGACATAAGTTGACAAAGTCAGACACCTTAGCAAGTTTACTGGGCGTTCGTAACGAATGACTGCAACTGCGCCTCGTTTTGCAGGCGCTGCTGCAAGGCGCTGGCGTCCGCTTTGTTGCTAAATGGCCCTAGCTGTACACGCCAGACAGCACCATTTTGCGTGACGCGGCCAGGAACCGCAAATTGCTGCGCCAGACGCTGCTGGTATTGCTGCGCACGCGTCTGATCGCTAACGGCACCCACCTGCACCATATAACCACTACTGCTTGCCGCCGCAGCGCCGCTGGCAGGCGCGGCAGTATGTACGTTGCCCTGGACCGAACCTGGTGCAGTCACTGGCGAAGTGCGCGTTGGTGTGTAAGTTTGCGCAGCCGGAGCGGTCTGCGTCACCGGCGTAGCCGTTGGCGTCACAGAGGTTGTTGCAGGTTGCGCTGCTGTCGCGGCGGCAGTATCGGCGCTTCCTTCCAGTACGCCAGAGGCGAGTGGTGTCGGCGCACCCAGGAAGCCGCCGCTACGCACTGGCGCAGCGGTTGTGTCGTCGTTTTTCAGCGTATCGTTGCTGATAGCGTGTACATTGCCCTGCGGCTCTACGGGCTGCGGAGCAGAAGATACGCTGCCAGGGCCGTCGCCAAGATCGGGACGCGCTGGCAATGCGTACGTTTGCTGTGCAACTTTCGTACACGCCATACCCGGGCCGGAAAGGGAACCATCCTGCGCAACAATAATCGGATCGATACGCACTTTGGTGTTATTGGAGGTGTTCAGTCGATCCGCCGCCGCGCGCGACAGGGAAATCACGCGATCGTTGCCGTACGGCCCGCGATCGTTAATACGCACCACGATCATGCGCCCATTCGCCAGGTTGGTGATACGCGCATAGCTCGGAATGGGCAGCGTCGGGTGTGCTGCGGTAAGCTGCATCGGATCGAACGCTTCGCCGGAAGCCGTCAAATTGCTGCCGGGTTCGGCATCATAAATGGCGGCCAATCCCGCCTGGCTAAAGTTCGCCGGATTCTGCACAATTTTGTAGCGCTTACCGTCGCGTTCATAATCCTGATTCGCCGTGGCGACAGGCGCTTCGTAATGAGGCTCCGCACCGCTAATTTCAACGACAGGGCCATTACACACCGCAGGTTGCGGCGCTACGGTCGTTTGCTGCTGACCATCATCGTTTGAACATGCCGCCAGTAATCCTGCTGCTATGCAGATCCCAAGCCATTGCTTACGCATTGCCCACCTCTTATACGCTCTTTGACAACATTTTCCTGTGGGTATGGATCGACATAACGATGCCAAACCCGGCCATGAGTACGATCAGGGCAGAACCCCCGTAACTGATCAGTGGCAGCGGTACGCCGACCACCGGCAGGATACCGCTCACCATACCAATATTTACGAACACATAAACGAACAAAATCAACATCAAACCACCAGCCATTACGCGTCCGAATGTGGTTTGCGCCCGGGCGGCAATCCAAAGCCCACGCATAATCAGCAACACATACAGCGCCAGCAAAATCAGAATGCCGACGAGACCCAGCTCTTCCGCCAGCACGGCAAAGATAAAGTCAGTATGGCGTTCGGGCAGAAACTCCAGTTGCGACTGAGTTCCATGCAGCCATCCCTTACCGCTCAGACCGCCGGAACCGATGGCAATTTTTGACTGAATAATATGATAGCCCGCGCCGAGCGGATCGGTTTCGGGATCAAGGAGCATCATCACGCGCTGGCGCTGATAATCATGCATCAGGAAGAACCACAGTACCGGGATAAACGCCGCCACCAGCACGGCGGCAATACCAATCAACCGCCAGCTTAATCCGGAAAGAAACAGCACAAACAGCCCGGAGAGCACCACGAGGATGGAGGTTCCCAAATCTGGCTGCGCCGCCACCAGCAGCGTCGGCACGAAAATCAGCGCCAGCGCGATAGCGGTATTCTTCAGCGAAGGCGGGCAGACATCGCGGTTAATAAAACGCGCCACCATCAACGGTACGGCAATTTTGGCTATTTCCGAAGGTTGAAAACGCACAACGCCCAAATCTAGCCAGCGCTGCGCCCCTTTTGAAATAGCGCCGAAAGCATCCACCGCGACAAGCAAAATTACACAGAAAATATAGAGATAGGGTGCCCAACCTTCATAGACGCGTGGCGGTACCTGCGCCAGGATAACCATGATAATCAGCCCCATGGCGATCTGGCCGACTTTACGCTCGGTCATACCGATATCCTGGCCGCTGGCGCTCCAGATAACGATCGCGCTGTAAAATAGCAGCGCGAGGATAATCAACATCATCACCGGATCGATGTGGATTTTATCCCAGAACGATTTCTTGTTCGGATTATCCGTCATGTTATTGGTCCTCCACGGCTGCCGTGGACGGGTTTTCCGTTGGCAGTTCGGTGTTGTTATCGCCAAGCATAATGTGGTCGAGGATCTGTCGCATAATTGTACCCACCGCTGGACCTGCGCCACCGTTTTCCAGAATAACCGCGACGGCGACCTGCGGATTATCGTAAGGAGCAAATGCTGTCATCAATTTATGGTCGCGCAGACGTTCTGCAATTCGGTGGGCGTTATAGGTTTCGTTCGCTTTCAAACCAAAGACCTGGGCAGTACCTGATTTCGCCGCGACTTTGTACGGTGCGTTGGCGAAATACTTATGACCCGTACCGTTAGGGCGGTTGGCTACGCCATACATCCCGTCTTTGGCAATCTCCCAGTAGCCAGAGTGAATATCACCCACTGGCGGCTGTGCAGGCTGCTTCCACGGAACCTGCTTACCATCTTCCACCGTGCTCATCAGCAGATGCGGCACCTTAACAACACCGTCATTAATCAGCGTCATCATCGCTTTGTTCATCTGCAATGGCGTCGCTGTCCAGTAACCCTGGCCGATCCCCACCGGAATGGTATCGCCTTGGTACCACGGTTTTTTAAAGCGCTTCAGTTTCCATTCGCGGGTTGGCATGTTCCCGGCGCGCTCTTCCGAGAGGTCAACGCCGGTATAGTGTCCGTAGCCAAATTTGCCCATCCATTCTGCCAGGCGATCAATGCCCATATCATAGGCGACTTGATAGAAGAAAGTATCGGCGGACTCTTCCAGCGATTTGGTAACATTCAGGTGGCCGTGCCCCCATTTTTTCCAGTCGCGGTAGCGTTTTTCTGAGCCGGGTAATTGCCACCAGCCGGGATCGAACAAGCTGGTGTTACGCGTGATCACCCCGGCGCTGAGTGCGGAAACGGCCACATACGGTTTCACCGTGGACGCAGGCGGGTAAACCCCTTGCGTTGCGCGGTTGATCAGCGGCGTATTCGGATCGTTTAACAGTGAGGCGTAGTCTTTGCTGGAAATGCCATCAACAAACAGGTTCGGATCGTAGCTTGGCATCGACACCAGCGCGAGAATGCTGCCATTGCGTGGATCGGTTACTACCACGGCGGCACGGCTGCCAGCGAGCAGCGTTTCAATATATTGCTGGAGTTTTAAATCCAGCGTCAGGTAGATATCGTGACCAGCCTGCGGCGGCACCTCTTTGAGCTGACGGATCACGCGGCCGCGGTTATTGACTTCCACCTCTTCATAACCGGTCTGACCGTGCAGCACATCTTCGTAATAGCGCTCAATACCCAGTTTTCCGATATCGTGGGTGGCGGCGTAGTTTGCCAGCTTGCCCTCTTTATCCAGCCGTTCGACGTCTTTATCGTTAATTTTCGACACGTAACCAATGACGTGAGTCAGCGCGGAACCATACGGATAAAAACGGCGCTTGTAGCCCTTGACCTCAACGCCGGGGAAACGGTACTGGTTAACCGCAAAGCGCGCCACCTGGACTTCAGTCAGGTTAGTTTTTACCGGGATTGAGGTGAAGCGGTGCGAGCGCGAGCGCTCTTTTTTGAAGTTGGCGATGTCATCGTCGTTAAGATCGACCACATCGCGCAAGGCATCCAGCGTTTGCTGCACATCATCGACTTTCTCCGGCATCATCTCGACCTGGTAGATGGTGCGGTTCAGCGCCAGTGGCGTGCCGTTGCGATCGTAGATAATGCCGCGGCTTGGCGCGATAGGCACCAGCTTGATGCGGTTTTCGTTGGAGCGGGTCTGGTAGTCTGCAAAACGGACGATTTGCAGGTTATAAAGGTTGGCTACCAGCACGCCGGTAAGCAGCAAAATCCCCGTAAAAGCGACCACCGCCCGGCGCACAAACAGCGCGGACTCAGCCGTATAGTCGCGAAAAGAATTCTGTAATTTCATCCGCTGCTTAATCTACCCAAGACTCGTCATTACTCACGGTGATAAGGATGGTTGGTTGTAATACTCCATGCGCGATACAGGCTTTCGGCAACCAGCACGCGCACCAGCGGGTGAGGTAACGTTAGCGCAGAGAGTGACCAACTTTGTTCTGCCGCCGCTTTGCAGGCCGGAGATAGCCCTTCCGGCCCACCAATCAACAAGCTGACATCGCGCCCGTCTTGCTTCCAGCGTTCCAGCTCGTTTGCCAGCTGCGGTGTATCCCAGGGTTTGCCCGGAATATCGAGGGTAACGATACGGTTTTTGCCAGCCGCAGCCAGCATCAGTTCACCCTCTTTATCGAGAATACGTTTGATATCTGCGTTCTTGCCGCGCTTTCCCGCCGGAATTTCGATTAACTCGAACGGCATATCTTTTGGAAAGCGGCGCAGGTATTCACTAAAACCTGTCTGTACCCAGTCCGGCATTTTCGTGCCGACGGCGACCAGTTGCAGTTTCACGCATTAACTCCAGAGCTTTTCCAGCTCATACAGGCGACGGCTCTCTTCCTGCATGACATGGACAATCACATCACCCAAATCGACAACGACCCAGTCTGCGGCGCTTTCGCCTTCGACACCCAGCGGCATCATGCCTGCGGCACGCGATTCCTGTACCACATGGTCCGCAATAGAGATAACGTGGCGAGTAGAGGTGCCGGTGCAGATAATCATGCAATCGGTAATACTGGATTTACCCTGAACGTCAATGGCAACGATATCTTGACCTTTCAGGTCATCAATTTTGTCGATAACAAAATCCTGGAGTGCTTTACCCTGCAAGTGTTCCCCCTGGGGTGAGTGAAAAATGTACTGTTAATGAACGGCCTGACATTATACCTGAACTGCATCGATTGTCGGGGTAAGACAGCCCCGGCAAATTTTAAAGTTGGCTATCATCCCATCACGGCCGTATGAATGCATTGCCATTTTTGTAAAACAATCTCTGCGCGCGGAGGATAGCAGCCTGTGAGGGCGTGTCAATGGCCGAATCAGCGGTGTGAATAGGATGCATGAAAAACACGCTATACATCGTCAGCGTGCCAGGCTGCCCGGCTATTTAATACCCGCAACGTGGCGAAATCATCATGGATATCAATAGCGCTCCAGCACCCTTGATCAACACGAAAATGCCACAGCGATGCGGCTGGCATGTTGAGCAAGCGGGCGATCAACAAACTCAACACCCCCTGATGGCTGGCGATCAACACATTCTTGTGCTGACTTTTTATATCGGCAAGCAGCGCAATAACTTGCTCAATTCGTGCAGAAAATGCCTGAAATCCCTCACCATTGGTTGGTACGGCATGCTGCCAGTCGGTACACCAGGCGGCATAACTTTCCGGATCTTCTCGTGTTAAATCGCGGTGATGGCGCATTTCCCAGTCGCCGAAAAACATCTCGTTGAGCAAGTGGGTGGTATGAACGGCAAGCGCGTGCGGTTTCAGCACGCGCGCCGCCGTCTGCTGCGCGCGCTCCAGTTCACTACACAGCACATAATCGAAGGGCACCTTAGCGAGTAAGTCGCACAGAGTTTCCGCCTGCGCCAACCCTTTGGACGTCAGCGGAGTCGGCGAGTGGCCGCTATAAAGCCCGGCGACGTTCGCTTCGGTTTCTCCGTGACGTATCAGCCAGAGTCGCATTGTTGTCTCCCGTCTGGATGTGTGCGCAAAGTTTACCATTGCGTCCTGAATCACGGCCTCTTTTTCGTTTAAGATAACGGCTTTTAACCGGAGCGGAAGATGGCTTTGTTTCACAGTGCGCACGGTGGCAACACGCGTGAGGCGGCAGAACTGTTGGGGATATCGGCGGAACAGTTGCTTGATTTCAGCGCCAACATTAACCCGGCTGGCATGCCGGCATCGCTTAAACATGCGTTGCAAAATAATCTGTCGCTTGCCGAGCGATACCCGGATGTTGAGTATCAGCGTCTGCATAAGGTACTGGCGGCTCATCATCAGGTTCCGGCTTCATGGATCCTCGCCGGAAACGGTGAAACGGAAGCCATCTTTGTGCTGGTCAACATGCTTAAGCCACGTAAAGCGATGCTGATAACGCCTGGGTTTGCCGAATATCGCCGGGCGCTGGCATTGGTGGGGTGCATGATTAGCGACTATCACTTGCACGAAGTTGATGGCTGGCAGCTTACTGATGCGCTGCTGAGCGCGCTTACCGCCGATCTTGACTGCTTATTTCTCTGTACACCGAATAATCCCACCGGTTTGTTGCCGGATGACGCCTTGCTGCATGCGATTGCTGCACGTTGCAAAGCGCTGGGGATCACGTTAATCCTCGACGAAGCCTTTATGGATTTTATTCCCGAACGCGAGGGTTTCATTCCTTATCTGGCGCAGAATCCACACGTTTGGGTGCTGCGTTCACTCACCAAGTTTTACGCCATTCCTGGCTTGCGATTGGGGTATGTGCTGGGCAGCGACGAACAGCAAGTCCGGTATATGCGAGATGCGCAGATGCCGTGGTCCATCAATGCTTTTGCCGCGTTAGCCGGTGAGGTGATTTTGCAGGACAGCGATTATCAGCAGGCAAGCTGGAACTGGCTCAAGAATGAGCGTCCGCGCCTGTTCGCCGCCTTGAACGCATTACCGGGATTAACGGTCTGGCCTGGCTGCGCGAACTATCTTTTTATGCGCTGTGACGCGCCAGATATGGAGTTGCAACGTGCATTGCTTTCCCGCCACATTTTAATTCGTAGCTGCGCCAATTACCCAGGGTTGGATGCGCGTTATTACCGCGTGGCGGTGCGAAGCGAAGGGGAAAATGACCGGCTTATTGCTGCCATGACGGCGGTGATCAGTGGTATAAACCCTGTTCGTTGATATACGCCATGACAGGCTCGGGGAGCAGATCATCACACTTTTCACCGTGCTCCAGCCGTTCACGGATAAGCGTTGCCGAGATGTTGAACCACGGCGTTTCGGCAAGGTAAATCCGCCCGGCAGGTAAGACATGCAGATCTTCAGCATTCGTGGTGAGATGGGCTTCCAGCCACAGCTGCTGTTCCTCCCGCTCCATGGTCAGCGGGTAACCAGGGCGGCGGCAGACAATCAGATGGCAGTTATCCAGAATTGTCTCGTAGTGATGCCAGGAGGGGAATGTCAGCAGGGAATCCTGACCGATGATAAACGCCAGTGGGCACGTAGCGCCTTGCTCTTCCCGCCACTCCTTTAAGGTTTGCGCCGTGTATGAAGGCGTGTCGCGGCGCAGTTCGCGTTCATCAAGGGTGAATAAGGGTTTGTCGGCAATCGCCAGCTCGATCATTTTTTTGCGTTGCTGACTGCTGGCTTCAGGTTGCGCGCGGTGCGGCGGCACGTTATTGGGCATGATAATCACCCTGGAAAGGCTAATCAGGTTCGCCAGCGCTTCCACAGGTTTCAGGTGCCCATAATGGATCGGATCAAATGTACCGCCAAACAGTGCCTGCAACTGATTCATATCAACCATCAATAAAAACGTCTGCCAGTGCCTTATGACAGAGTAGCAGAGAAAGCCCTTCAAGCTCGGCCCAGACCGACTGACCAAAATCCTGCTTCACAATCAGTTCAATGCGGCTCAGCAAATGGACCGCCTGGCGTAACTGATCAAGGCTCAGGCGATTAAGCGCATCGCCCGTCACACTCCGGCGGTTTTGCCACACCCGATGCTTATCAAACAGTGCACGCAATGGCGAGTATGCTGACTGGCGTTTCAACGTCACCAGCAATAGCAATTCGCGTTGCACGGTACGCAGCAGGATCACGGGCTCACACGCTTCGAGTCGCAGCTGGGTAAGAATGTGCAACGCGCGTTTGCTTTTCCCGGCAAGTAGCGCATCAACCCAGTGGAAGGGGGTGAAGTGCGCCGCGTCATTTACCGCATGTTCCACGCGGGGCAGGGTGAGTTTTCCATCCGGCCACAGTAGCGCCAGGCGTTCGAGCGCTTGCGCCAGTGCCAGTAAGTTTCCTTCGTAGCAATAACAAAGTAACTGATTGGCGGCGTCGTCCAGTTCCAGCTTGTTTTGCTTTGCTCTGGCGGCAACCCAGCGCGGCAGGTTCGCTTGTTCCGGCGTCTGGCAGCTTACTTGCACGGCGCGGTTATTTAACTGCGTTATCCATGCCGCGTTTTCCTGCGCTTTGGTCAGTTTGTTCCCGCGGACCGTCAAAATGAGGTCGTCATGCAGCAGGCTAACCAGCTTTGCCAACTGTTCATTGATAGCAGCGTTTGGGCCATTTTCAGGCAACTGTAGCAGTAATGTCTGACGACTGGCGAACAGACTCAATGCCTGGCAGATGGAGAAAATCGCATCCCAATCCGTGCTGGCATCCAGTATGAAGGTATGGTGTTCGATAAAGCCCTGTTCAGAGGCGACCTGACGCACTGCGTCCTGGCTCTCTTGCAACAGCAGCGGATCATTACCGAGGAGTAAATACGCCGCGCGCAGCCCTTCATTAAGCTGCGCGCGGAGTTGTTCCGGATACAACCTGAGCATTAGCTACCCGGTTGCGTCGAAGAGGAGCCTGTCGTCGAGGTGGCGGTGCCCTGCGCGCTTTTCGCGTCTGCAGTATGTACACTAGGCAGTTTACGAATCAGCTGTTCGGCTGCTTTGTCGTACATCTCCTGAACGATCATATCTTGCTCTGCGGCTTTCGCCAGCGCCGTTTGCGGGTTATCAAAGAAAGAACGATAAACTTTGGTATTGATCGGGTAAATATCATGACCCGGGATCAGTACGCTGGCGTTTACGGTCAGCACCATTTGATATTCCGCAGTACGACCATCCTGGAAAACAGAAGCGGTGTCACGGGAGAACGTTACGGCCCCAAGACGCAAAGAAGGCACATCCTGACGTGTGGACGTTTTCTCCAACAATTCGACGCCATTCAGGCGTAACTGGCTGCGGATCGCGCGGCTCAGTGGGCCATTCGGATCCCCGGAGTCAAAGAACATCGTTTTCATTTCGGTCGGCACCTGCGTGGTATTACGCAGATGCCAGCCACATCCGGCGGTGATGAGCACCGCCAGTGATACGAACAATGTAGCCAGATATCGCACGTTTCCTCCCGCGCTTAGCCAACGACCAGATTAAGCAGTTTACCCGGCACGTAAATCACTTTACGCACGGTCACGCCATCAAGATATTTTGCTACCAGATGTTCCTGGCCTGCACGTTCACGCACCTGTTCTTCCGTCGCGTCGACGGCAACAGTAATTTTACCACGCACTTTACCGTTGACCTGGACGACGACCAGCGTGGTGTTTTCCACCATCGCTTTCTCATCAGCCTCCGGCCACGGTGCGTTGTCGATATCGCCTTCGCCGCCCAACGCCTGCCACAGCGTGAAGCTTGCGTGTGGGGTGAACGGGTTAAGCATACGCACAACCGCCAGCAGTGCTTCCTGCAGCAGTGCACGATCTTGTTCGCTCTCCTGCGGCGCTTTCGCCAGTTTGTTCATCAGCTCCATAATCGCCGCAATAGCGGTGTTAAAGGTCTGACGGCGACCGATGTCATCGGAAACTTTAGCGATGGTTTTATGCACGTCGCGGCGCAGGGCTTGCTGGTCTTCACTCAGCGCAGCCAGATCCAGCGCGGCTACAGCACCCTGAGCGGTGTGTTCGTAAACCAGTTTCCAGACGCGTTTCAGGAAGCGGTTCGCTCCTTCCACACCAGATTCCTGCCACTCCAGCGTCATATCGGCTGGCGATGCAAACATCATGAACAGACGCACGGTGTCCGCGCCGTAACGCTCAACCATTTCCTGCGGGTCGATACCGTTGTTTTTCGACTTGGACATTTTGCTCATGCCGGTATAAACCAGCTCGTGACCTGCCGGATCGGTCGCTTTGATAATGCGGCCTTTCTCGTCACGTTCAACAATGGCTTCTTTTGGCGAAACCCAGTTACGCTCGCCGTTTGCACCCACATAATAGAAGGCGTCGGCCAGTACCATGCCTTGGCACAGCAGCTGTTTTGCTGGCTCATCGGAGTTCACCATGCCCGCGTCGCGCATCAGTTTGTGGAAGAAGCGGAAGTAGAGCAGGTGCATGATGGCGTGTTCGATGCCGCCAATATAAATATCTACCGGCAGCCAGTAATTTGCCGCTTTCGGGTCGAGCATGCCTTCGTTGTGCTGTGGGCACGTGTAACGTGCATAGTACCAGGAAGACTCCATAAAGGTGTCAAAGGTATCAGTTTCACGCAGCGCTGGTTGACCGTTAACGGTGGTTTTCGCCCACTCAGGATCGGCTTTAATTGGGCTGGTGATGCCGTCCATAACCACATCTTCCGGCAGGATAACCGGCAGTTGATCTTCCGGCGTTGGAATAACGGTACCGTCTTCCAGCGTCACCATCGGGATGGGTGCGCCCCAGTAGCGCTGGCGGGAAACACCCCAGTCGCGCAGACGGAAGTTCACTTTGCGCTCACCCACGCCTTTGGCCGCCAGTTTGTCGGCAATGGCGTTAAAAGCGGCGCTAAAGTCGAGACCGTCAAATTCGCCGGAGTTAAACAGCACACCTTTTTCAGTCATCGCTTGTTCGCTGAGATCCGGCGCGTTGCCGTCTGCGTTAAGGATAACCGCCTTGATCGGCAGATTGTATTTAGTCGCAAATTCGTAGTCGCGCTGATCGTGACCCGGAACGGCCATCACTGCGCCGGTGCCGTACTCCATCAGCACGAAGTTTGCTGCCCACACCGGGATGGCTTCGCCGGTCAGTGGGTGAATGGCTTTCAGGCCGGTATCAACGCCTTTTTTCTCCATCGTCGCCATATCGGCTTCCGCAACTTTGGTGTTACGGCATTCATCGATAAAGGACGCTAACTCAGGTTTGCTCGCGGCAGCCTGCTGCGCCAGCGGATGACCCGCCGCAACGGCAAGGTAAGTTGCACCGATAAAGGTGTCCGGACGAGTGGTGTAGACCGTCAGTTTCTGGTCGCTGTTCTGCACGTCAAAGGTGATCTCCACGCCTTCAGAACGGCCAATCCAGTTGCGCTGCATGGTTTTCACGGTATCCGGCCAGTGATCCAGATTATCCAGATCGTTCAGCAGCTCGTCGGCGTAAGCTGTGATTTTAATAAACCACTGCGGGATCTCTTTACGCTCAACTTTGGTATCACAGCGCCAGCAGCAGCCGTCGATAACTTGTTCGTTCGCCAGCACGGTCTGGTCGTTAGGGCACCAGTTCACTGCGGAGGTTTTCTTGTAAACCAGCCCTTTTTTGTACAGTTCGGTGAAGAACTTCTGTTCCCAACGGTAATATTCCGGCGTGCAGGTCGCCAGCTCGCGGCTCCAGTCATAGCCGAAGCCCAGCATCTTAAGCTGGTTTTTCATGTACGCGATGTTGTCGTAAGTCCACGGTGCCGGTGCGGTGTTGTTTTTTACCGCCGCGCCTTCAGCCGGCAGACCAAACGCATCCCAGCCAATCGGCTGCAGTACGTTTTTACCCAGCATGCGCTGGTAACGGGAGATCACATCGCCGATGGTGTAGTTACGGACGTGGCCCATGTGTAGTCGGCCAGAAGGATAGGGGAGCATTGACAAGCAATAGTATTTTTCTTTGCTCTCGTCTTCAGTGACTTCAAATGTGCGCTTCTCTTCCCAGTGGCGCTGTACTTTGGATTCTATCTCTTCCGGGCGGTATTGCTCTTGCATGGCAGCCAGTAGTCCTGTTTTTGCTACAGCTACAAATGTAGCGTTGTTACGTGGTTTTTCGAAAGGCATAGCATAGCCCAAACGCCACTCTCAAAACAGCCTTTCCGCGACGCGGGAACGAAATTGCCCCGGCCTTTGGCCGCTAATTTTTTGTCGACAGTGCGGGCGAGTCGGCACAGCGAGCAAGAAATAACGTCTACCATTAGAGAGAGTTACTGAACCGGGAGGCGAAACGATGAACAAGGTTGCTCATTTTTACCGTGAACTGGTGGCGGCGTTGACCGAGCGTTTACGCAATGGAGAGCGTGATATTGACGCACTGGTTGAACAAGCGCGCCTGCGCGTGGCGCAGACTGGTGAGTTAACGCGCACGGAAGTTGACGAACTGATGCGCGCAATTCGCCGCGATCTGGAGGAGTTCGCCCTCAGTTACAGCGAAAGCCAGCAGGAAGTCACCGACAGCGTATTCATGCGGGTGATTAAAGAGAGTATCTGGCAGGAACTGGCGGATATCACCGATAAAACGCAGCTTGAGTGGCGTGAAGTGTTCCAGGATCTCAATCACCACGGCGTTTATCACAGTGGCGAGGTGGTGGGGCTTGGGAATCTGGTCTGCGAGAAGTGCCACTTTCATCTGGCGGTCTACACGCCGGATGTGTTGCCGCTATGCCCGAAATGCGGGCATGACCAATTCCAGCGCCGCCCGTTCGAACCGTAATCCCATAAGCGCCTGCCCGGAGCGGGCAGGCGCAGTCTGTTAATGCAGAATTTTTGCGAGGAAGTCTTTAGCGCGTTCGGATTTCGGGTTATCGAAGAAGGCGTCTTTCTCTGAATCTTCGATAATTTTTCCCTCATCCATAAAGATCACCCGGTTCGCCACTTTGCGGGCAAAGCCCATTTCGTGGGTTACCACCATCATGGTCATGCCTTCGTTCGCCAGTTCGACCATCACGTCCAGCACTTCGTTGATCATCTCTGGATCGAGCGCGGAGGTCGGTTCGTCAAACAGCATTGCAACCGGATCCATACAGAGCGCGCGGGCAATCGCTACACGTTGCTGCTGACCGCCGGAAAGCTGCGCCGGGAATTTGTTCGCATGAGCAGAGAGACCAACGCGTTCCAGCAGCTTCAGCCCTTTTTCTCGTGCGGCAGCTTTATCGCGCTTCAGTACTTTTACTTGTGCCAGCGTCAGGTTCTCAATGATTGACAGATGGGGGAACAGTTCAAAGTGCTGGAACACCATCCCGACATGCGATCGCAGCTTAGCCAGATTGGTTTTCTTGTCATTCACTTTGGTACCGTTGACGACAATCTCGCCTTTCTGCACTGGTTCCAGACCGTTGACGGTTTTTATCAGCGTCGATTTACCTGAACCGGACGGCCCGCAAACCACCACCACTTCGCCTTTTTTCACTTCGGTGGAACAATCGGTCAACACCTGAAAGTGACCATACCATTTAGAAACATTTTTCAGGGAAATCATTAGACGGTCCTTTTCTTCAGCCAGCTGACCAACAGCGAAGCACTCAAACTGATAACAAAATATACAGCGCCGGCAAACAGGATCATTTCAACCTGCGTACCATCGCGCTCGCCAATGGTAGATGCCGTGCGGAAGAAATCCGCCAGGCTTAGGACATAGACCAGAGAGGTATCCTGGAATAGCACAATGCCCTGCGTGAGCAGCAGCGGAACCATCGCGCGAAATGCCTGCGGCAGGATGATAAGCTTCATCGACTGCCAGTGCGTCATACCGAGCGCCAGCGCGGCACTGGACTGCCCGCGAGAAATACTTTGAATGCCCGCACGGATAATTTCCGAGTAGTAAGCCGCTTCAAACATTGAGAAGGCCACCATGGCAGAAATCAGGCGGATATCGGTTTTTGGCGACAGACCCAGCACATTTTGCAGAAAACCCGGCACGATCAGATAGAACCACAGCAGCACCATCACCAGCGGGATAGAGCGGAACACATTCACGTAACTTTTGGCAAACCAGCGCAACGGCGCAAATGTCGACAGACGCATCACCGCCAGCAAGGTTCCCCAGACAATGCCAAACACAATCGCAATCGCTGTGATTTTCAGCGTGACTATCAGACCCGCCACCAGATATGGTAACGAAGGGACGATTGAACTCCAGTCAAATTCGTACATGATTATTTGCCTCCCATATTGCCCGGCAGGCGAATTTTACGTTCAACCAGGTTCATCACCAGCATAATGAAAGCGTTAATTAAGACATACGCAACGGTGATTGCCGTAAAGGATTCCCAGGCATGGGCGGAGTAATCCAGCAATTTCCCCGCCTGCGCCGCCATATCGACCAGGCCGATGGTGGACGCGATGGCCGAGTTTTTCACCAGGTTCATCATCTCCGAAGTCATTGGCGGCACAATCACACGGTAAGCATTAGGCAGCAACACATAACGGTAGGTTTGCGGCAGCGTCAGCCCCATAGCCAGGCCCGCGTTTTTTTGCCCGCGCGGTAGCGACTGAATCGCGGCGCGTACCTGCTCACAAACGCGAGCCGCGGTAAACAGCCCCAGGCAGACCATTGAGGAGACGAAGAACTGGATATTCGGATCCAATTCTGACTTGAACCACATGCCGATATTTTCCGGCAACAGTTCTGGCACCACCAGGTACCAGGTGAAAAACTGCACGATCAGCGGCACGTTGCGGAACAGTTCGACATAGAGAGTGCCAATGCCGGACAAGAGACGGTTAGGGACGGTACGCAGGATGCCAAACAGGGAACCGACCAGAAAAGCGATAATCCAGGCCGTCACGGAAAGCGCGATAGTGACCTGAAAACCACTCCATAGCCAGCCAAGATAGGTGGTGTTGCCGAACGGGGCCTGTTCAAGAAATATTCCCCAGTTCCAGTCTATGGACATAAATCTACTCCGGAAAAAAAAGGGTAGCAGCGCTACCCTCGAAGATTGTATGAAGAGCGAGTCTTCGCGCTGAGTGGGGAACGACCACTCAACGTATAGTCTGTCCGTGCTACTTCGACAATCGAGAGGGCAGGTAAACCCGCCCCTAATGGTTTTAATTAGTTCAGAGCTTTGTCATTCGGTTCTTTGAACAGCGCTTTCATATCGTCAGAGAGATCGAAATTGAGGTTCATGTTTTTCGGCGGAATCGGGTTTTTAAACCATTTGTCGAAGGATTTTTCCGCCGCACCTGAGGTCTGGAGCTGGGCGATAGTGTCATCCATCAACTTTTTGAATTCTGGATCGTTTTTACGCAGCATACAGCCGTAGGCTTCTTTTGATTGCGGCGTGCCCACGATCTCCCAGTTATCCTGTTTTTTCGCTTTCGCACGTTCACCGGCCAGCAGCGCGTCATCCATCATAAAGGCCACTGCGCGGCCGCTTTCCAGGGTACGGAACGAGTCGCCATGGTCTTTCGCGCTGATAATGCGCATATCCATTTTCTTCTCGTCGTTCAGCTTGTTCAGCAGAATTTCTGACGTAGTACCGGAAGTCACCACCACGGCTTTGCCTTTCAGGTCGGCGAAGTCTTTAATCGGGCCACCTTTTTTGGTGAGCAGGCGCGTGCCAACCACGAAAATGGTGTCAGAGAACGCCGCTTGCTTCTGGCGTTCAAGGTTATTGGTGGTGGAACCACACTCAAAATCGAAGGTGCCGTTTTGTAGCAGCGGGATACGGTTTTGCGAGGTGATAGGAATAAGTTTCACCGCCAGATCCGGCTTATTCAGTTTTTTCTTCACCGCTTCAACGATAGCGTTGGAGTAGTCCTGGGAGTAACCCACGACCTTTTGTTCATTGTCGTAATAGGAGAACGGTACGGAAGATTCGCGGTGACCGACGACGATAACGCCGTTTTTAGCAATTTTAGCCAGCGTGGCTTGTTGATCGGCCGACGCTGCGTCGGCAGGTTTTGCATCTTCAGCATGCACCAGACCGGCGGACAGTCCCATCACCAGCATCGCGGCGGCCAGTTTACGTAATTGCATATCCAGACTCCTTTATCGTCAGCGCCAGAGACGCGTATTGATACCCATTGTGTGTATTGTGTTTTTGTTGTTCTGCGACATATTCGTGCAGTGTTGTATGTTTTTGTTACATTCAGTCTGGCTTAATGTAAAGATTTTGCTGCGGTATTGTTTATTTTTGCGAGGCGCGCCGCACCGTTTAGAGGCAAAAATCTTCCATTGCACCAGATTGGTGCCGCTACTGTTTCCTGCTGGTGCGACGTAAGTTGCACATAAGCGGATTTCATAGCTGCCTGGTAGATATAAGCAAACGGCATGCCAAAAACGGCTTAATCGTAAATTTTGCACAACGAAGAGAGGATGCCCGGTAAGCAAATTGTCACCGGGCAGAACAGCGAGAAAGAGGATTAACGGCGGCGCTGACGCAGACTCATCACCAGCGCACCAAAGCCCAGCAGTGCGGTGATAATCCACAGCGGCCAGTTGCCCGTGCGGGCATATGGCGTGAGGCCAGAGGTCGGTGTGACCTTCGCGGTCAGCACTTCACGGGTAAATTGTGGGATCATCGCCTGGATTTCACCCTGGGGACCAATCACTGCGGTTATGCCGTTATTGGTGCTACGCAGCAGTGGACGCGCCAATTCCAGCGCACGCATCCGCGCCATCTGGAAGTGCTGCCACGGGCCAATGGATTTACCAAACCAAGCGTCGTTCGAGATGGTCAGCAAGAAATCGGTATCCGGGCGGAAGTTATCACGCACCTGCTCGCCGAGGATTATCTCGTAGCAAATTGCTGCCGTCAGCGTTAGCCCATGCGCCGTCAGCGGGGGCTGTACATAAGCGCCACGACTGAACGAGGACATCGGCAAATCGAAGAACGGCGCCAGCGGACGCAGAATCGACTCCAGCGGCACAAACTCGCCAAATGGCACCAGATGGTTCTTGTTGTAGCGATCGCTTGAGCTGTAGCTGTAAGCGCTGTCTTTGCCCAGCGTAATGATCGTGTTGTAGGTGTCGTAACGGTTTTGCCGATTGAGCCGCGCATCGACAATCCCGGTAATCAGAGTGCTGTTGTTTGCCCGTAGCAGATTATCCATGGCGCTTAAAAAGCGTTGCTGGTTAATTTCCAGATCCGGAATGGCGGACTCCGGCCAGATAATCAGTTGCGATTTACCCATCACCTGTTCGCTGGCGTTGCTGTAGATTTTCAACGTATTGAGCAGTTGGTTTTCGTCCCACTTCATCGATTGTGGGATGTTCCCTTGCACCATAGAAACCTGGGTGGTGCGCTCCGGCAGCAGTTGATACCACTGAATATAACGCAGCGGGAAGGGCAGGGCGAACAGCACGACGGCGACGGCGAGCGGGTGTAAGCGACGCTGAACCAACGCCAGCACCAACAGACCACTGACAATCATCAGTAAGAAATTGATGGCTTCAACGCCAAGCACCGGCGCGAGGCCTTTCAGCGGCCCATCTATCTGGCTGTAACCAAACTGGAGCCACGGGAAACCGGTCAATACCCAGCCGCGCAGGAACTCGGTAATTTGCCAAATGACAGGTGCGGCAACCGCCAGGCGCAACCAACTGGTGTGTGGCCACAAACGCGACAAAATACCGGCGAACAGCCCAGTGTAGAGCGACAAATAGGCCGCCAGCAGCACCACGAGGAAAATATTGACCGGACCTGGCATGCCGCCGAACTGAGCGATACTGACATACACCCAGTGCACACCGCTGCCAAACAGACCAAGCCCCCAGAAATAGCCAATCCAGGCAGCCTGCAATGGGCGGCGATTCAGGGTTAAACCCTGTAGACCAATCAGGGAAATAAGCGCGGCGGGCCAGACGTCATAAGGAGAAAAAGCCAGCGTTCCGCTGGCTCCGAATAATAACGCCAGCAGCAGACGTACACGCTGACGTTCAAACAGTGCGGGAAATACCATTTACATTACTCATCCAGTTTCGGTTGCGGAGAATCATCCGGCATTCTGACATGGACCTGAATAATACGTCGGCTATCGGCCATCGCGACCTTGAATTGGTAACCATCAATGTCAATAGATTCACCGCGCGCAGGCAAGTGACCGAACGCCTGCATCACCAGACCGCCAATGGTGTCCACTTCATCATCACTGAAGTGGGTGCCGAAGGTTTCATTGAAATCTTCAATCGGTGCCAGTGCGCGGACTGTCCATGTATGGCGGCTAAGCTGGCGGAAATCGATATCCTCTTCCTCGTCGTACTCATCTTCGATTTCGCCGACAATAAGCTCAAGAATATCTTCTATAGTGACCAGACCGGAAACGCCACCGAACTCATCAATAACGATAGCCATATGGTAGCGTTGGGAACGGAACTCTTTCAGCATGCGATCAACACGCTTACTTTCCGGTACCACTACCGCCTGGCGTAACACTTTTTCCATGCTGAACGCTTCGGCGTCGCTGCGCATAAAGGGCAGCAAATCCTTAGCCATCAGGATCCCTTCGATGTGATCTTTGTCTTCGCTGATCACCGGAAAACGCGAGTGGGCAGACTCGATAATGACATCGAGACATTCGTCCAGCGTCTGGTTGCGTTTCAGGGTAATCATTTGGGAGCGGGGGATCATGATGTCGCGAACGCGCTGGTCCGCAATATCCATTACCCCTTCCAGCATGTCGCGCGTATCGTTGTCGATAAGCTCGTTTTGCCCGGAGTCTCGGATCAGTTCCAGCAGTTCATCACGGTTTTTCGGTTCGCCGTGAAAGAGCTGGCTCAGTAAAAGGGAGAAGAATCCCTTTTTGTTGTTGGTGTTGTCGCTACTGTGTGAGTTATCGTCGCTCATGGCGTCGTGTGGGTTCTCGTGTTGGTTAATCTGTCGCTCGTCGCGCGTAAACTCAGCGCCGGACGGCATTTTTAGCGAGTGGAGCGCAGCCGAAGCCGCACGCCAACTTACTCTTTCTCGGAAATGTACGGATCCTCATAGCCCAGAGCAAGCATTATCTCTGTCTCAATCCCTTCCATCTCTTCGGCTTCATCGTCTGCAATATGGTCGTAACCGAGCAGGTGTAAACTGCCGTGCACCACCATGTGCGCCCAGTGCGCATCCAGCGGTTTGCCTTGCTCCTGTGCTTCCTGTTCCACGACCTGACGGCAGATAATTAAGTCGCCAAGCAGCGGCATTTCGATGCCAGGCGGCGCTTCAAACGGGAAAGAAAGCACATTGGTCGGCTTGTCTTTCCCGCGGTAGGTCAGGTTCAGTTCGTGGCTTTCCGCATTGTCGACCAGGCGAATGGTGACTTCTGCTTCTTCCTGAAACTGCGGGATAACGGCGTCAAGCCATTTCTGGAATTGCGCTTCTTCCGGCAGGCCGCTGTTATCTTCACACGCCAACTGTAGATCAAGGATCACCTGACTCATTTATGCTCCTGCTCCTGGGCTTCACGTTTGCGCTCGGCGGCCAGTTCTGCTTTACGTTTCTGTTCGGCTTCTTCCCACGCTTCATAGGCGATAACGATGCGAGCTACCACTGGGTGGCGCACCACATCTTCGCTGTGGAAGAAGTTAAAGCTGATTTCGTCAACGTTCGCCAGCACTTCGATGGCGTGACGCAAACCGGATTTGGTATTACGCGGCAGGTCAATCTGCGTGACGTCGCCAGTGATCACCGCTTTGGAGTTAAAACCAATACGCGTCAGGAACATTTTCATCTGTTCGATGGTGGTGTTCTGGCTCTCATCAAGAATGATAAAAGCATCGTTTAGCGTACGACCGCGCATATAAGCTAACGGCGCGACTTCAATGACATTGCGCTCAATCAGTTTTTCGACGCGTTCAAAGCCAATCATCTCAAACAGCGCGTCATACAGCGGGCGCAGATAAGGATCGACTTTTTGGCTGAGATCGCCGGGCAGGAAGCCGAGTTTTTCACCCGCTTCTACCGCCGGACGCGTCAGCAGAATGCGGCGCACTTCCTGGCGCTCCAGCGCATCCACCGCAGCGGCAACCGCGAGGTAGGTTTTACCGGTTCCCGCTGGACCAACACCGAAAGTGATGTCGTGGTCGAGAATATTGGCGACGTACTGCGCCTGGTTTGGCGTGCGCGGTTTAATCACCCCACGCTTGGTTTTGATATGGATAGCTTTGCCGTATTCCGGCACGCTCTCGGCGCTCTGCTCCAGCACGCGCGCTTCTTTGATAGCCAGATGGATCTGTTCCGGTTCAATATCCTGAATCTGGCCGCGCATCGGCGCGGTATCGACATACAGGGTGCGCAGAATATCGGCCGCAGCATTAACGCAAATTTCGCGTCCGGTGAGTTTGAAGTGATTATCGCGGCGGTTGATTTCGATGCCCAGTCGCCGCTCCAGTTGTTTGATGTTGTCGTCAAACGGGCCGCACAGACTTAGCAGACGTGCGTTGTCCGCTGGCTCAAGGGTAATTTCACGCGTATCTATATTCAAACTGTTCCTCTTTTCGATGTGTCGAGGGCTATGCCCATTAGGGAATTATTCACGGCATATAAAGAAGTCGCAAGCATCGCGCAAGATGTTGGGGTCAGCGAAGGGAAAAGCAAGGCCTGCCAGAAATGGCAGGCCGGTGGTATTACGGTTGGTACAGACCGACACCGAGGTCGTTCTCTTTACGCGTACGGGCGATAACGGATTGCGGGGATTCCACCACACGCAGACCCATTTCTTCTTCGGTACGTACCAGCACACCGCGCAGGGAGTTCGGGTAGACGTCGACGATTTCCACATCGACAAATTTACCGATCATCTCCGGTTTGCCTTCGAAGTTAACCACGCGGTTGTTTTCGGTGCGACCCGACAGCTCCATGATGCTTTTACGCGATGTGCCTTCCACCAGGATGCGCTGGGTAGTGCCGAGCATACGACGGCTCCAGGCCATCGCCTGCTGGTTAATGCGCTCTTGCAGAATATACAGCCGCTGTTTTTTCTCCTCTTCCGGCACATCGTCTACCATATCGGCAGCGGGCGTACCCGGTCGTGCGGAGAAGATAAAGCTGTAGCTCATGTCGAAGTTAACATCGGCAATCAGCTTCATGGTTTTTTCGAAGTCTTCGGTGGTTTCACCCGGGAAGCCGACGATAAAGTCGGAGCTAATCTGAATATCCGGGCGCGCTTCGCGCAGCTTACGGATGATCGCTTTATATTCCAGCGCGGTGTGCGTACGACTCATCAGATTCAGTATGCGATCGGACCCACTTTGTACCGGCAGATGCAGGAAACTCACCAGCTCAGGTGTGTCGCGATAGACCTCAATGATGTCATCAGTGAATTCGATCGGGTGGCTGGTGGTGAAGCGGATACGGTCAATGCCATCAATGGCCGCCACCAGGCGCAAAAGCTCGGCAAAGGTGCCGGTGCTGCCGTCAAAGTTTTCACCGCGCCAGGCATTAACGTTCTGGCCGAGCAGGTTCACTTCACGGACACCTTGCGCTGCCAGTTGAGCGATTTCAAACAGGATGTCGTCGGCAGGACGGCTGACTTCTTCACCACGGGTATAAGGCACCACGCAGTAAGTACAGTATTTGTTACAGCCTTCCATGATCGATACAAACGCGGTTGGGCCATCGGCGCGTGGTTCCGGCAAACGGTCAAATTTTTCAATTTCCGGGAAGCTGATATCGACCACCGGGCTACGGGTGCCGCGCACGGAATTGATCATTTCCGGCAAGCGGTGCAGCGTTTGCGGCCCAAAAATAATGTCGACATAATGCGCACGCTGGCGAATATGGTCACCTTCCTGAGACGCCACGCAGCCGCCAACACCGATAATCAGATCCGGGTTTTTCTCTTTTAGCAGCTTCCAGCGCCCCAATTGATGGAAGACTTTTTCCTGGGCCTTTTCACGGATTGAGCAGGTATTAAGCAGCAGCACATCCGCTTCTTCCGCCACCTCGGTCAGTTGATAGCCGTGAGTGGCATCCAGCAGATCGGCCATCTTTGATGAATCGTATTCGTTCATCTGACAGCCCCAGGTTTTAATGTGGAGTTTTTTTGTCATCGACTTGCTCTTGCTTAAGTTCGTATACGCTGAGTATGACGGGTATCAGCCAGGATTGCAGGCCGCGTATTGTAATGCTTTGGTCGCGTGCTGACCAGTATGACGGTTGTCAGCCTCAAGGGGTAAAAAATCCGGTAAACTTAACGGATTCTCGTTGAAGGACAATTAGCCATGACAAATCAATCCACTGAAGTTGCCATCGTCGGTGGCGGAATGGTCGGCGGAGCGCTGGCGCTGGGGCTGGCGCAACATGGTTTTGCCGTGACCGTGATTGAAAAACAGGAACCTGCGGTGTTTGATGCCGCGGCGCAGCCGGATGTGCGGATCTCAGCGATCAGTGCCGCATCGGTGGCGTTGCTGCGCGGGCTGGGCGTCTGGGAGAGTATTCAGGCCATGCGCTGCCATCCTTACCGACAACTGGAAACCTGGGAGTGGGAAAATGCGCATGTGGTGTTCGATGCCCGTGAGCTTAAATTGCCGCTACTCGGTTATATGGTTGAAAACGCGGTGCTCCAGCGCGCGCTGTGGGAGGCTTTACAGGCGCACCCGCAGGTAACGCTGCTCACGGCTAAAGAATTAACCGCGCTGCATGCAGACAACGAATGTCATCAATTAACGTTTGCGGATGGTGACACGTTAACGGCGAAGCTGGTGGTAGGGGCCGATGGCGCGAATTCCTGGGTACGACAAGCGGCGGGGATTGGTATTCACGCCTGGCAGTATCAACAATCCTGCATGTTGATCACCGTTCAATGCGAACACGAAGCAGGTGACAGCACCTGGCAGCATTTCACGCCTGATGGCCCGCATGCTTTTTTACCGCTGTTTGATAACTGGGCCTCGCTGGTGTGGTATGACACCCCGGCGCGTATCCGCCAGTTGCAGACATTAACAATGGCACAACTGGAGCAGGAGATTGCCCGGCATTTCCCGGTGCGGCTTGGTGCGGTTAAACCGGTTGCAGCGGCTGCTTTTCCGCTGACTCGCCGCCATGCACTGCAGTATGTCAGGCCGGGGCTTGCGCTGGTGGGTGATGCGGCGCATACCATTCATCCCTTGGCCGGGCAGGGCGTAAATCTGGGGTATCGCGATGTGGACGCGTTGCTGGATGTATTGACCAGCGCGCGTACGCACGCAGAAGCCTGGTCTAGTCACGCGGTATTGAAACGTTATCAGACGCGGCGTATGGCGGATAACTTTATTATGCAAAGTGGTATGGATCTGTTTTACGCCGGGTTTAGTAACTCTCTCGGCCCGGTGCGCTTGCTGCGCAATATCGGTCTGATGGCGGCGGAACGCGCTGGCGTGTTGAAACGGCAGGCGCTGAAGTACGCATTAGGATTGTAAAAGGTCTGCGGGCGCAGCGCCCGCAGTACTCACATAATTGCCAATAACTTATCCAGTGCCGTGTGCGCACCTTTTTTGTCGATAAAAAAGGCCTGATACCCATCAATCCCTTCAAGCTGTTGCAGCGCCCATTCGCCATTGTGCATTTTGCGCAGCAACAGCACTGTGCGGTAAAGCGGCACCAGCAGAATAATCAGCGCCACGAAGGCTGCCGCCCCATAGCTCGTGGAGAGCGGGTTTGCGCTGGCCTGTTGCACCAGTAGCGCGACAGACGCAACTTGCAGCACAAGCCTGGCGAGCAGTGTCCGCATACAGAATTGCTGAAGGCGCTGTGGCGTAGAGAAGCAGGGGTTTTTCAGCGATGAGCGTGTTTCCTGCACCGGAATGCCCTGCACATACACCGTCCAGTGAGTTGTCTCCTTCAGCAGCAGGGCCTGGCCGCTTTCGCTCAGCGTATGCAGACGCATGGATATGACAACCGGAAAGATCAACCCCATACAGAGGCCATAAAAGATCGGCGCGGAGAGGCCCATAAAAGCAAGACCGAAACCGGTGACCACAAAGAGTACATACAGCGGGGCATAAATTAACAGGGCAGTGTTTTGATAGTTCATCATGCTGACTCAGAGGAGAGAGGCGGGTAAATTACCATACGTTTTATGCCGTGATTAACTACCAACATCGGGGAATGTGTAGAAAACAAAAAAGCCCGCCGAAGCGAGCTTTTTTGTTTTGTTGGCTGGGGTACGAGGATTCGAACCTCGGAATGGTGGAATCAGAATCCACTGCCTTACCGCTTGGCGATACCCCAAAAGTGCGTTCGCGAAAGCAAACGTCTTTGAGTTGGCTGGGGTACGAGGATTCGAACCTCGGGATGGTGGAATCAGAATCCACTGCCTTACCGCTTGGCGATACCCCAACAAATCTTTTTCAGGTTTAACGTTTGAAACATTAGACCTTCAATATGGTGGCTACGACGGGAATCGAACCTGTGACCCCAGCATTATGAGTGCTGTGCTCTAACCAGCTGAGCTACGTAGCCAAGTTTTACTGCTTTCCCAGTCATCGACTGGCTGGGGTACCTGGATTCGAACCAGGGAATGCCGGTATCAAAAACCGGTGCCTTACCGCTTGGCGATACCCCAACGACTAGTGCGTTTTGCAGGAGTCGAAGAAGAGATGGCTGGGGTACCTGGATTCGAACCAGGGAATGCCGGTATCAAAAACCGGTGCCTTACCGCTTGGCGATACCCCATCCGTGCAACACCTACTTAGGAATGGTGCGGGAGGCGAGACTTGAACTCGCACACCTTGCGGCGCCAGAACCTAAATCTGGTGCGTCTACCAATTTCGCCACTCCCGCAAAAAAAATGGTGGCTACGACGGGAATCGAACCTGTGACCCCAGCATTATGAGTGCTGTGCTCTAACCAGCTGAGCTACGTAGCCATCTTTTTTCGCGTTACCTTATCGGCGTTGCGGGGCGCATTATGCGTATTGGGCTTTACAGCGTCAATACCTTTTTCATCGAAAATTGCCGGAATGTGACTGTTTGGTTAGGTTGCGAACAGCATGGCGCTTTATTGGGCGAAAAACGATTTTATTCATTAAATCAGCGCACAAAAAGCAACAGGCCCCGCAGGGGCCTGTAAGAATAACCATTATTTATTAATAAGCTGACTGGTGAATACCTACCGCGCGACCTGACGGATCATTCATGGTTTTGAAGGCTTCGTCCCATTCAAACGCTTTTGCGGAAGAACAGGCAACGGACGGACCGCCAGGGACGCATTCCGCGGCACTCGGCAGCGGGAACAGCTCTTCAAAAATTTCGCGGTACAGATACGCTTCTTTCGATGCTGGTGTGTTGTATGGGAAACGGTAGCTGGCCGTTGCCAGTTGTTGATCCGTAACCTGCTGCGCAGCGACTTCTTTCAGCGTATCGATCCAGCTGTAACCTACGCCGTCGGAGAACTGCTCTTTTTGACGCCATGCCACGCTTGCCGGCAGGTAGGATTCAAAACATTCGCGCAGAATGTGTTTTTCCATTTTGCCGTTGCTGCCGCACATTTTGTCTTCCGGGTTAATGCGCATGGCCACGTCGAGGAATTTTTTATCCAGGAACGGTACGCGCGCTTCCACGCCCCAGGCGGACATCGCTTTGTTTGCACGCGCGCAGTCGAACATATGCAGCGCTTGCAGTTTACGCACGGTTTCTTCGTGTAACTCTTTGGCATCCGGCGCTTTATGGAAATAGAGATAGCCGCCAAACACTTCATCGGAACCTTCGCCGGAGAGCACCATTTTGATGCCCATTGCTTTGATCTTACGCGACATCAGGTACATAGGCGTGGAGGCGCGAATCGTCGTTACGTCATAGGTTTCAATGTGGTAAATCACATCGCGAATCGCATCCAGCCCTTCCTGCACGGTGAAATGAATTTCATGGTGCACGGTGCCAAGATGGTTGGCGACTTCCTGCGCCGCTTTCAGATCCGGCGCGCCTTTCAGACCAACAGCAAAGGAGTGAAGTTGCGGCCACCAGGCTTCTGATTTCTCTTGATCTTCAACGCGACGGGCAGCGAATTTTTTGGTGATAGCGGAAATGACCGAAGAATCCAGACCGCCCGAAAGCAGCACGCCGTACGGTACATCGGACATCAGGTGGCTTTTCACCGCGTCTTCCAGCGCCTGGCGCAGTTGCGCTTTGTCGGTCACGTTGTCTTTTACTGCATCGTATTCAAACCAGTCGCGCTGGTAATAAGAGCGGATTTCGCCGTCTTTGCTCCACAGGTAGCTGCCAGCCGGGAACTCTTTGATAGTGCGGCAAACCGGCACCAGTGCTTTCATTTCTGACGCAACGTACAAGTTGCCGTGTTCGTCGTGACCCATATACAGCGGAATGATGCCGATATGGTCGCGGCCAATCAAGTAAGCGTCTTTTTCACTGTCATACAGGGCGAAAGAGAACATGCCTTGCAGTTCATCGAGGAATTCCGGTCCTTTTTCCTGGTACAGCGCAAGGATCACTTCGCAATCGGAGCCGGTCTGGAATGCGTAACGGTCGCCATATTCTGCGCGCAACGCCTGGTGGTTATAAATTTCACCGTTTACCGCCAGTGCATGGGTTTTCTTCTCGTTGTACAGCGGCTGTGCCCCAGCGTTAACGTCAACAATAGAGAGACGTTCGTGCGCCAGAATGGCTTTATCATTTGCATAAACACCGGACCAGTCCGGGCCGCGATGGCGCATCAGGCGGGATAATTCCAGCGCTTTTTTACGTAATTCGACCGCGTCGGTTTTAATATCCAGTACGCCAAAAATTGAACACATAGACTTCTCCGTTAATCTTGAATGCAAAGCTGTAATGTTGTGTGCTTGCAGTCAAAATGCCGCAAAAAAGGGGCAGGGTGCAAGGCTTTTACCGCGCTGAAAGTAAAAAGTGCAATGGCGATTGTCGAATGCTGAAAAAAGAGTATGTATAAGACGCGGTTATTGATGAATCGTCAAAATAATGCGCTTTTTATTGATGGTGGCTGTTTTTGAGAGGGCTAAAAATAAAGAACCACGCCCGAAGACGTGGTAGCAGTTAGATAACGTCGATTTCCGCGACCGACGGGTAAATCCACGACGGGCGAAACGGCATGCTGTCGATATCGTCGATGCGCGATACGCCAGAGAGCACCAGAATGGTTTCAAGCCCGGCCTGAAAGCCCGCCAGAATGTCGGTCCGCAGGTTATCGCCCACAATCACCGTCTGTTCTGAGTGCGCCTGCATTGTATTCAGCGCCGCACGGATAATCCACGGGCTGGGCTTGCCCACATAGAAAGGTTTACGACCGGAAATTTTTTCGATGCCGGCGCACAGCGCGCCGCAGGCTGGATAATACCCTCGCCCGTGGGTGTCCGGATTGGTGGCGATAAAGCGCGCGCCGTTCGCTACGAAGAATGCCGCTTTATGCATCATTTCCCAGTTATAGGAGCGAGTCTCGCCAACGATGACAAAATCCGGGTTGATGTCGGTAATGGTAAAACCGGCTTTGTACAGTTCGTGGATCAACGCGCCTTCGCCCACCACATAGGCTTTTTTCCCTTCCTGGCGCTTAAGAAAATCGGCGGTCGCCATCGCCGAGGTATAAAAGACGCTGGCAGGCACATCAATACCGGCAGAGACAAAGCGGTTCGCCAGATCCTGGCCAGTTTGCGAAGGGTAGTTGGTCAACAATACCAGCGGCATGCCTTTTTCAAGGATACGGGTGATGAACTCTGCAGCACCCGGTATGGCAACGTTGTCGTGCATCAGCACGCCGTCAATATCACAGATTACATTCTGAATGGTCATGGACTGTCCGGATAAAAAATAAGTGTTAACGATAAAGCTGTCAGTTTTCCAGCAAACGTTGCAGCAGCAGACCATTGAGCATAGCGCGTTTCACCAGCGCAAACGCGCCGATCGCCGAGCGGTGATCCAGCGTGGAGGGCACTACCGGCAAGTTTTTGCGAAACGCTTTTAACGCCTGGGTGTTAATGCATGCCTTAATGGCAGGGAGCAGCACTTTTTCCGCTTCAACAATCTCCCCGGCGATCACCACTTTCTGTGGGTTAAACAGGTTAATCGCAATGGCAATGGTTTTACCCAGGTGGCGGCCAACATGTTCAATCACTTCACACGCCAGCGCATCGCCTTTATTGGCGGCTTTACAGATGGTTTTGATCGAACAATCTTCCAGCGTCAGGCGGCTCTGGTAACCCTGTTCCAACAGGTGGCGAACTCGGTGCTCTATCGCTGCATTGGCAGCGATAGTTTCCAGGCAGCCGAAGTTGCCGCAGTGGCAGCGTTCACCCAGCGGCTCGACTTGCACGTGCCCAATTTCGCCGACGTTGCCGTTACGGCCGATGAAAATACGTCCATTGGAGATAATCCCGGCGCCCGTACCACGGTGCACACGCACCAGAATGGAGTCTTCACAATCCTGACTTGCCCCAAAATAGTGCTCGGCCAGCGCCAGGCTGCGAATGTCATGCCCGACAAAACAGGTCAATTTGAAGCGTTCTTCCAGGGCTTCCACCAGCGCCCAGTTTTCAACCTGAATATGCGGCATATAGCGAATCACACCGCTTTCCGGATCTACCAGACCTGGCAGAATAACGGAAATCGCGATCAGTTCGCGGATCTTGCGTTGGCTGGTTTCAATAAAGTGGCTGATGGTATTGAGCAGCGCATGTTCCAGCGTTTCCTGGGTGCGTTCGGGGAGCGGGAAATGTTCTTCCGCCAGCACCTTGCTGCTCAAATCGTACAACGTGAGCGTGGTGTCATAACGCCCGAGACGAACGCCGATCGCCTGAAAGTTGCGGGTTTCGGTGACAATAGAGATAGCGCGGCGGCCCCCGGTGGAGGCCTGCTGATCGACTTCTTTAATCAGTCCGCGTTCGATGAGCTGGCGCGTGATTTTTGTCACGCTGGCGGGAGCGAGCTGGCTTTGTTCGGCAATCTGTATGCGCGAAATGGGGCCATGTTGGTCAATCAGGCGGTAAACCGCCGCGCTGTTAAGCTGCTTTACGAGGTCAACGTTACCGATTTGAGCTTGTCCGCCTGATGTCATACCGTCTCTTTATGCAGTGACGACCTCGTTGCCATTAACGATGGTCTTGATGATTTTATAATCGCGCGTGAACGCCGTCAGGTTCGCCACTTTCCCCGCAGCGAGACTTCCCAGCTTTTCGTCAACGCCAATGGCGCGAGCGGGGTAGAGAGTTGCCATACGCAGCGCTTCATCCAGCGCAATGCCGACATGCTCCACCAGATTTCGCACCCCTTCGATCATCGTCAGGGAGGAACCGCTCAGCGTTCCGTTTTCGTCCACGCACAGTCCATTACGGTAGTATATTGTTTTGCCAGCAAAAATGAACTGCTCAATATTCGCCCCCGCTGGCGCTGTCGCGTCAGTTACCAGGCAAAGTTTGTCGCCTTTCAATCGCTTAGCATTACGGATATTAACGTAATCGACATGCAGACCGTCTGCAATCACACCACAGTAAACGTCTGTGTCATCCAGTACTGCGCCTGCCAGACCAGGCTCACGGCCGGTAATGTACGGCATGGCATTATATAAATGTGTGGCGAAAGTGATCCCGGCGCGGAAACCCGCTTTCGCCTCTTTTAGCGTTGCATTGGAGTGACCGGCAGAAACCACAATGCCTGCATCAGCTAACTGGCGAATTACCGCATCGCCGGCCATTTCTGGGGCCAGCGTAACTTTGGTGATCACATCGGCGTTTTGGCACAGGAACTCGACTAACGCCGGGTCCGGTTTACGCACGAATTCCGGGTTGTGAGTCCCTTTTTTAACAATATTCAGCCACGGTCCTTCCAGATGAAGGCCCAGTGCCTGGTGCGGGTATTTAGCCAGGTAATCGCGCATTACCTGCACGCCCTGTTTCATTAATTCGTCGCTGGTGGTAATCAGCGTCGGCAGGTAGCTGGTGCAGCCGGATTTCTCATTCGCCTGCTGCATGATCTCCAGCGTTTTTATGCTAACGGCTTCTGCGGTGTCGTTAAACTGTACACCGCCACAGCCGTTGAGCTGTACGTCGATAAAACCGGGGGCAAGGATGGCGCCACTCAGCGAGCGTTGTTCAATTCCTGTTGGCAGCTCAGCCAGCGGACAAAGGCGTTCAATCAGACCATTGGCGACAACAAGCGCGTGATCATCCAGAATTTCATGGCCGGTGTAGATTCGGCCCTGGGTTAAAGCATACATAACGACCCCCGGTTAACTAGGTATACCGCTCCGCAGGATCCGCCTCGCGGAGCGGGAACTGACTTACAGACCTTTAATATTTTCCGCTTCTAACTCGTTGAAGTATTTCAACGTTTTCACTTTCAGCTCCATCGTGGATGGTTCGTCGCAGACGATGACGGCTTTCGGATGTAACTGCAGGCAACTGATGGTCCACATGTGATTAACGTTGCCCTCTACCGCCGCTTGCAGCGCCTGCGCTTTCACGCCGCCGAGCACCAGAATCATTACTTCTTCTGCATCCAGCAATGTGCCTACACCCACGGTCAATGCGTATTTCGGCACCTGATTCACGTCGCCGTCAAAGAAGCGAGAGTTTGCTACGCGGGTGTCATGGGTCAGGGTTTTAATACGGGTACGCGATGCCAGCGAAGAGGCCGGTTCGTTAAACGCGATATGCCCATCATTCCCCACGCCCCCCATAAACAGGTGAATTTTGCCGTAAGAACGAATTTTTTCTTCATAGCGGCGACATTCTGCGTCAATATCCGGCGCGTTGCCATCAAGCAGGTTAATATTTTCAGCCGGAATATCAACATGATCGAAGAAATTGCGGTGCATAAAGCTGTGGTAGCTTTCCGGGTGGTCTTTCGGCAAGCCGACATACTCATCCATGTTGAAAGTGACAACGTGCTGGAAACTGACCTGGCCTGCTTTGTGCATCTCAACTAATGCTTTGTACGCGGTGAGCGGGGTTCCACCGGTTGGCAAGCCAAGAATAAATGGGCGATCTGCGGTCGGTTTGAACGCGTTGATACGGTTGACGATATGGCGGGCTGCCCATTTGCCGACTTGTTCAGCTGTCGCCAGGGGAATCAGTCTCATTGTTCACCTCAAAAGTTAAATGAAGAAAGTTGGCGGAATGCGTGCTAACTCAGCGTTAAGCGTAACCTGGTTCGCGACAGAGAGAAGGGAGCAATCCGTCCTGATATTTTTAATCATAAAATAAGTTTTACCTGTTTGCCAGTGATTGGGAGGGTGATTGACGATACTTAGTGATTTTAATCACAGAAAATACGCTTTTAATTTGCGAGGCGAATTAATTTTTCACACACTCTGTCAGGTAGTGAGAAAATAGCCGTGATTTCAGGGTTAGTGACACAATAAAAAACGACTGTTTCAGTGAGCTCTCATCGGGTTCATAGGGGGAATAAAAGTGAGTATTCTAGGTTATCTGCAAAAGATCGGCCGCGCGCTAATGGTGCCTGTCGCCACGCTGCCTGCGGCGGCAATTCTGATGGGTGTCGGGTACTGGATTGACCCGGTTGGCTGGGGTGGTCAAAACGCAGTGGCAGCGTTTTTCATCCAGTCCGGCTCCGCCATTATCGATAACATGGGCGTGCTGTTCGCGGTGGGTGTCGCTTATGGTATGTCAAAAGACAAAGATGGTGCTGCGGCGCTGGCTGGCTTTGTCGGCTTCCTGGTTCTGACCACGCTCTGTTCACCGGCAGCTGTGGCAATGATCCAAAAAATCCCTGCGGATCAAGTTCCGGCCGCATTTGGCAAAATCAAAAACCAGTTCGTCGGTATTCTGGTGGGGATCATCGCTGCTGAGCTGTATAACCGCTTCAGCAGTGTTGAACTGCCGAAAGCGCTCTCTTTCTTTAGCGGTCGTCGTCTGGTGCCGATCCTCACCTCGTTTGTGATGATCGTGGTTGCTTTCATCATGATGTATATCTGGCCGGTCGTGTTTAGCGGTCTGGTGGAATTTGGTGAGAGCATTCAGAAACTCGGTTCCGTTGGTGCGGGCGTTTACGCCTTCTTTAACCGTCTGCTAATCCCGGTCGGCTTGCACCACGCGCTCAACTCTGTGTTCTGGTTTGACGTTGCGGGCATTAACGATATTCCTAACTTCCTCGGTGGCGCACAGTCTATCGAAGCCGGTAAAGCGGTGGTTGGTGTTACTGGCCGTTACCAGGCGGGTTTCTTCCCGATCATGATGTTCGGCTTACCGGGTGCGGCGCTGGCGATTTATCACTGTGCACGCCCGGAAAATAAAGCCAAAGTTCTGGGTATCATGATGGCGGGCGCATTTGCCTCGTTCTTTACCGGTATCACCGAGCCGCTGGAATTTTCCTTTATGTTCGTTGCACCGGTACTGTATGTGATCCACGCAGTGCTGACGGGGATCTCCGTATTTATCGCCGCAAGCATGCACTGGATTGCCGGTTTCGGCTTCAGCGCAGGCCTGGTGGATATGGTGCTCTCCTCGCGTAACCCGCTGGCAACCCACTGGTGGATGCTGATCCCGCAAGGCCTGGTATTCTTCGTTATCTATTATGTGGTTTTCCGTTTCGCTATCACCAAGTTCAACATGCTGACACCGGGTCGCGAACTGGCTGTTTCCGGCGATGAAGCGGATGGTCAGGATATGAATGTCAGCGGTAACACCGAGCAGGATGTGAGTGGCCTGGCGCGTCAGTACATCGCCGCGATCGGTGGGTCTTCTAACCTGACCGGTATTGACGCCTGTATCACCCGCCTGCGTTTAACGGTGAAAGACTCTTCGCTGGTGAACGAATCTATGGCGAAACGTCTTGGTGCATCCGGTGTTATTCGTCTTAACAAAACCGGCGTGCAGATTATCGTTGGTTTCGTGGCGGAAAAAATTGCCGATGCAATGAGAACGGCAGGCGATGTTCCGGCGGCAGGTAACGCTGCGCCCGTAGCGGTTCCGGCGGCAACGGTAAAGCCGCAGGCGGTACCGAACGCGACAACCATCGCTGAGTTGGTATCGCCTATCACTGGTGAGTTGGTGGCACTGGATCAGGTGCCGGATGAAGCCTTTGCTAGCAAAGCAGTCGGTGACGGCGTGGCGGTGAAACCGACGGATAAAATCGTGGTTTCTCCGGCTGTGGGCACCATTGTGAAAATCTTCAACACTAACCATGCGTTCTGCCTGGAAACCGAGAAAGGCGCGGAAATCGTTGTCCATATGGGCATTGATACCGTAGCGCTAGGTGGCCAGGGCTTTACTCGCCTGGTTGAAGAAGGCGCGGAAGTGGTGGCGGGGCAGCCGATCCTCGAAATGGATCTGGAGTACCTCAATGCCAATGCCCGTTCAATGATTAGCCCGGTTGTGGTCAGCAATATCGACGACTTTAGCGGTCTGGTTATCAAAGCGCAGGGGCCGGTGGTTGCCGGTCAGACTCCGCTGTACGAAATTAAAGGCTAATAGCTCCTGAGTAAGCATGAATGCCTTAAGCGGCGGGGGAATATCCTCCGCCGCTTTTTTTTGCCTTGCATTTAATCAGTGCCATACTGATGTCGCTTTTATTATGGGGATGATGATGAAAAGGATAATTTGCGCGTTCTGTATCGCACTGACGTTAAGCGGCTGTATTCCACGTTACGCCACGCTGCGCCCACATTATGAAGTGGATGTGCGTAATGCGGCTGGAGAACCGATCTCAACGGCAATGATGTGGGTGAGCACCGGGCGTTCACCGCCGGGGTATTACCCGGCGCCGGAAGCGTTTCGGGCTGACAGGCAGGGGCATATCGATGTTGAGAAAAAATCCCAGTGGGAAAATATGATTTTCTTTTTGCACGGGACGAATTTCTACTCGTGGGGCTGGTGTATTGAAGCGCCGGGTTATGTGCCGCAAAACGGCGAGGGCGATGAGATAGAAAGCCCGGTCATCCTTAAATCGACCACGCAAGATTTGCGCTGCCGACAAGCGCAGGACGTAGCTGAATACCTTTCGCCCGGGCATCAGTGATTTGTATAAGTAAAGGTTGTTTCCTGCGTCCTCTTATTAGATCATATGCCGTTATACGTTGTTTACGCCTTGAGGAACCTGTGATGAGTGAGGCTGAAGCCCGCCCGACTAACTTTATTCGCCAGATCATTGATGAAGATCTGGCCAGTGGTAAGCACACCACCGTCCATACCCGTTTTCCGCCGGAGCCGAATGGTTATTTGCACATTGGCCACGCGAAATCGATCTGCCTGAACTTTGGTATCGCGCAAGATTACCATGGTCAGTGCAACCTGCGTTTCGATGACACTAACCCTGCAAAAGAAGACATCGAATACGTTGAATCTATTAAGAACGACGTGCAATGGTTGGGCTTTAACTGGTCTGGCGACATCTGCTACTCCTCGGATTACTTCGACAAGCTGCACCAGTACGCGATTGAGCTTATCAACAAAGGTCTGGCCTATGTTGACGAGCTTTCCGCTGATGAGATCCGTGAATATCGCGGCACGCTGACTGCGCCGGGTAAAAACAGCCCGTATCGCGATCGCAGCGTGGAAGAGAACCTGGCGCTGTTTGAGAAAATGCGAGCGGGTGGTTTCGAAGAGGGTAAAGCGTGTCTGCGCGCGAAGATCGACATGGCGTCGCCGTTTATCGTGATGCGCGATCCGGTGTTGTACCGCATTAAATTTGCTGAACATCACCAGACCGGTAACAAGTGGTGCATCTACCCGATGTACGACTTTACGCACTGCATCAGCGATGCGCTGGAAGGCATTACCCACTCGCTGTGTACGCTGGAGTTCCAGGATAACCGCCGTCTGTATGACTGGGTGCTGGATAACATCACCATTCCGGTTCACCCGCGCCAGTATGAATTTTCGCGCCTGAATCTGGAATACACCGTGATGTCCAAGCGCAAACTGAACTTGCTGGTGACTGATAAGCATGTTGAGGGCTGGGACGATCCGCGTATGCCGACGATCTCCGGCCTGCGCCGCCGTGGCTACACCGCTGGCTCTATCCGCGAATTCTGCAAACGTATCGGCGTCACCAAACAGGACAACACCATTGAGATGGCTTCTCTGGAGTCCTGCATTCGTGAAGACCTGAACGAAAACGCGCCGCGTGCGATGGCGGTTATCGATCCGGTAAAACTGGTTATCGAAAATTACCCGCAGGGCAGCAGCGAAATCGTCAGCATGCCGAACCATCCGAATAAGCCGGAAATGGGTACCCGCGACGTGCCGTTTAGTGGTGAAATCTGGATCGATCGTGCAGATTTCCGCGAAGAAGCTAACAAACAGTATAAACGTCTGGTGCTGGGTAAAGAGGTTCGCCTGCGTAATGCTTACGTCATCAAAGCAGAACGCGTAGAGAAAGATGCAGACGGCAACATCACCACTATTTTCTGTTCTTACGATGCGGAAACGCTGAGCAAAGATCCGGCCGATGGTCGCAAAGTGAAAGGGGTAATTCACTGGGTGAGCGCACAGCATGCGCTGCCGGTTGAAATCCGCCTTTACGATCGTCTGTTTAGCGTACCGAATCCAGGTGCAGCAGAAGATTTCCTGGCGACGATCAACCCGGAATCGCTGGTTATCAAGCAAGGTTACGCCGAACCGTCGTTGAAAGAAGCACAGGCGGGCAAAGCTTACCAGTTCGAGCGTGAAGGCTACTTCTGCCTCGATAGTCGTTATGCAACCGCTTCCAAAGTGGTTTTCAACCGTACCGTGGGTCTGCGCGATACGTGGGCGAAAATCGGTGACTGAGTAAGTCAACCAGAAACAATTGTGTTAAAGCGCCGCTTTCAGCGGCGCTTTTTTTTGCTTATCGATTAGGTTGTTACACTTTATATATATTCGCGTCGCGAATTAATGTGTCTTCTCATTGATGTCTGTATCGAATGGGTAGAAAGCATTTTTACGGTTTTAAAAGTTAATTTGAACGTGTAATCGCTATCAATTAGCATTAATGCCTTTTTTTCTGGTTTTTAATTTATTTTTTCCTGTTTGGTGTAACATGTTTCAAAACGCTACTGAATATGTGCTCTTCGTCATAATCCTGTCATTTTGCCGCTAAAAAACATTGATAATTCGCATCGCGAAAAATAGTCTTAAGCCGGTAGTGAATTCGGGGGTTTTCGTAACTACCTAAACTATTTGACCTTTTTTCGTCATCTCCGGCGATTTTTTTAATACGTCTAGAAGGAATCACTCATGCGTACGTTTAGTGGCAAACGTAGTACGCTGGCGCTGGCAATCGCCGGTGTCACAGCAATGTCGGGCTGGGTTGTCTCTCCACAGGCTCATGCAGCAGGCTTTATCGATGATTCCACGCTCACGGGCGGTATCTATTACTGGCAGCGTGAACGTGACCGCAAAGATGTTCTGGAAGATAAATACAAAACCAACCTTTCCCATTCGACATGGAACGCGAACCTGGATTTCCAGTCCGGTTATGCCGCCGATATGTTTGGGCTGGATATTGCGGCCTTCACCGCCATCGAGATGGCGGAAAACGGTGACAGCGCGCACCCGAACGAAATCGCCTTTTCCTCCAGCAATAAAGCCTACAAAGAAGACTGGTCAGGTGATAAGAGCGGGGTCAGCCTGTATAAAGCCGCGGCGAAATTTAAATATGGTCCGGTATGGGCGCGCGCGGGTTACATACAGCCAACTGGCCAGACACTGCTCGCGCCGCACTGGAGCTTTATGCCTGGCACTTATCAGGGCGCGGAAGCCGGGGCGAATTTTGACTACGGTGATGCCGGGGCGTTGAGTTTCTCCTACATGTGGACCAACGAATACAAGTCGCCGTGGCATATCGAGATGGACAAGTTCTATCAAAACGATAAAAAGACCAAAGTTGATTATTTGCACTCGGTTGGTGCGAAGTATGACTTTAAAAACGACCTGATCCTGGAAGCGGCATTTGGTCAGGCTCAGGGCTATGTCGATCAATATTTCGCAAAAGCCAGCTACAAATTCGATATCGCGGGTAGCCCCCTGAGCACCAGTTACCAGTTCTACGGCACGCGCGACAAAGTCAGTAATGGCGGCGTAAACGATATTTATGACGGCACCGCCTGGCTGCAAGCGCTGACATTTGGCTACAAAGTCGGTCAGGTCGATCTGCGTCTGGAAGGAACGTGGGTTAAAGCTGATGGTCAGCAGGGGTACTTCCTGCAACGTATGACGCCGACGTACGCCTCATCCAACGGGCGGCTGGATATCTGGTGGGATAACCGCTCTGACTTTAATGCCAACGGTGAAAAAGCGGTGTTCTTCGGCGCGATGTATGACCTGAAAAACTGGAACCTGCCGGGCTGGACAGTTGGCGCGTCATACGCTTACGCCTGGGATGCGAAACCCGCAGACATGGCAACGCCAGATGCCTATTACGACTCGAACTACCGCCTGAAAGAGTCTTCTTACAGCCTCGATGCGATTTACACCCTGCAAGAAGGGCGTGCGAAAGGCACGATGTTCAAATTGCACTTCACCCAGTACGACAACCATTCCGACATCCCAAGCTACAGCGGCGGTTATGGCAACATCTTCCAGGATGAGCGCGATGTGAAGTTTATGGTTATCGCACCGTTTACCATTTTCTGATGAGCGCATGCCGGGTTCGTCCCGGCAAACTACAAGGAATATGTAATGAAAACAGTTCGTTTAAGTTTGCTCGCCAGTGCCGTACTGGCGATGCTGGGCAGCACTGCGGCGCTGGCGAATCAGAGTACCGTTGATGCTATCAGCCAGTTTCATCTCAATTATGCGGTGAAAGATAATTTCGCCGCGCAACACGGCGTGAACTGCGCGAAGCTCGGCGCGGATTGGGCCTCCTGCAACAACGCGGTGATCACGCTGACCAATAATGGCGACGCGGTGACCGACAAAGCCTGGGCCATCTATTTTCACAGCATTCGTCCGGTGCTGGAGGTGGCGAACGATCAGTTCAAAGTGACCCACATTATGGGCGACTTGCATAAGCTGGAGCCGACCGACAAATTCACTGGTTTCCCGGCGAAGCAGGCGATAGAGATCCCGATTATCAATGAATACTGGCAGTTGTTTATCACCGATGTGCTGCCGCGCTGGTACGTCACCGCCGACGGCGCGACGGCGAAAGTGATTGCCAATACGGACACGGAAGATTTATCCCGCTTTGTTACACCGCTTGATAATCATTGGAAACGGACGCCGGACGACAAAAATATCCTGATGACTGCCGAGGCGCGCTTTGAGAAAAATAGCGATGTGAAAACGCCCAATCTCGCGTCGTTGCGCGGCCAGATTGTGCCAACGCCGCAGCAGGTTAACATCCACGGGCAGGATGTCGACCTGAGCCAGGGTGTGAAGCTGGATCTTTCCGCGCTGAGTGTCGATGCACAAGACGCGGTGAAATCGCGTTTTGCGTTGCTGGGGGTGAAAGAGGGCAGTTATCCGCTGCGGACTGAAATTGCCAGCAATGTTTTTACCGGTGATCAAGCGGTTTCCGGGGCTTACCTGCTACACATTGGCGCGAAAGAAACCGTGGTGACCGGTTACGATCAAGCGGGGGTATTTTACGGTTTGCAATCGCTGCTGTCGCTCATTCCTGCCTCGGGCGAGATGAAGATTGCCGCGCTTGAGGCGAAAGATGCGCCGCGTTTTGATTATCGCGGCATTCAACTGGATGTTGGTCGCAACTTCCACAGTAAAGCGGCGGTGCTGCGCCTGTTGGATCAGATGTCAGCGTACAAACTCAACAAATTCCATTTCCATCTTACGGATGATGAAGGCTGGCGCATTGAGATCCCCGGCCTGCCAGAACTGACCGATATCGGCAGTAAGCGTTGTCATGATTTGAGTGAGAAAACGTGCCTGTTGCCACAACTGGGCTCCGGGCCGGACAGCAACAACAACGGCAGCGGTCATTTTAGCCGTGCGGATTACATCGAAATCCTCAAATATGCCAAAGCGCGACAGATTGAAGTGATCCCGGAAATCGATATGCCAGCTCATGCGCGTGCCGCCGTGATCTCAATGGAAGCGCGTTACGAGCGCCTGATGAAAGCGGGCAAAGAGAAAGAGGCGCAGCAATATCGCCTGCTGGATCCCACTGACACTTCGAACACCACTGGTGTGCAGTTCTATAACCGTACCGGCTATCTCAATCCATGCCTTGATTCGTCGCGTAACTTTGTGGACAAAGTGATTGGCGAAATCCAACAGATGCATAAAGAAGCCGGGTTGCCGCTGAATACCTGGCATTTTGGCGGTGACGAAGCGAAAAACATCTATCTTGGCGCAGGTTACACGGATCAGAAAAAACCGGAGGCGGGCAAAGGCATTATTGATCAGAGCAATCAGGATAAGCCGTGGGCAAAATCGCAAGCCTGCCAGACGATGATCAAAGAGGGCAAAGTTGCCGATGTTGAACATCTCTCCAGTTATTTCGGCGTGGAAGTCAGCAAGCTGGTGAAAGCGCACGGTATCGGCACAATGCAGGCGTGGCAGGACGGTTTGAAAGATGCCAAAGATGCATCAGTGTTCGCCACCGATCATGTCAATGTTAACTTCTGGGATACGCTCTACTGGGGCGGTTTTGACTCGGTGAATGACTGGGCGAACAAAGGCTTCCGCGTTGTGGTCTCTAACCCCGATTATGTGTATCTCGATTTCCCGAATGAAGTAAACCCGGCGGAAAGTGGCTACTACTGGGGCACGCGTTTTAGCGATGAACGTAAGATTTTCAGCTTTGCCCCGGACAACATGCCGCAGAACGCGGAAACCTCACTTGATCGTGATGGCAATCCGTTTAGCGCGAAGTCTGACAAATTGTGGCCGGGCGCGTATGGCCTTTCCGCGCAGTTGTGGAGCGAAGTGGTGCGCACCGATAATCAGATGGAGTACATGATCTATCCGCGAATGGTTTCGGTGGCTGAACGCGCATGGCACCGCGCGGGCTGGGAGCAGGATTACAAAGCCGGACGTGAGTATAAAGGCGGCGAGACACATCTGGTGGATGTGAAAGCGCTGGAAAGTGACTGGCAACGCTTTGCGAACCTGTTAGGTCATCGCGAACTGGCGAAACTGGATAAGGCTGGTGTTCATTACCGCTTACCGGTTCCAGGAGCGCGTGTGGTGGGTGGAAAACTGGAAGCCAATACCAGCTTCCCTGGCATGGTGGTTGAGTTCTCAACCGACGGCGGCAAACACTGGCAGCGCTACGATGATAAAGCGCGTCCGCAAGTAAGTGGGGAAGTGCAGGTGCGCACTGCCAGCCCGGACGGCAAACGCTTTAGTCGTGTCGACAGCGTAAAAGCGTAATTTGAGGCAGTGATTAAACCCGGGGGCGCGAGCTTGCCGGGTTTTTTCTTTCAGTGCCGGTATTGCAGGCAAAAAAAAGCCAACCGTCAGGCTGGCTTTTTGGGTTTCAAAGCAGTTATTTCGCGTCGTGCGCGTGTTCATCTTCGCGGCAGTCGCCTTCGGCGCAGTGACCGTAAAGGTAAAGACTGTGGTTAGTCAGACGAATGCCGTGTTTCGCGGCGATTTCACGCTGACGCGCTTCAATGGAGTCATCACTGAATTCAATCACTTTGCCGCAATCGAGGCAGATTAGGTGATCGTGGTGATGCTGCTGAGTCAGTTCAAAAACGGACTTGCCGCCTTCGAAGTTATGACGGGTCACAATCCCGGCGTCGTCAAACTGGTTCAGTACACGGTAAACTGTTGCCAGCCCGATCTCTTCGCCCATGTCGATCAGTCGTTTGTATAAATCTTCCGCACTGACATGATGGTTATCCGGTTCCTGAAGCACTTCAAGGATTTTTAACCGAGGAAGCGTGACTTTCAGGCCGGCCTTCTTTAATGCGGTATTGTTGTCAGTCATGCGGAATCTGTCCTGTTGCTATACGATTCACTTCCTTAGCGGAAGTTATAAGGAATGCACCTGGGGTAATGCGTCTCATTATAGAACTGCCATGGCTGGATGAAAACTGCAAGCCCTCAAGTAAAGTAAGCTTATAAAACGTGGTGTCGCCAGCAAAGTCCTTTACGACGGCACCCAGTTTAGCAGGGCTTATTGTACAGCGATGGAGAAAAAAGTTAAAAATTTGTAGCAATTATTTCCATTGCTTTTATCTATTAATACGGCGTAACCCACAGATTACGCCATAAAAAATCAGGCGTTAATGATATCGTCCAGATGCAGCTCTTCGCGCACCTGTTTTACCCATTTCTGTACGCGCTCTGAAGTCAGCTCTGGTTGACGGTCTTCGTCAATCGCAAGGCCAACAAAATGATCGTCGTCCGCGAGACCTTTAGAGGCTTCAAAATGGTAGCCCGCAGTTGGCCAGTGACCAACGATGGTTGCGCCGCGCGGTTCGATGATATCGCGAATGGTACCCAGCGCATCGCAGAAATACTCCGCGTAATCCTCCTGGTCGCCACAGCCGAACAGTGCCACTAATTTACCGTTAAAGTCGATCTCTTCCAGCGTCGGGAAAAAGTCATCCCAGTCGCACTGCGCTTCACCATAGTACCAGGTAGGAATGCCGAGCAACAGAATGTCATACCCTTCGATATCTTCTTTGCTGCTCTTGGCAATGTCATGGACGTCGGCAACGTCTTTACCTAGCTGACTCTGAATCATTTTCGCGATGTTTTCGGTGTTACCGGTGTCGCTGCCAAAGAAAATGCCTGTAATTGCCATGAGTAAAATAACCTCTTGAAACTTAATGAGTATGGTGGTGGCGCTACGCCCACAGATAAGGGCAATCATAGCAGAACAGGGAAGCGCGCGGAAACTGCTATCGCGTCGGACTGCACTGTATGACACATGAAAGTGTTATTTCGACGAGGTTTCGGAGGATTCGCTAGCCGCGCAGTGCCTTCAGCTGTGCCAACAGCATCTCTTCGATAAGCTCGCTGCGGCTCATATCACGCGCTTCTGCCAGCTCGTTTAACGCATCGACGGCTTCCACATTGAGTTTTAGTTCGACACGCTTAAGCCCACGAACTTTATCGCGTTTTAGCTGATTGCGTTTGTTGATGCGCAACTGTTCATCACGCGAGAGCGGGTTTGTCTTCGGCCGTCCCGGGCGACGCTCATTCGCGAACAGATCTAGTGTCGTACGGTCCGTTTGTTCTTTAGCCATGGTCTAAGCATACTACGGGAAAAACAAGCAATCGGGCGGCACGCCCGGGCTGAATAGCGCGCCATCATACATCAGCACAACGGACACGCCAACGACCGGGCGCGTTGAAACGACCGGTCGCCGCCTTTTTAATCAATTCGTCTTTTCAGCGAGATAGCGACGGATAGCGCGCAAAACCGCGTCGGGTTTCTCGGCATGTACCCAGTGGCCGGAACCGGCAATTACATGCGCCCGTGCCTGCGGGAACTGCGCCAGCAACGCGTTACGGTACGCTTCGGTGACATAAGGAGAGTTCCCACCGCGAACAAACAGGGCCGGTTTCTGCCATGCAGGAACCGTTTCCCAGCCGACAATATGCGGGTATTGATCCCACAACACCGGCACGTTGAAACGCCACTCGCCATCAACAAACGATTTCAGCAGGAATTGAATGACGCCTTCTTCATTTATATGTGCGCGCATTAATGTGGCGGCTTGCTGGCGAGTGGATGCCCCTGCATCGCTCACCGCGTTGATGGCGGCAAAAATTTCGTCATGGCGGCGCACCTGGTAATCCACTGGCGCGATATCAATCGCTACCAGTTGATCAATCCGCTCCGGCGCAAGTGCTGTTAATGCCATCACGGCTTTACCGCCCATGGAGTGGCCAATAAAGGTCGCTTTGTCGAGCTGAAGAGCGTCCAGCGTATCCAACAGATCCTGCGCCATTGCCGGGTAGTTCATTTCTGCTGCGCGCGGTGAAAGCCCGTGGTTACGCATATCCACTTGCAACACGTCATGATCCTGAACTAGCTCGCGAGCGAGCACACCAAGGTTATCGAGACTGCCAAAAAGACCGTGAACAAGGACGATCGGAGAATTGTTGTGCGGATGTTGCGCAGTTTGCGCGCGCGTATTCAATTTCATGGCAAAGTTCTTTTTTTCACTCATTCGGGTTAGGTTATTATGTTGAACATTCTGCCGCCCGGCCGCAAGGTTAAGAATTACTCTTAGTTTTGCCGCCATCCTGGTTTGACGCTATCCGCTGTTGAGATTTCACTTTATAATCCCAACACTTGTATTCAGATAAGATATCGCACTGGATTAAGATGAAAACGATCGAAGTTGATGATGAGCTCTACAGTTATATTGCCAGCCACACGAAGCACATTGGCGAGAGCGCATCCGACATTTTACGGCGCATGTTAAAATTTTCCGCCGTATCACAATCACAGCCGGCCGCTTCCCCTGCGCCGGTAAAAGAGACGCGTATTGTCAGCACTGTTGAAAGTGTTAAACCGACAAACACCGCCAAAGACAAAGTCCGCGCCGTGCGCGAGCTGCTTCTGTCTGATGAATACGCCGAGCAGAAAAAGGCGGTGAATCGTTTCCTGCTGGTGCTGTCTACACTCTACTTACTGGATGATAAAGGGTTTACGGAATCCACCGAGTCTCTGCATGGGCGCACGCGCGTATACTTTGCCGCGAACGAGCAAACGCTTTTGCAAAACGGCAATCAAACCAAGCCGAAACAGGTGCCGAACACCCCTTACTGGGTTATCACCAACACCAATACGGGTCGTAAATGCAGCATGATCGAGCACATCATGCAATCAATGCAGTTCCCCGCGGAATTGATTGAAAAAGTTTGCGGCACAATTTAATCCTTGCATTGAAAGGACCAGGCAATGGCTAACCATCCGCGTGCGGGGCAACCTGCACAACAGGGCGATTTGATCAACGTCGCTCAGCTTACTGCGCAGTATTACGTGCTGAAACCGGAAGTCGGAAATTCAGAACATGCGGTGAAGTTCGGAACATCCGGCCACCGTGGCAGCGCAGGTCGCCACAGCTTCAACGAGCAACATATCCTCGCCATCGCTCAGGCTATCGCCGAAGAGCGTGCGAAAAACGGTATTACCGGCCCGTGCTATGTGGGTAAAGATACCCACGCGCTGTCTGAACCCGCCTTTATCTCTGTGCTGGAAGTGCTGGCAGCCAACGGTGTAGACGTTATCGTGCAGGAAAATAACGGCTTCACGCCGACGCCTGCCATCTCAAACGCTATCCTGGTTCACAACAAAAACGGCGGCGCGCAGGCGGACGGCATTGTTATTACGCCGTCGCATAACCCACCAGAAGACGGCGGTATCAAATACAACCCGCCAAATGGTGGCCCTGCAGATACCAACGTCACCAAAGTGGTGGAAGATCGTGCCAACGCACTGCTGGCAGACGGCCTGAAAGGTGTAAAACGCATTACGCTGGATGCCGCGCTGGCGTCCGGTCATGTGACGGAAAAAGATCTGGTACAGCCGTTTATTGAAGGCCTGGCCGATATCGTCGATATGGCGGCTATCCAGAAAGCGGGCCTGAAGCTCGGTGTCGACCCGCTGGGCGGTTCCGGTATCGAATACTGGAAATGTATTGCTGAGCACTACAAGCTGGATTTGACCATTGTTAACGATCAGGTCGATCAGACGTTCCGCTTTATGCATCTCGATAAAGATGGCGTTATCCGTATGGACTGCTCCTCCGAGTGCGCGATGGCGGGTCTGCTGGCACTGCGTGACAAGTTCGATCTGGCCTTCGCCAACGATCCGGACTACGACCGTCACGGCATTGTCACTCCGGCTGGTCTGATGAACCCGAACTACTACCTGGCGGTCGCGATCAATTACTTGTTCCAGCACCGTCCGCAGTGGGGCAAAGAGGTTGCCGTGGGTAAAACGCTGGTTTCCTCGGCAATGATCGACCGCGTGGTAAATGACCTGGGCCGTAAGCTGGTGGAAGTTCCGGTCGGTTTTAAATGGTTTGTTGATGGTCTGCATGATGGCAGCTTCGGCTTCGGCGGCGAAGAGAGCGCGGGCGCTTCTTTCCTGCGTTTCGATGGCACACCGTGGTCAACGGATAAAGACGGTATCATCATGTGCCTGCTGGCTGCGGAAATCACCGCTGTCACCGGGAAAAACCCGCAGCAGCACTACGATGAGCTGGCAGAACGTTTCGGCGCACCGAGCTACAACCGTTTGCAGGCTTCTGCCTCTTCCGCGCAGAAAGCCGCGCTGTCTAAGCTTTCCCCGGAAATGGTCAGTGCCAGCACGCTCGCTGGTGACCCGATCACCGCGCGTCTTACCGCTGCACCGGGCAACGGCGCATCAATTGGCGGATTGAAAGTGATGACCGACAACGGCTGGTTTGCCGCACGCCCGTCAGGAACAGAAGACGCCTACAAAATCTACTGTGAAAGTTTCCTCGGTGCTGAACATCGTCAGCAGATCGAAAAAGAAGCGGTAGAGATTGTCAGCGAAGTGCTGAAAAACGCCTAAACGCTGAAAAGAAAAGGCTCCCTCGGGAGCCTTTTTACTGCCTGTTAGCCATTACCCCAGCGCCACCATCAGCGCACCGGCGGTTATCAACGCCACACCCGCCGCGGAAAGCAGCGAAATCTTCTCGCCAAACAGCACCACCGCCAGAATCACCGCAAACACCACGCTGAGCTTATCAATCGGTGCCACGCGCGACACATTACCGGTCTTGATCGCCATAAAGTAGAACAGCCACGACAGCGCACCGGCTACGCCGCTTAGTACCACAAACAGCAGCGCTTTTTTATCGGCGAAAACCGTCGAAATCAGCGACAGCTTGCCCTGAATCACTACGACACCCACCAGAAAAAGCGCCATCACCACCGCGCGGATGGCGGTCGCGGTATTGGCATCAAGATGTTGTAAACCGATTTTGCCGAAGATGGCCACCAGCGCAGCCGTCAGCGCAGACAACAAGGCATAAATTAACCAGGCACTCATGATTTCCCTCCCAAAAATCAGAAGGATACGCCGTCAGAGCATAAACCGGTAGCCGATACCTGTTTCCGTAAGTAAATGGCGAGGGCGCGCCGGATCGACTTCCAGCTTTTGCCGCAAATGCCCCATATAAATACGCAAGTAATGGCTGTGTTCCACGGCATTAGGACCCCAGACCTGGCTAAGCAGCTGGCGCTGCGTCAGGACTTTCCCGTGGTTATTGAGCAGTACCGCCAGCAGGCGAAATTCAATCGGTGTGAGGTGGAGTTCTTCATCACCGCGTTGGATACGGCGGTTAGCCAGATCGACGCGGATATCAGAAAAGGTAACGACCGGTTCGTCAGGCGTTGATGCAGCATGGCGGCGCAGTGCAACACGCAGGCGCGCCTGCAATTCGCCAATGCCAAACGGTTTGCTGAGATAATCATCGGCACCTGCATCCAGCGCGGCGATTTTGTCACTCTCTTCCGTTCGTGCAGAGAGCACAATCACCGGCATCTTGCTCCACTGGCGCAGGTCACGGATAAAGTCGAGCCCGTCACCGTCCGGCAGTCCCAAATCGAGGATCACCAGATCCGGTTTACGCGTGGCGGCTTCAATTAACCCGCGCTGGAGTGTCTCTGCTTCATGGACGCGCAGCCCTTCGGCTTCCAGCGCGGTGCGCAGAAAACGGCGGATAGCTTGCTCATCTTCAACAATCAGAACGTTGATCACAGATCCTCAGGTAATTCATCCAGTTGCGGCGGTGTTTCCCGTGGAAGTGTAACACAAAACAGCGCGCCTCCTTGTGGGCGATTGCGGGCGGCGATAGTACCGCCATGCACCTCGACAATCGCCTGGCAAATCGCCAGCCCCAGCCCAACACCGGGAATGGCTGACTCTTTCGTTCCGCGGGCGAATTTATCAAAAATCGCCGCTTCCTGACCTGTGGGGATCCCCGGCCCGTTATCCCATACATCCAGCGTCAACTGATCCGGTGTGCTGTGCGCGGTAATGCCGATTTCGGCGCGATGCCCGGCATATTTCACCGCATTTTCCAGCAGATTAATCAACACGCGCTCAAATAAAGGGCCGTCAACATGCACCAACATCAGCGGATCGGGCAGGTCGAGCGCAATATGCTGGCCGCCAAGCCCTGGCTCCAGCGTTCGCAACGCGCTGCCAATTACCTCTTCGAGGGTCAGCCACTCTTTTTTCAGGTTAAAGCCGCCAGACTGGATACGCGCCATATCCAGCAAATTGTTCACCAGCCGCGTGGTGTTCAGCACATGCTGGCGGATTTCGTTAGCTTGTGGCGCATGTTTTGAACCTTCGCTGGCCAAATCCAGCGTCAGGATTTCCGCCTGACCAAACAGCACGGTCAGCGGCGTGCGCAGATCGTGAGACAGCGCCGCCAGCAGCGAGTTGCGGATGCTTTCGCGCTCGCTGGCAAGCCGCGCCTGCTCTTCGCTGGTGGCTAACGCCTGACGCTCCAGCGCACTGGCGACCAGCAGCGTGAAGGTTTCCAGCAGGCGCTGCTGTTCCGGGATCATCAACTGGCGTAAATTCGCCGGTTCGACAATCAATAAACCGTGTGTTTTTTGATCGCTTTTCAGCGGCAGAATTTGGTACGGCACGCCGGGCAGGGTATCGGTACCAGCACCTGCTGGCTGGCCTTTATCAAAACTCCAGCGGGCGATGGCATCATCCCACGGCGTCATACCGTGTGTCTGCGTCACGGCCGCCAACTGGGCATGGCTGTTCGGCAGCAACAATTTGCTGCGCGCATTAAAGGTGGAGTGGATAAAGGTTTCGCTGGTCGCGGCAATATCCTGATTGCTACGCCCAACCGCCAGCGCTTTTGACATCTCATACAGATGGCGGGTGCGCTGCTCCCGGTAGCGCGCCACGCGCGCCTGGTAACGAACACCGGCCGTCAGGTTACCAATCACCAGGCCTACCGTCAGCATCACGCCAAACGTTAGCAGGTATTGCACATCGGAAACCGCCAGCGTACCACGTGGGGCAATAAAAAAGAGATCGAAGCTGACAACGTTAATTACCGTGGCGAAGGCAGAGGGCCAGCGCCCGAAAAACAGCGCCACCAGCACCACGCCAAGCAGATAGATCATCACCAGGTTGGCGGCATCAAATGCAGTCAGCCACTGCATAGCGATTAACGTAATGGCGGCGCAAAGCGCAAGCGCGACGACGCAGCCTTTGAGCTGCACGCGAAAGCGATCCATAAAGGGTCGCACATCCCCGGCGCGGGCGGGCAGGGGAGTTGGTACGTCCTCCAGCGCAATAATCACCAGATCAAGCTCCGGCGCGCGCCTGGCGAGCTTATCGGCAAAGGATTCCCGGCTCCACCACTGGCGCTTATGGCGCCTGCCGATCAAGATCTTGCCGAGATTATGTTCGCGTGCATAACGCAAAATGGCCCGGTCTTCAGCCGGGTCGGAAAGGGTGGCGGTTTCCGCGCCCAACTCTTGTGCCAGGCGTAGCGCACTTAAAATAGCCCGCCGCTGCGGTTCCGGTAGTTTATGCAGCGTCGGCGTTTCGACGTACACCGCATGCCAGGCGCTGCCGAGTTTTGCCGCCAGGCGCGCGGCGGTGCGAATCAGCTTCTCGTTACCGGCACCGTGGCCGACGCAAAGTAAAATCGCATCACGCGTATGCCAGACTTTTTCTTCACCCTGGCGGTCGCGCCAGGCGCGCATTTGGTCATCTACGCGATCGGCTGTGCGCCGCAGTGCCAGTTCACGCAGGGCAATCAGGTTGCCTTTACGGAAGAAGTGTTCAATAGCGCGTTCTGCCTGGCCACCGATATAGACTTTGCCTTCGTGCAAGCGTTGGCGCAGGTCATCTGGCGGTAAGTCCACCAGCACCACTTCATCGGCGCTGTCAAAGAAGGGATCCGGCACCGTTTCTCGCACCTGAATCCCGGTCACGCCGCTAACGACATCGTTCAGGCTTTCGAGGTGCTGAACGTTGACGGTGGTAAACACATCAATTCCCGATTCCAGCAGCTCTTCGACATCCTGCCAGCGTTTCGGGTGGCGCGAGCCGGGCGCGTTACTGTGCGCCAGCTCGTCCATCAAAATAAGCGCTGGACGCCGCGCAAGGGCGGCGTCCAGATCAAACTCCTGAATTAAGCGTCCGCGATGATGAATGCGCCGGGTGGGCTGCGTTGCCAGCCCCTCCAGCAGCGCGGCGGTCTCTTTTCTTCCGTGGGTTTCCACCACGCCAATCAGAATATCCAGCCCTTGTGCCCGCAGTCGCTGCGCTTCCTGCAGCATCGCAAAGGTTTTCCCGACCCCGGCGCAGGCGCCAAAAAAGACTTTCAGTTTGCCCCGGTGCGCGGTTGCAGCGTGCTCCAGCAGGCGGTCGGGATTGGGGCGCAAAGGCTCATCAGTCATGCTTTATTTGTCCTTGAGCGCATCCAGCGCCAGATTAAGTTCCACCACATTCACCACCGGCTGGCCGATAAAATTCACCAGCGGCGTTGAGGTGTGTTCTGCCACCAGTTTCGCCACCGCCTGCACCGGCAGGTTGCGCGCCTGCGCCACCCGAGAGATCTGCCATGTGGCAGCCTGTGGTGATAGCTGCCCATCCAGGCCGCTTGCCGAGGTGGTTATAAGTTCCACGGGTACATGGGCGTCTGCTTGCGGGTTTTCGGCCCGCAGTTGCGCGACGCGCTGCGCCACCTCTTTATCCAGTTCTGGGTTGCTGCCCGCCAGGTTACTGCCGCCGGACGCCATAGGATTATACGGCGCGTCTGCTGTGGCGGAAGGGCGGCCGTGAAAATATCCCGGTTGGGTAAAATTCTGCCCTAACAACAGTGAGCCGCGCACGCTGTCACCTTCACGAATAAGTGAGCCGTTGGCCTGATCGTGAAACCACCATTGCCCCAGCGCGGTGGTCAACAGCGGGTAAAGCCCACCGGTAATCAGGGTAAAGAGTATCAAAAGCAGAAATGCGGGACGTAATAAAGCCATTTTATCTTCCTCTTACACCAGGCCGAACAGCGTGAGAATAAGGTCGATCGCTTTGATGCCAATAAATGGCACGATCAAACCGCCCAGCCCGTAGATCCACAGGTTGCGACGCAGCATGGCGGAAGCGGTCAGCGGTTTGTAGCTCACCCCTTTCAATGCCAGCGGGATGAGAAACACAATCACCAGTGCATTAAAAATCACCGCGCTCAAAATCGCCGATGCCGGGGAGTGCAGGTGCATCACGTTGAGCATATTCAGTTGCGGATAGGTCGCTGCAAACGCCGCCGGGATAATGGCGAAGTACTTCGCCACATCGTTAGCGATACTGAAGGTGGTCAGTGAGCCGCGCGTCATCAGCATCTGTTTACCGATATGCACCACTTCAATCAGCTTGGTGGGGTTGGAATCCAAATCCACCATGTTGCCCGCTTCTTTCGCGGCCTGCGTACCGGAGTTCATTGCGACCGCCACATCGGCTTGCGCCAGCGCTGGCGCGTCGTTGGTGCCATCCCCGGTCATCGCCACCAGTCGTCCTTCTGCCTGATACTGGCGGATCAGCGCCAGCTTGGCTTCCGGTGTTGCTTCGGCCAGAAAATCATCGACACCCGCTTCGGCGGCAATCGCCGCGGCGGTCAGGCGGTTATCGCCGGTGATCATCACCGTTTTAATGCCCATTTTGCGTAGCTGGGCAAAACGCTCTTTAATACCGCCTTTGACGATATCTTTCAGCGCGATCACGCCCAGCACTTTTGCCCCTTCGGCAACCACCAGCGGCGTTGCCCCCTGGCGCGCCACGCGTTCGACCAGCGCTTCGACATCTGCCGGGAACTGACCACCATTCGCTTCGATATGGCGGCGAATGGCATCGACGGAACCTTTGCGGATCATCCGGTCCTGCACGTTAATTCCGCTCATGCGGGTTTGCGCGGTAAACGGCACAAAGGTCGCTTGCAGGCTCTGCACGTCGCGCTCGCGCAGGTTAAAGCGCTGTTTTGCCAGGATAACAATGCTTCGCCCTTCTGGCGTTTCGTCGGCCAGGGATGAAAGCTGCGCGGCATCGGCCAGCGTTTTTTCATCCACGCCCTGGGCAGGCAGAAAGTCGGATGCCTGGCGGTTACCTAGCGTGATGGTGCCGGTTTTATCCAGCAATAACACGTCGACATCGCCCGCCGCTTCCACCGCGCGCCCGCTGGTGGCAATGACGTTCGCGCCCAGCATGCGGCTCATCCCCGCGACACCAATCGCGGACAGCAACCCGCCGATAGTCGTCGGGATCAGACACACCAGCAGGGCAACCAGCACGGTGACACTCACTGGCGTGCCGCCATACACGGAGAAGGGCCACAGCGTTGCCGTTGCCAGCAGGAACACAATCGTCAGCGCCACCAGCAAGATGGTCAGCGCGATTTCGTTCGGCGTTTTACGCCGCTGCGCGCCTTCCACCATCGCGATCATGCGATCGAGGAAGGTTTCGCCGGGGTTAACGCTGCACTGGATCACCAGCCAGTCAGAGAGAATGCGCGTACCACCTGTTACCGAGGCAAAATCGCCGCCGGATTCACGAATAACCGGTGCGGATTCCCCGGTAATCGCGCTCTCATCTACTGAGGCTCCGCCTTCGATCACTTCGCCATCGCAGGGAATAATATCGCCTGCTTCGACCAGTACGATATCGCCTTTGCGCAGATCTTCCGCGGGGATATGGTCGATTTGTGCATCGTGCTGCGGCGCGCGCAGTTTGCGGGCGAAAGCGGTCTTTTTCACCCCTTTCAGGCTGTTGGCCTGCGCTTTACTGCGGCCTTCCGCCAGCGCTTCCGCGAAGTTGGCGAACAGAACCGTCACCCACAGCCACACGCTGACCGCGCCGGTGAACCATGCGCTGCCGTCGAGATGACCAGTCGCCATCGCCACTGCCAGCAGGGTAGTTAACACACTGCCAATCCAGACAATGAACATCACCGGGTTATGCCACTGCACATGCGGGCTTAACTTGGTCACGGAATCCATCAGCGCCTGGCGAACAAGGTTCGGTTCGAAAAGCGCCAGTTGTTTACGACTCATATAACGCGTCTCCGCCAGTCTTAAAATTGCAGGTATTCCGCCACCGGGCCAAGCGCCAGGGCAGGGATAAAGGTTAATGCGCCGACCAGTAACACGGTGCCGATCAGCAGACCGATAAACAGCGCGCCGTGTGTCGGCAGGGTGCCAGAACTGGTTGGTTGAATTTTCTTCGCCACCAGCGAACCGGCAATTGCCATGACCGGCACAATCACACCGAAGCGGCCAAGGAACATGCAAAATGCCAGCAAACAGTTCCAGAACGGAGTGTTGGCGCTTAAACCCGCAAAGGCGCTGCCGTTGTTATTAGCGGCAGATGAGACGGCGTACAGCACTTCGCTAAAGCCGTGAATGCCGGGGTTGAACATGCCGCTGCGTCCTGCGTCGGTCATCATGGCCAGAGCGGTACCAATGAGCACCAGTGCCGGGGTAACAAGGATTGCCAGCGCGGTCATTTTCATTTCGCGAACGTCAATTTTCTTACCGAGGAACTCAGGCGTGCGACCAATCATCAGCCCGGCAATAAACACCGCCAGCAACACAAACAGCAGCATGCCGTACAGACCAGAACCCACGCCGCCGAACACCACTTCGCCAATCTGCATCAGCCACATCGGGATCATGCCGCCCAGCGCGGTAAACGAGTCGTGCATGGCGTTGACCGCGCCGCAAGAGGCCGCAGTGGTGACCACGGCGTACAAGCTGCTTGCCAGAATGCCAAAGCGGCTCTCTTTCCCTTCCATATTGATGGCGCTGTCGCCACCGAGCGTCAGGAAGTGCGGGTTACCCTGTAATTCCGCCCACATCACAATCCCGGCGCAGATGACGAAAATAATCGACATTGCCCACAGCAACATGTGTCCCTGACGGCGATCGCCAACCGCATCGCCAAAAGCGAAGCACAGCGCTGCCGGGATCAGGAAGATCGCCAACATCTGCACAAAGTTGGTTAAGGCGGTGGGGTTTTCAAACGGATGCGAGGAGTTGGCATTAAAGAAGCCGCCGCCGTTAGTACCGAGCATTTTTATCGCTTCTTGCGACGCAACAGGTCCCATCGGTATCAGATGTTGCACACCTTCCAGTGAGGTGTAGGCCTGATAAGTGGAGAAATTTTGCAGCGCCCCTTGCTGAATAAAAAACAGCGCCAGCAGCAGAGAGATGGGCAACAACAGCCACAGGGTAATGCGCGTGATATCGACCCAGGCGTTACCGAGCGTCTCCATGCTGCGCCGCGAAAAAGCGCGGATCAGCGCAAAGACCACAGCAATCCCGGTCGCGGCAGATAAAAAGTTTTGTACCGTCAGTCCTGCCATCTGGCTGAAATAGCTCAGGGTGCTCTCCCCGGAATACGACTGCCAGTTCGTGTTAGAGATAAAACTAACGGCGGTGTTCAGCGCCAGGTGCCAGGAGAGCCCTGGTAGGTTTTGCGGGTTGAGCGGCAGAATGCCTTGTAGCATCAGCATCGCAAACAGCAGTACGAGACCGAAGATGTTCAGCCATAAAATCGCCAGTAAATAGTGCCGCCAGTTCATTTCACGGGTATCGATACCGAGCCCGCGCCAGAGGAGGTTTTCCACACCGCGCACGCCGGGAAGCGGCTGACCGGCGATCATTTTCGCCAGCAGCGAACCCAGCGGGCGCGCGAGGAGAAACAATACCAGCAGAAAGCTGGCAACCAGAAGAAACGCCTGAGCGGCCATCAGAAAGCCTCCGCGTTGATCAGGGCATAAACCAAATAGCCCAATAACAGGAAAACCAGCACGATGCCGATGACTACGCCTGCACTCACAATTCACCTCCGGGGTGATTTAACGATGTGCAGAAAAAGTAGAATTTTTGGCGCAAAGATTTCGCAAAAATCGGCGGGAGAGATGTAAAAAAAATATAAAAATCGGGCGGACTGAACAGGCGGTGTAGTGCGGATAGATGCAATGCCATCGACCTGGCGGCAATGAACAACGAATAATCCACAATTTAACTGATGGTTAGTATTAATTTAACCGTTTTGTAACTTATTTACCGGCTCGATGTAAATAAAGCTTATATTGACAAAAAATAGTGGTCGGATGAGTAGTAAAATTACAAACAAAACGGTACTATTTTAACCAGATTTCAGCGCCGCCCTGGTTTTACGTTAGTGACTTCCGTGGTGGCGACTTATTTTCCGGTGTTACTTACCGGCCTGACAAAGGGGAGAGAATATGGACACATACAAAGCGTTTCCGGCTCATATTGTGTTGATGCGACGTGTTTTCGCCGTTCTGGCGGGCGTGCTGGCCTTGCCGGTAATGTTGTTCTGGAAAGACCGCGCACGTTTTTATAGCTATCTGCATCGCGTCTGGGCAAAAACCAGCGAAAAACCGGTGTGGATGGATCAAGCAGAGAAAGTGAGCTGCGACTTTTATTAATCGACGACACACAGCAAATCTCATGGCCACCGCAGTTGCGGTGGCTTTTTTTTATCTGCGGCCTTTGACGACACTTACTGCGGATAGAAAACGGATCCGTGATGTGCGAGAAAATTCCTGCTGACATCAACGCCGGTTTCTCAGGGAAACCCGTCTGCTTTGTCGGCGGTCATGTATGGTTTGCCTTCGTTACCGAAGCGCTTTCTCCCCGCGCGACATTTGCGCCGACCTGCCCGGACATATCCCCGCAGTGCCACCACATCAATCTGCTGATGCCTGTGCAGGGCAGCTTTTGTTAACCGTGTAACGCCCGCCAGCAGCATGCACTTTCCATGCTGATTGATCGTGACCGCCAGAGAGCCCAGCCACTGCTTGCACCGGTGACATAACTCAAACACTATATGGCGTAATTTCCCGAGGCGTCCCTGGCCAGGCAACGCAATTTTGCTCCACGGCCAGAGGCGCGGCGCTTACGTTACGGATAATAGGAGCAGTATGACCACCCATCTGGTCTGGTTTCGCGCGGATCTGCGCGTGCATGACAATCTTGCGCTTGCCGCTGCCTGTAGCAGTGATAACGCGCGCGTAAAAGCGCTCTTTATCGCTACGCCTGTACAGTGGCAGCAACATCACATGGCACCTCGACAGGCCGCGTTCATCAATGCTCATCTCAACGCCCTTCAGCAGGCGCTGGCGGAAAAGGGCATTCCGTTGATTTATCGGGAAGCGGCAGATTTTACCGACAGCGTGCAAACGGTGGTGGATGTCTGCGAGCGCGAGCAAATCAACCATCTCTTTTACAACTATCAATACGAATTTAACGAACGACAGCGCGACGTCGCAGTCGAAAAAGCGCTGCCGAATGTCGCCTGCCAGGGATTTGACGACAGCGTGATGCTGGCGCCAGGCAGCGTATTGACCGGCAATCATGAGATGTACAAAGTCTTTACGCCCTTTAAAAACGCCTTTCTGCGTCGGCTGAAAGAGGAGCTGCCCCAGTGTGTTGCCGCGCCACGCCCGCGTGAAGGCGTCGATGTTGCACCAGAACCGATTACACTTGATTACCCACAGCAGGATTTTGATGAAAACCTGTTCCCGACCGATGAGAAAAGCGCTATCGCACGGCTTCGTCATTTTTGCCAGCAGCAGGCGGCGGCGTATGATCAGCAGCGCGATTTCCCGGCAATCGAGGGCACCAGCCGCTTGTCGGCGTCTCTGGCGATTGGCGCGCTGTCACCGCGTCAGTGTCTGCATCGTCTGCTGGCGGAACACCCGCAGGCGCTCAACGGCGGGCCGGGCTCGGTGTGGCTGAATGAGCTGATTTGGCGCGAATTTTATCGCCATCTGATGACCTATCATCCGGCGCTCTGTAAGCATCGTCCTTTTATTGCCTGGACCGATAACGTGCAGTGGCAGGAAAACGCAGGGTACCTGCAAGCCTGGCAACGCGGCAACACGGGTTACCCGATTGTCGATGCGGCGATGCGCCAGTTGAACGCCACCGGCTGGATGCACAACCGCTTACGGATGATAACCGCGAGCTTCCTGGTCAAGGACTTACTTATCGACTGGCGTCACGGGGAGCGCTATTTTATGTCGCAGTTGATCGATGGCGATCTCGCCGCGAACAATGGCGGCTGGCAGTGGGCGGCCTCGACGGGCACCGATGCGGCTCCCTATTTTCGTATTTTTAACCCGACCACGCAGGGCGAACGCTTTGATGCTGACGGCGCGTTTATTCGCCACTGGCTGCCGGCGCTGAACAATGTGCCGGAAAAATCTGTGCATCAACCCTGGGACTGGGCGGATAAACACGGGGTAAAACTCGATTATCCCCGCCCGATTGTTGACCATAAACAGGCGCGTACCGCCACGCTGGCGGCCTATGAAGCTGCCCGTAAAGCGTAAAGGAGTGATGATGAAAAATACCGAGCTGGAAAAACTGATTAACAACAAACTTAACAGTGCGGCGTTCAGTGATTACGGCCCGAACGGGCTACAGGTTGAAGGGCGGGAAACGGTACAGAAAATTATCACCGGCGTGACGGCAAGCCAGGCGCTGCTGGACGAAGCAGTGCGTCAGCAAGCAGACGCGGTAATTGTGCACCACGGTTATTTCTGGAAAAACGAAGCGCCAATTATCCGCGGTATGAAGCGCAACCGCCTAAAAACGTTACTGGCGAACGACATCAATTTGTATGGCTGGCACCTGCCGCTCGACGCGCACCCACAGCTTGGCAATAACGCCCAACTGGCGGCTTTGCTCGGTATTACCGTGATGGGCGAAATCGAAGAGTTGCTGCCATGGGGCGAATTGTCGATGCCGGTACCGGGGCTGGAACTGGCCTCATGGATTGAAGCGCGCCTTGGTCGCAAGCCGCTGTGGTGCGGTGATACCGGGCCGGAAAAAATCACCCGTATTGCCTGGTGCACCGGCGGTGGGCAGGGCTTTATTGATCAAGCTGCCCGCTTCGGCGTTGACGCGTTTATCACAGGTGAAGTTTCCGAACAGACCATCCACTCCGCGCGTGAACAGGGGCTGCATTTCTACTCTGCGGGTCACCACGCCACTGAGCGTGGCGGTATTCGCGCGCTCAGCGACTGGCTGAATGAAAATACCGATCTTGAGGTCACGTTTATCGATATTCCGAATCCGGCGTAAGGAGAGTGCAAGTGCAGCGAGCACGGTGTTATTTGTTAGGTGAAAGCGCGGTGGTGCTGGAACTGGAGCCGCCGGTGCAACTGGCGACGCAAAAGCGTATATGGGGGCTGACGCAACGGCTGGCGGATGTGCCAGACGTGGTGGAAGCCATTCCTGGCATGAATAACATTACGGTGGTGCTGCGCGATCCTCACTCGCTGGCGCTCGACGCGATTGAGCGTTTACAGCGCTGGTGGGAAGAGAGCGAGGCGCTGGAACCGGTGTCGCGCTCCATCGAGATTCCGGTGTTGTACGGCAAAGCCGTGGGCCCGGATCTGGGATTGGTGGCGGAGCACTGCCGGATGACGGAAAAGCAGATCGTTGAGCTGCATAGTTCCATCGATTACGTGGTGTGGTTTCTTGGCTTCCAACCCGGCTTCCCTTATCTGGGCGGAATGCCGGAAGCGCTCGCTACACCGCGCCGTGCTGAACCACGTGTGCGTGTTCCTGCCGGTTCTGTCGCCATTGGCGGTGCGCAAACTGGCATTTATCCGCTGGAAACGCCCGGTGGCTGGAACCTGATTGGCCGTACCGATCTGGCGTTATTCAACCCGCGCTCGCCGGAACCGGTGTTATTACGTCCGGGCGACACGCTGCGGTTTGTGCCGCGCAAGGAGGGCGTATGCTGAAAATTATTCACGCGGGAATGTATACCACTTTGCAGGGCGGCAAACGCATCGGGTTGCGCCAGTCCGGCGTCAGCTACTGCGGCGCGCTGGATGAACCCGCGTTGCAGATTGCTAATGCGCTGGTGGGGAACGCGCCTGGGGCGGCGGCGCTGGAAATCACGTTTGGTCAGTGCGAAGTGGTGTTTGGTCGCGATGCCTGGTTTGCGCTTACTGGCGCAGGTTGTGAAGCGAAGCTTGACGGCAAAGCGGTGTGGACGGGCTGGCGGTTTGCGGCAAAAGCCGGGCAGCGGTTGGTGCTGAAAAGGCCGCTGCACGGTGTGCGCAGCTATCTTGCGGTCGCTGGTAGCTTTGCCGTGCCAGCGGTAATGGGCTCGGTCAGCACCGATCTCAAAACCACTATCGGCGGGCTGGAAGGGCGATTATTGCGCGATGGCGATGTGTTGCCACTGGGCGAACCTGTCCGCCATTTTCAGACGCAACAAGGGGTAAAACAGTTGCTGTGGGGCAACCGCATTCGCGCCTTGCCGGGGCCGGAATATCACGAATTCGATAGCGCCTCGCAGGAGGCGTTCTGGCGTTTGCCGTGGCAGATAAGCCCGCAGAGTAACCGCATGGGTTACCGTTTACAGGGCCAGCCGCTGGTGCGTACCACTTCGCGTGAACTGCTGTCTCACGGCTTGTTGCCGGGCGTCGTACAAGTTCCCTCCAATGGGCAACCGATTGTGCTGATGAATGATGCCCAGACCACCGGCGGCTACCCGCGGATAGCCTGCATTATCGAGGCAGATATGTACCATCTGGCGCAAATCCCGCTGGGGCAACCGATACACTTTGTTAAGTGCTCGCTGGATGAGGCGCTGAAGGCGCGACGTGAGCAGCGTATCTACCTCGATCAACTGGCATGGCGTTTGCACAATGAAGATTGATTTAAATGCCGATCTCGGCGAAGGCTGCGGCAACGATGCTGCGTTACTCCAGCTTGTTTCTTCCGCCAATATCGCCTGCGGGTTTCACGCAGGCGATGCGCAAACCATGCTGACTTGTGTGCGCGAAGCGCTACGCAATGGCGTGGCAGTGGGGGCACATCCTTCTTTCCCGGATCGGGAAAACTTTGGCCGCACGGCGATGCATCTGCCGCCCGATATCGTCTATGCCCAAACGCTGTATCAAATTGGCGCCCTGGCGGCGCTGGTGTGTGCAGAAGGCGGCAAACTGCACCACGTTAAACCGCACGGTATGCTTTATAACCAGGCGGCGGATGACGTGGCGCTGGCGGACGCCATTGCCGGAGCGGTTTACGACGTTGATCCTGAATTGATACTGGTTGGCCTGGCGGGCAGCGAGTTAATTCGTGCTGGAGAGCGTTATGGTTTGCGCACGCGTCAGGAGGTATTTGCCGATCGCGGTTACCTCCGCGATGGTCGGCTGGTGCCACGTAGTGCGCCAGGCGCACTGATTGACGATGATAATCTGGCGCTGGCGCAAACGCTGGATATGGTGCTTGAAGGGCGGGTGAGAAGTATCACGGGTGAGTTTGTCGATGTGCAGGCGCAAACGGTCTGCCTGCATGGCGATGGCGAACATGCGCTGCTGTTTGCCCGCCGCTTACTCAGTGCCTTTGCCCAACGTGGCGTGATGATTACCGCCGACTAACACAAGGAGTTTTTATGCCAGAAGGACCGGAGATCCGCCGGGCAGCAGATACGCTTGAAGCCGCGATTAAAGGTAAGCCATTAACGGATGTCTGGTTTGGCATGCCGCCCCTAAGCGGTTTTGCCGCAGATCTTGTGGGGCAGCGCGTTGAGAACATTGAAACGCGGGGAAAAGCGCTCCTGACCCATTTTTCCGGCGGGCTGACACTTTACAGCCACAACCAGCTTTACGGTGTCTGGCGGGTGGTTGATGCGGGCGAGATCCCACAAACCAATCGTGTGCTGCGCGTGCGGCTGCAAGCGATGGATAAAGCGATTTTGTTGTACAGCGCTTCGGATATCGCGCTGCTCACGCCTGAGCAACTGGCGCAACATCCGTTTTTGCAGCGTGTTGGACCGGATGTACTGGATATGACGCTGACGGCGGCGCAGGTGAAAGCGCGGTTATTATCCCCCCGTTTTCGCCGTCGCCAGTTTTCGGGGTTATTGCTCGATCAGGCCTTTCTCGCCGGGCTCGGTAACTACCTGCGTGTCGAGATCCTCTGGCAAAGCGCGTTGGCGCCACAGCATAACGCCTCGGGGCTTAGCGAAGCACAACTGGATGTATTGTCGCAGGCGCTGCTTGATATTCCCCGTTTGTCATATCAGACACGCGGTGTGGTGGATGAGAAGAAACACCACGGTGCGCTGTTTCGCTTTAAGGTGTTTCATCGGGCAGGGGAACCTTGCGAGCGCTGCGGTGGAATAATTGAGAAAACGACGATGTCGTCCCGTCCGTTTTACTGGTGCCCGGCTTGCCAGCGTTAAAATAAAAAACGCGCCAGAAGGCGCGTTTTTTTATGCGGGTTGGCTATCAATCTTTTTTCAGATCGGAGCTGAACTCGCGTTTTTCGTAACCGGTGTACAACTGGCGCGGACGGGCAATTTTGATGCCGTCGTCGTGCATTTCGTTCCAGTGCGCAATCCAGCCCACGGTACGCGCCATCGCGAAGATAACGGTAAACATGGACGACGGAATGCCCATCGCTTTCAGGATGATACCGGAGTAGAAATCGACGTTCGGGTAGAGCTTACGTTCGATAAAGTACGGGTCGTGGAGCGCAATGTGCTCAAGCTCCATCGCCACTTCCAGCAGGTCATCTTTGGTGCCCAGTTCACGCAGCACTTCGTGGCAGGTTTCACGCATCACGGTTGCGCGAGGGTCATAGTTCTTGTAGACACGGTGACCGAAGCCCATCAGACGGAACGAATCGTTTTTGTCTTTGGCGCGGCGCATGAATTCCGGAATGTGTTTCACGGTGCTGATCTCTTCCAGCATCTTCAGCGCAGCTTCGTTAGCGCCGCCGTGTGCCGGTCCCCACAGTGAAGCGATACCTGCGGCGATACAGGCGAACGGGTTCGCGCCAGAAGAGCCTGCAGTACGCACGGTAGAGGTTGAGGCGTTTTGTTCATGGTCAGCGTGCAGGATCAGAATGCGATCCATCGCGCGTTCCAGCACCGGGTTTACTTCATACGGTTCACACGGCGTGGAGAACATCATATGCAGGAAGTTACCGGCGTAGGAGAGGTCGTTGCGCGGGTAGACGAACGGCTGACCAATAGAATATTTGTAACACATCGCCGCCACGGTCGGCATTTTCGACAGCAGGCGGAACGCGGCAATCTCACGGTGACGCGGATTGTTAACGTCCAGTGAATCATGGTAGAACGCCGCCAGCGCGCCGGTCACGCCGCACAGCACCGCCATTGGGTGCGAGTCGCGACGGAAACCGTGGAACAGACGGGTGATCTGCTCATGGATCATGGTGTGGCGTGTGACAGTCAGTTTGAACTCGTCAAACTGCGCCTGCGTCGGCTTTTCGCCGTACAGCAGAATGTAGCAGACTTCCAGAAAGTTGGATTCAGTCGCCAGTTGGTCGATAGGGAAACCACGGTGCAGCAGAATACCTTCGTCACCGTCGATAAAGGTGATTTTCGATTCGCATGATGCGGTAGAGGTAAAACCTGGGTCAAAAGTGAATACCCCTTTTGAACCGAGACTACGGATATCAATAACATCCTGACCGAGCGTGCCTTTTAGCACATCCAGTTCAATAGCAGCGTCACCATTGTAGGTGATGGTTGCTTTCTTATCAGCCATTTACGGTCTCCTTAGCGCCTTATTGCTTAAGACCGCCAGTCACCGGATTTGCATTCAACTGTCCGTCAACGTTACCAGTTTGTTATTTAGCTCGCAGCTCTGTTGAGAGGAGGTACCAGGGTACAGAGCGATGGGCGCGTGCAAGTACACATTGAAAACACAGTGAAAAAACAGCAAATCAGCGTCTTAGCAGTCCGAATTTATCAAACCTGTATATCACTAATAACTGTCCTGATTACATCGGTCAATACCATCACACTGTTACATAACTTATTCTCAGGTGAAAGCAAGACCCCATAACTTTTGCGAATTATAAGCCCTTTCTGGCGTTGTTTGTAACAAGAATGTTTAACTTTTGTCAAATCAGATGATTAAAATTTAAAAGAATGTTGTTATCGTGATGGGGGTCACTGTTCTGCATAAAACCCGACAAACTATATGTAGGTTAATTGTAATGATTTTGTGAACGACCTATACTGCCGCCAGGTCTCCGGAATACCCTGCAATCCCGAGCCACCCAGCGTTGTAACCTGTCGTTTAGCATCTGGAAGCTAATTTTTTGCATGACGAGCAGTTATAGAAAAGGACGCTGTCTGACCCGCACGCAGACCGGAGGAAGGAAACTATAAGAATAGCATGTGGGCGTTATTCATGATAAAAAATGTGAAAAAACAAAGACCTGTCAATCTGGATCTGACAACAATTCGGTTTCCTGTTACGGCTATAGCTTCCATTCTCCACCGCGCTTCCGGCGTCATTACTTTCGTGGCGGTTGGCATTCTGCTGTGGTTATTGGGCCTGTCGCTGTCATCCGAAGAGGGCTTCCTGACCGCCTCTGCCATCATGAACAGCTTTTTCGTTAAATTCATTCTCTGGGGCATCCTGACGGCGTTGGCTTATCACGCTGTGGGCGGCATTCGCCATATGTTAATGGATTTTGGCTGGCTGGAAGAAACCTTCGAAGCAGGAAAGCGTTCCGCTAATCTCTCTTTTGTAATTACTGTCGTGCTTTCAATTCTCGCAGGAGTCCTCGTATGGTAAGCAACGCCTCCGCATTAGGACGCAACGGCGTACATGATTTTATTCTTGTCCGTGCTACTGCCATCGTCCTGACGTTATACATCCTCTATATGGTCGGTTTTTTTGCCACGCATGGCGACCTGACCTGGGTGGTATGGACTGACTTTTTCTCCTCTGCTTTCACGAAAGTCTTCACGCTGCTGGCCCTGTTTTCGATTCTGATCCATGCCTGGATTGGCATGTGGCAGGTGTTGACCGACTACGTTAAACCGCTGGCTGTGCGCCTGACTCTGCAATTGGCTATCGTCATTGCACTGGCGGTTTACGTAATTTATGGATTCGTTGTGGTGTGGGGTGTGTAATGAAACTGCCAGTCAGAGAATTTGATGCTGTTGTTATTGGTGCCGGTGGCGCAGGTATGCGCGCGGCGCTGCAAATTTCCCAGAGCGGGCAAACCTGTGCGCTGCTCTCTAAAGTCTTTCCAACCCGTTCTCACACCGTATCTGCGCAGGGCGGCATTACCGTTGCGCTGGGTAATACCCATGAAGATAACTGGGAATGGCACATGTATGACACGGTAAAAGGTTCCGATTACATCGGTGACCAGGATGCCATTGAATATATGTGTAAAACCGGCCCGGAAGCGATTCTTGAGCTGGAACATATGGGCCTGCCATTCTCCCGTCTGGATGATGGTCGTATCTATCAACGCCCGTTTGGTGGCCAGTCGAAAAACTTCGGCGGCGAGCAGGCGGCGCGCACGGCAGCCGCAGCGGACCGTACCGGTCATGCGCTGTTGCACACCCTTTATCAGCAAAACCTGAAAAACCACACGACGATTTTTTCCGAGTGGTATGCACTGGATCTGGTGAAAAACCAGGATGGCGCAGTGGTGGGTTGTACCGCACTGTGTATTGAAACCGGTGAAGTGGTCTACTTCAAAGCGCGTGCAACCGTGCTGGCGACCGGCGGCGCAGGCCGTATTTACCAATCCACTACCAACGCGCATATCAATACCGGCGACGGCGTAGGCATGGCGCTGCGCGCAGGCGTGCCGGTGCAGGATATGGAAATGTGGCAGTTCCACCCGACCGGTATTGCGGGTGCGGGTGTGCTGGTAACTGAAGGTTGCCGTGGTGAAGGCGGTTATCTGCTGAACAAACATGGCGAGCGCTTTATGGAGCGTTATGCGCCTAACGCCAAAGACCTGGCGGGTCGTGATGTGGTGGCGCGTTCCATCATGATCGAAATCCGTGAAGGTCGCGGCTGCGACGGCCCATGGGGTCCGCACGCTAAACTGAAACTCGATCATCTGGGCAAAGAGGTGCTGGAATCGCGCCTGCCGGGGATCCTCGAACTGTCGCGCACCTTCGCGCACGTCGATCCGGTTAAAGAGCCGATCCCGGTCATCCCGACTTGCCACTATATGATGGGCGGTATTCCGACCAAAGTAACTGGCCAGGCGCTGACGGTGAACGAGAAGGGCGAAGATGTCGTCATTCCGGGGCTGTTCGCGGTAGGTGAAATTGCCTGCGTATCGGTACACGGCGCTAACCGTCTGGGCGGCAACTCACTGCTGGATCTGGTGGTGTTTGGTCGTGCGGCAGGTCTGCATTTACAAGAATCAATCGCCGAGCAGGGCGCACTGCGCGATGCCAGCGAGTCTGATGTTGACGCGTCACTTGAGCGCCTCAACCGCTGGAACAACAATCGCAACGGCGAAGATCCGGTCACTATTCGCAAAGCGCTGCAAGAGTGTATGCAGCATAACTTCTCGGTATTCCGTGAAGGCGATGCGATGGCGAAAGGGCTTGAGCAACTGAAAGTGATTCGCGAGCGTCTTAAAAATGCCCGTCTGGACGATACGTCCACCGAGTTTAACACCCAGCGCGTTGAGTGCCTGGAGCTGGATAACCTGATGGAAACCGCGTATGCAACGGCGGTCTCCGCAAACTTCCGTACTGAGAGCCGTGGCGCGCATAGCCGCTTCGACTATCCGGATCGTGACGACGCAAACTGGCTGTGCCATTCCCTGTATCTGCCAGAAACGGAGTCCATGACGCGTCGTAGCGTCAATATGGAACCGAAACTGCGTCCGGCATTCCCGCCGAAGATTCGTACTTATTAATGCGGAGACAGGATTATGAAACTCGAATTTTCGATTTATCGCTATAACCCGGATGTTGATGACGCGCCGCGCATGCAGGATTACACGCTTGAAGGGGAAGAAGGGCGTGACATGATGCTGCTGGATGCGTTAATGCAACTGAAAGAAAAGGATCCTACGCTGTCGTTCCGCCGCTCCTGCCGTGAAGGGGTATGCGGTTCTGATGGTTTGAACATGAACGGCAAGAACGGCCTGGCGTGTATTACTCCGATTTCTGCACTGGGTAATGGCAAACAGAAGATTGTGATTCGTCCTCTGCCTGGCCTGCCGGTGATCCGCGATTTGGTGGTGGACATGGGACAATTCTATGCCCAATATGAGAAGATTAAGCCTTACTTATTGAATAATGGGCAAAATCCTCCAGCAAGAGAACATTTGCAGGCACCCGAGCAGCGTGAAAAACTCGACGGTTTGTATGAATGTATTCTCTGCGCCTGCTGCTCGACATCTTGCCCGTCGTTCTGGTGGAACCCGGACAAATTTATCGGCCCGGCTGGCCTGCTTGCGGCGTACCGTTTCCTGATCGACAGCCGCGATACGGAAACCGATAACCGCCTGGAAGGTTTAAGCGATGCTTTCAGCGTATTCCGCTGCCACAGCATTATGAACTGCGTCAGTGTATGCCCGAAAGGGCTGAACCCGACGCGCGCCATCGGTCATATTAAGTCGATGTTGTTGCAACGAAGCGCATAAATGCCAGTGCCGGATGGCGCTGACGCGTATCCGGCCTACATTAATAGTGATGTTTTTTTTGCCCGGTAGCGTTAGCGCCGCCGGGTAACAAGGAAGCAGGAAACCTTTAAAAACCGCCACAGTAGACATAATCGAGATGTCTGGTGCGAGACAAGGCGGCAACTGAGCGCATCCCGGGGAGCATAGTTAACTATGTGACTCAGGTAAGCAAAGGCAGCCAACGCAGTCGCAGCCCGGACAGCGAAGATTAGGCAGTTTTTAAAGGTTCCTTCGCGGGCCACCAAGAGCCCGCAAGTGAACCCTGGGACGTGCGCTAACGGGTGTACGTCGTAGTTATCCACGGCGAAGTAAGCATAACAATGCTTAAGGGATCACGATGCAGAACGGCGCAATGAAAGCCTGGCTGGACTCTTCTTACCTCTCTGGGTCTAACCAGAGTTGGATAGAACAGCTCTATGAAGACTTCTTAACCGATCCTGACTCGGTAGATGCAAACTGGCGTTCTATGTTCCAGCAGTTACCGGGCACCGGAGTCAAACCGGATCAGTTCCACTCCAAAACACGTGATTATTTCCGTCAGCTGGCGAAAGATGCTTCACGTTACTCTTCCTCTATTTCCGACCCCGACACCAATGTGAAGCAGGTTAAAGTCCTGCAACTTATCAACGCATACCGTTTTCGTGGCCACCAACATGCGAACCTCGATCCACTGGGATTGTGGCAACAAGAAAGGGTTGCCGATCTCGATCCGGCTTATCACGATCTGACGGAAGCGGATTTCCAGAACAGCTATAACGTGGGTTCTTTTGCGATTGGCAAAGACACCATGCCGCTGGGCGAATTGATTAACGCACTGAAAGAGACCTATTGCGGTTCGATCGGTGCGGAATATATGCATATCACCAGCACTGAAGAGAAACGCTGGATCCAGCAACGTATTGAGTCCGCAACCGGCAAATCCAGCTTTAGCAGCGAAGAGAAAAAACGCTTCCTGGCTGAACTGACGGCTGCTGAAGGTCTTGAACGTTATCTGGGTGCGAAATTCCCCGGTGCGAAACGCTTCTCGCTGGAAGGCGGCGATGCGCTGGTGCCGATGCTCAAAGAGATGATCCGTCATGCTGGCAAGAGCGGCACTCGTGAAGTGGTGCTGGGTATGGCGCACCGCGGACGTCTGAACGTGCTGGTTAACGTGCTGGGTAAACAGCCGCAGGATCTGTTCGACGAGTTCGCCGGTAAACATAAAGAACATCTGGGCACCGGTGACGTGAAATACCATATGGGCTTCTCATCCGACGTTGAAACGGAAGGCGGCCTGGTACACCTGGCGCTGGCGTTCAACCCGTCACACCTTGAGATTGTGAGCCCGGTGGTTATCGGTTCCGTTCGTGCGCGTCTTGACCGCCTTGACGAACCGAGCAGCAATAAAGTGCTGCCAATTACCATTCACGGCGACGCGGCTGTTGCTGGCCAGGGCGTGGTGCAGGAAACCCTGAACATGTCCAAAGCACGCGGCTACGAAGTCGGTGGCACGGTGCGTATTGTCATTAACAACCAGGTGGGCTTTACCACGTCGAACCCGCTGGATGCGCGCTCTACGCCATACTGTACCGATATCGGTAAAATGGTGCAGGCACCGATTTTCCACGTGAATGCGGACGATCCGGAAGCGGTGGCGTTCGTCACTCGCCTGGCGCTCGACTTCCGTAATAACTTCAAACGCGATGTCTTTATCGACCTGGTGTGCTATCGCCGTCACGGCCACAACGAAGCCGACGAGCCGAGCGCAACCCAGCCGCTGATGTACCAGAAAATCAAAAAACACCCGACGCCGCGCAAAATCTACGCCGATCGTCTGGAGCAGGACAAAACCATTACGCTGGAAGATGCTACCGAAATGGTCAACCTGTACCGCGATGCGCTGGATGCGGGGGAATGTGTGGTTGCCGAATGGCGTCCAATGAATATGCACTCCTTTACCTGGTCGCCGTACCTCAACCACGAGTGGGATGAGAGCTACCCGAACAAGGTGGAGATGAAGCGTTTGCAGGAGCTGGCAAAACGCATCAGTACGGTGCCGGAAGCCATCGAAATGCAGTCCCGCGTGGCGAAAATTTACGGCGACCGCCAGTTGATGGCGAACGGCGAGAAGTTGTTCGACTGGGGCGGCGCAGAAACACTGGCATATGCCACGCTGGTTGATGAAGGGATCCCGGTGCGTTTGTCCGGTGAAGACTCCGGTCGCGGCACCTTCTTCCATCGCCACGCGGTGATCCACAACCAGGCGAACGGTTCCACTTATACGCCACTGAGCCATGTGCATAATTCACAGGGGCCGTTCCGCGTGTGGGATTCGGTGCTCTCTGAAGAAGCGGTACTGGCATTTGAATATGGTTACGCTACCGCAGAACCGCGCACCCTGACCATCTGGGAAGCGCAGTTCGGTGATTTCGCCAACGGCGCACAAGTGGTTATCGACCAGTTCATCAGCTCCGGTGAGCAGAAATGGGGCCGTATGTGTGGCCTGGTGATGCTGCTGCCGCACGGCTATGAAGGGCAAGGCCCGGAACACTCTTCAGCACGTCTGGAGCGTTATCTGCAACTGTGCGCAGAACAAAATATGCAGGTGTGCGTACCGTCCACTCCAGCGCAGGTTTACCACATGCTGCGTCGCCAGGCGCTGCGCGGTATGCGTCGCCCGCTGATAGTGATGTCGCCGAAGTCGCTGCTGCGTCATCCGCAGGCGGTTTCTACGCTGGATGAGCTGGCGAACGGCACCTTTATGCCGGCGATTGGTGAAGTGGATGATCTTGATCCGCAAGGCGTTAAGCGTGTGATCCTTTGCTCTGGTAAGGTCTATTATGATCTGCTGGAACAGCGTCGTAAAAACGACCAGAAGGATGTCGCGATTGTGCGTATCGAGCAGCTTTACCCGTTCCCGCACCAGTCGGTGCAGGAAGCGCTGAAACCTTACACTCACGTACATGATTTTGTCTGGTGCCAGGAAGAACCGCTTAACCAGGGCGCCTGGTACTGCAGCCAGCATCACTTCCGTGATGTGATTCCGTTTGGGGCCGCTCTGCGTTATGCAGGTCGCCCGGCCTCCGCCTCTCCGGCGGTGGGATACCTGTCCGTTCACCAGAAACAGCAACAAGATCTGGTAAATGACGCGCTGAACGTCGATTAATTAAAGGATAAATAATGAGTAGCGTAGATATTCTTGTTCCCGATCTGCCCGAGTCCGTTGCTGACGCGACCGTTGCGACCTGGCACAAAAAACCAGGCGATAGCGTACGACGCGACGAAGTGTTGGTCGAAATCGAAACTGACAAAGTGGTACTGGAAGTACCGGCGTCGGCAGACGGTATTCTGGACGCGGTGCTGGAAGATGAAGGCACTACCGTGACTTCCCGTCAGATCCTGGGTCGCCTGAAAGAAGGCAACAGCTCCGGTAAAGAGAGCAGCGCCAAATCTGAAGAGAAAGAGTCCACACCAGCGCAGCGCCAGCAGGCCTCGCTGGAAGAGCAAAACAATGACGCACTGAGCCCGGCGATCCGTCGCCTGCTGGCTGAGCACAACCTCGAAGCCAGCGCTATCAAAGGCACGGGCGTGGGTGGCCGTATTACGCGCGAAGATGTTGAGAAACATCTGGCGAAAGCGCCAGCGAAAGAAGAAAAACCGGCTACCGCTTCGGTGAGCAGCCCGGTGGCGCCGGTGGCTGGGCGTACAGAAAAACGTGTGCCGATGACTCGTCTGCGCAAACGCGTTGCTGAACGTCTGCTGGAAGCGAAAAATTCCACCGCCATGCTGACGACGTTCAACGAAGTCAACATGAAGCCGATTATGGATCTGCGTAAGCAGTACGGTGACGCGTTTGAAAAACGTCACGGTATCCGCCTTGGCTTTATGTCTTTCTACGTGAAAGCGGTGGTTGAAGCGCTGAAACGCTACCCGGAAGTGAACGCGTCCATCGATGGCGATGACGTGGTTTACCACAACTATTTCGATGTCAGCATGGCGGTGTCCACACCGCGTGGTCTGGTAACACCGGTGCTGCGTGATGTCGATACGCTTGGAATGGCCGACATCGAGAAAAAAATCAAAGAGTTAGCCGTGAAAGGCCGTGACGGTAAGCTGACTGTTGAGGATCTGACAGGCGGTAACTTCACCATCACCAACGGCGGTGTGTTCGGTTCGCTGATGTCGACGCCGATCATCAACCCGCCGCAGAGCGCGATCCTTGGCATGCACGCCATTAAAGATCGCCCGATGGCGGTTGATGGCAAGGTCGAGATCCTGCCGATGATGTACCTGGCGCTCTCTTACGATCACCGTCTGATTGACGGTCGCGAATCTGTTGGTTTCCTGGTGGCCATTAAAGAGCTGCTGGAAGACCCGACTCGCTTGCTGCTGGACGTCTAGTGTCCTTAGCCCGGCGACGTCCGTTGCCGGGCCACTATAACGAACACCTGCTTTGTAGGCCGTCATCCGGCGTGACAAATTAAATGAAGGATGGATAGAACACATGAACTTACACGAGTATCAGGCGAAACAACTGTTTGCCCGGTCAGGTCTGCCGACTCCGGTTGGTTACGCCTGTACTACCCCGCGTGAAGCAGAAGAAGCGGCATCCAAGATCGGCGCAGGCCCGTGGGTCGTAAAATGCCAGGTCCATGCAGGCGGCCGTGGTAAAGCGGGCGGCGTAAAAGTCGTCAACAGCAAAGAAGATATTCGCGCCTTCGCGGAAAACTGGCTGGGCAAACGCCTGGTGACTTACCAAACAGACGCGAACGGCCAGCCGGTAAACCAGATTCTGGTTGAAGCGGCAACCGATATCGACAAAGAGCTGTATCTGGGCGCGGTGGTTGATCGTAGTTCTCGCCGTGTCGTGTTCATGGCCTCCACCGAAGGTGGCGTGGAAATTGAGAAAGTGGCGGAAGAGACCCCGCACCTGATCCACAAAACCGCTATCGACCCGCTGACCGGCCCAATGCCGTATCAGGGGCGCGATCTGGCGTTCAAACTGGGTCTGGAAGGCAAACAGGTTCAGCAGTTCACCAAGATTTTCATGGGACTGGCGACCATTTTCCTTGAACGTGACCTGGCGCTGATTGAAATCAACCCGCTGGTTATCACCAGGCAGGGCGACCTGATCTGCCTCGATGGCAAACTGGGCGCTGACGGCAACGCACTGTTCCGCCAGCCGGAACTGCGCGAAATGCGTGACCAATCGCAGGAAGATCCGCGCGAAGCGCAGGCGGCACACTGGGAGCTGAACTACGTTGCGCTGGACGGCAACATCGGTTGTATGGTCAACGGTGCAGGTCTGGCGATGGGCACCATGGACATCGTGAAACTGCACGGCGGTGAGCCGGCGAACTTCCTTGATGTGGGCGGCGGTGCGACCAAAGAGCGCGTGACCGAAGCGTTCAAAATTATCCTTTCCGATGAGAACGTGAAAGCGGTGCTGGTTAACATCTTCGGCGGTATCGTTCGTTGCGACCTGATTGCTGACGGTATCATCGGCGCGGTAGAAGAAGTGGGTGTTAACGTACCGGTGGTTGTACGCCTGGAAGGTAACAATGCTGAACTGGGCGCGAAACGCCTGGCGGACAGCGGCCTGAATATTATTGCAGCGAAAAGTCTGACGGATGCAGCACAGCAGGTTGTTGCCGCAGTGGAGGGGAAATAATGTCTGTTTTGATTGATAAGAACACCAAAGTTATCTGCCAGGGTTTCACCGGAAGCCAGGGAACTTTCCACTCCGAGCAGGCGATTGCCTATGGTACGCAAATGGTTGGCGGCGTTACGCCGGGCAAAGGCGGCACCACGCACCTCGGTCTGCCGGTGTTTAACACCGTGCGCGAAGCGGTTGAAGCAACTGGCGCGACGGCTACCGTTATTTATGTTCCGGCACCGTTCTGTAAAGACTCGATCCTCGAAGCCATCGACGCGGGCATTAAACTGATTATCACCATTACTGAAGGTATTCCGACGCTGGATATGCTGACGGTGAAAGTGAAGCTGGACGAAGCAGGCGTACGCATGATTGGCCCGAACTGCCCGGGTGTTATCACCCCAGGCGAGTGCAAAATCGGTATCATGCCTGGCCACATTCATCAGCCTGGTAAAGTCGGTATTGTTTCCCGTTCCGGTACGTTGACCTATGAAGCGGTTAAACAGACCACCGATTACGGTTTCGGTCAGTCTACCTGCGTAGGCATCGGCGGTGACCCGATCCCGGGTTCAAACTTTATCGATATCCTGAAACTGTTCCAGGAAGATCCGCAGACTGAAGCGATTGTGATGATCGGTGAGATCGGCGGCAGCGCGGAAGAAGAAGCGGCAGCGTATATCAAAGAAAACGTGACCAAACCGGTGGTGGGTTATATCGCGGGTGTGACTGCGCCGAAAGGCAAACGTATGGGTCATGCGGGCGCCATCATTGCCGGTGGTAAAGGCACTGCGGATGAGAAATTCGCCGCACTGGAAGCGGCAGGCGTGAAAACCGTGCGCAGCCTGGCCGATATTGGCGAAGCGCTGAAATCTGTTATCAAATAAAACCTCATTGCTCCTCCATGTAGGGGAGCAAGTATCCTTTCGACATGGTTGGCCGCTCCCGTAGCGGCCTTTTTTATGGCTACAGTTTTCGTACCTGCGTGTTTGCGGCGGTAAGGAGATGCCCGTCTGCCGCTTGCGGTTGCATCGGGGGAATGGCTTCTCCGCTTTGGCTATCGATCAATACTGAATGCGGCTCGTTTGGCGCGAAAAGATGCTGTTCGCCCCACTGGCGTAACGCCACGACCACCGGAAACAACGACTCGCCTCTTTTTGTCAGCACATACTCCTGATATGCAGAGCCATCTGATACGGGTTGCGTGGTGAAAATACCCGCATCAACCAGTTTTCGTAGCCTGTCGGTAAGAATGTTGCGCGCCACGCCAAGACCTCGCTGAAAGTCGCCAAAACGCCGCGCGCCATCGAAAGCATCACGTACGATGAGCAATGCCCAGCGATCGCCAATCAAATCGACAGAACGCGCGACCGGGCAAGGTTGAGAATTCAGTGCCATAGCGAGTTTCCTGTTTGTTATTTTGGTTGCATTTTAAAACTAGATTGCCTACGCTTCAACCAGTTTCACTTTGCAACCAGGTTGAGGCTATGAATAAAAATACGCAGGCAACGCCACGTGGCTTAATCGCTCTGTTTGCGATAGCCAGCGGTTTATGTGTAGCGAATGTCTATTACGCGCAGCCATTGCTGGATGCACTGGCGCAAAGCTTTGGGATCAGCCAGGCGGCTGTCGGCGGTGTAGTGACGGCAACACAAGTGGGATCGGCGCTGGCATTACTGCTGTTAGTGCCACTGGGCGATCTTGTTGAGCGACGCCGGTTATTGTTGGTGCAGTTGCTGGCGCTGGTTACCCGTCATTCGCAGCACGATGATTTCTGTCGGCTGGTTGCGTTTGATGGCCTCGATGCTGGGGCTGCTACGTACGGATCGCGTCCTGCAAATCCGTGGTGTGTTGGCGTTGTTGATGTTTGCCGCCTTTAATATTTTCTGGAGCGCAATGGTGCTGCCGTTAAGTGCGGCACCGTTTGGTTTCTCCCATACGGTAATTGGCTTGTTTGCCCTGGCGGGCGTTGCGGGCGCGCTGGCGGCAGCAAAAGCCGGGCGTGAAGTAGATCGCGGTAATGCGCAGCGCACAAGTATGCTGGCGCTCCTCTTGCTACTTCTGGCGTGGTGGCCGCTGTCACGGCTGGAATACTCTTTACCGTTGCTGATCGTGGGCATTGTTTTGCTCGATCTCGGCGGGCAGGCCTTACATGTCACAAATCAAAGCCTGATTTTGCGTACCGACGCATCTCAGCACGGCAGACTGGTGGCGTTATATATGCTGTTTTACGCCATCGGCAGCGGGTTGGGCGCGATGGCAACGACGGCGGTGTATGCTGTTTTCGGCTGGCAGGGTGTTTGTTTGCTTGGCGCAGCAGTAACTTTGCTGGCGCTTATCGTCTGGGTCGCAACCCGGCGCTGGATGCTTGTTAATAATAACCTGTAAAATAAAAGGGTATTCGTGTGCCAGGAAATAGCAAGAATAATCACTGAGCGGTGTTAAGTCTGATAATCGTGTAAGTGAAATAATTGTAAAATAAACAAGATAACCACCCGTTTTAATTCTACGACGCCCTTCAGATGCCACGGTTGTCTCATTTTTTACATGAATGATAAACGTTAAATAAAGTCGCCATTATTTATCTTTAACCGCCGATTGATAACCATGGATGGCGTTAAAATGAACATGTCGTTAACAATGTTTTTACTGCGGTTATACATCGGATACAAAATTAACAATACCGAATAAAATTGATTTAAATCAATATTTAAAAGCTTGGAAAAGAAGCTGAAAATCGTTAAATTGTCGCCGATCAAATTGGTGCAAAAGTAGTAAATTCGCTATAAATTGATCACTGTCGAAAAACGTAAAACTAACTCAATAAAAACCTTTTTATTGTAAGGGTTTTACGGAGTAATATATGCGTGAGATCAATTCGAGTTTTTTATTAACCTGGTTGTAACTTTTTTCATTCATTGCCACGCTTTATGTGATGTGAATAAAACAGTGCAGCAATTTTGTATTGGGGCATGCGTGTGAACCTTCGCTAACGGGGGTTTACTCTCGGAGTCTTCATGCGATGAGCAAGGAGTCATAATGTTAGATATAGTCGAACTGTCGCGCTTACAGTTTGCCTTGACCGCGATGTACCACTTTCTGTTTGTGCCACTGACGCTTGGTATGGCGTTTCTGCTGGCAATTATGGAAACGGTCTACGTCCTCTCCGGCAAACAGATTTATAAAGATATGACCAAGTTCTGGGGCAAGTTGTTTGGTATCAACTTCGCACTGGGCGTGGCTACCGGTCTGACCATGGAGTTCCAGTTCGGGACTAACTGGTCTTACTATTCCCATTATGTTGGGGATATCTTCGGTGCGCCGCTGGCCATTGAAGGTTTGATGGCCTTCTTCCTCGAGTCAACGTTTGTAGGTCTGTTTTTCTTCGGTTGGGATCGTCTGGGCAAAGTACAGCACATGGCAGTGACCTGGCTGGTGGCTCTTGGCTCTAACTTGTCCGCACTGTGGATTCTGGTTGCAAACGGCTGGATGCAAAACCCGATTGCTTCTGATTTCAACTTTGAAACCATGCGCATGGAGATGGTGAGCTTCGCTGAACTGGTACTTAACCCGGTTGCACAGGTGAAATTCGTTCACACTGTGGCCTCGGGTTACACCTGTGGCGCGATCTTCATTCTTGGTATCAGTTCCTACTACCTGCTGCGCGGGCGCGACATTGCTTTCGCTAAACGCTCTTTTGCTATCGCTGCTAGCTTCGGTATGGCTGCGGTGCTGTCTGTTATCGTGCTGGGTGATGAATCCGGCTACGAAATGGGCGACGTGCAAAAAACCAAACTGGCTGCGATTGAAGCCGAATGGGAAACTCAGCCTGCACCAGCGGCGTTTACCCTGTTTGGCGTGCCGGACCAGGATAAGCAAGAAAACAAATTTGCTATCCAGATCCCATACGCGCTGGGCATCATCGCGACCCGTTCTGTTGATACCCCGGTTATTGGTCTCAAAGATCTGATGGTGCAGCATGAAGAGCGCATCCGTAACGGTATGAAAGCGTATCAGTTGCTGGAGCAACTGCGCGCAGGTTCTACCGATCAGGCCATTCGTGACCAGTTCAATAACATCAAGAAAGATCTTGGTTATGGCCTGCTGCTGAAACGCTATACGCCGAATGTGGCTGACGCGACAGAAGCGCAGATCAAGCAAGCGACTAAAGACTCTATCCCACGCGTTGCACCGCTGTACTTCGCGTTCCGTTTGATGGTGGCCGCTGGCGTACTGATGCTGCTGATTATCGGTGCTTCTTTCTGGACCGTGATTCGTAACCGCATCGGTGAGAAAAAATGGCTGCTGCGCGCTGCGCTGTATGGTATCCCGCTGCCGTGGATTGCTATTGAAGCGGGTTGGTTTGTTGCAGAGTACGGCCGTCAGCCGTGGGCGATTGGTGAAGTGCTGCCGACCGCGGTTGCGAACTCATCGCTGACCGTTGGCGATCTGCTGTTCTCCATGATTCTGATTTGCGGCCTTTATACGCTGTTTATGGTGGCGGAAGTGTTCCTGATGTTCAAATTTGCTCGCCTTGGGCCGAGCAGTCTGAAAACAGGTCGCTATCACTACGAGCAGTCCACCGTGGCTTCTCAGCCGGCACGCTAAGACAGGAGTCGTCAAATGATTGATTATGAAATATTACGTTTTATCTGGTGGCTGCTGGTTGGCATTCTGCTGATTGGTTTTGCGGTCACCGATGGCTTCGACATGGGCGTGGGTATGCTGACCCGTGTGCTTGGTCGTAGCGACACCGAACGCCGCGTGATGATCAACTCCATCGCGCCGCACTGGGACGGTAACCAGGTTTGGCTGATCACCGCCGGTGGCGCGTTGTTTGCTGCCTGGCCGATGGTTTACGCTGCCGCTTTCTCCGGTTTTTATGTGGCGATGATCCTGGTGCTGGCTTCACTGTTCTTCCGTCCGGTTGGTTTTGACTACCGCTCGAAGATTGAAGATATGCGCTGGCGTGGCATGTGGGACTGGGGCATCTTCATCGGCAGCTTTGTACCGCCGTTGGTGATCGGTGTGGCATTCGGTAACCTGCTGCAAGGCGTGCCGTTCCACCTCGATAACGATATGCGCCTGTTCTACACCGGTAACTTCTTCCAGTTGCTGAACCCGTTTGGTCTGTTGGCAGGCGTGGTGAGCGTGGCGATGATCCTGACCCAGGGCGCGACTTATCTGCAAATGCGTACCGTCGGCGAACTGCATCTGCGTGCTCGTGCAACGGTACAGATTGCTGCGCTGGTTACACTGGTTTGCTTTGCATTGGCCGGTGTATGGGTGGTTTACGGTATCGATGGTTACGTGGTGACTTCCGTGATGAATCATCACGCAGCGTCTAACCCGTTAACCAAAGAAGTGGCGGTACAGGCTGGAGCCTGGCTGACCAATTTCAACAACATGCCTGTGCTGTGGCTTGTGCCGGCGCTGGGTGTGGTGTTGCCACTGCTGACCGTGCTGACGGCGCGTCTCGATAAAGCCGCCTGGGCGTTCGTGTTCTCTTCACTGACGCTGGCATGCATCATCCTGACTGCTGGTATCGCCATGTTCCCGTTCATCATGCCGTCAAGCACCATGCTGAAAGCAAGCCTGACCATGTGGGATGCGACATCGACTCAGTTGACGTTGAACCTGATGACTTATGTGGCGTTGGTCTTTGTGCCGATCATTCTGCTGTACACCACCTGGTGTTACTGGAAAATGTTTGGTCGCATCACCAAAGAGCACATTGAAAGCAACACCCACTCTATGTACTAAGTAAGGAGCAAAATATGTGGTATTTCGCATGGATTTTAGGAACGCTTCTTGCCTGTGCTTTTGGAGTGATTACCGCGCTGGCGCTGGAACATGTTGAAGCGACCAAAGCCGGGAAAGAAGAACACTGATGGAAAAAATTATCGCAAACCTGTATGCGGTAATGGATAAGGGCCCGTTAAGGGCCCTTTCCTTAATAATGGCATTACTGCTGGCGGGCTGTATCTTCTGGGATCCCTCCCGTTTCGCGGCCAAAACCAGCGAGCTGGAGATTTGGCACGGGCTGTTATTAATGTGGGCGGTATGCGCCGGTGTTGTTCATGGTGTCGGTTTTCGCCCGCGCGCGCTTCACTGGCAGGGTTTTTTCTGCCCGCCAGTCGCTTTTCTGGCCCTGCTTGCGGGACTTGTTTTTTTCTTCGTTTGAATAAGAAATATCCGTTATCCTCATGGGCTTGCAAAAGCCCATAAATTTTTACTCTCTGTTTACCTCAACCCATTCCAAAGCCTCTTGCCCGCGCGTATAGTAGCGAAGTTTAAAAGCTCTAACTTTTTTTGCATTACCGGGATGTAAAGTGAATACAACGCTGTTTCGATGGCCGGTTCGGGTCTATTACGAGGATACCGATGCCGGTGGCATGGTTTACCACGCCAGCTACGTTGCTTTTTATGAAAGAGCCCGCACTGAGATGCTGCGCCACCATCACTTTAGCCAACAGGTTCTGTTGGCTGAGCGCGTTGCATTCGTGGTACGCAAAATGACGCTGGAGTATTTTGCACCCGCCAGACTCGACGACATGCTCGAAGTCCAAACGGAAGTTACATCAATGCGCGGGACCTCGATGGTTTTCTCGCAGCGGATTGTCAACGCAGAGAATAAAGTGCTGAACGAAGCTGAAGTGCTAATTGTCTGTGTTGATCCACTCTTAATGAAGCCTCGTGCGCTTCCCAAGTCTATTGTCGCGGAGTTTAAGCAGTGACTGACATGAACATCCTTGATTTGTTCCTGAAGGCTAGCCTTCTGGTCAAACTTATCATGTTGATTTTGATTGGTTTTTCTATCGCATCCTGGGCAATCATCATCCAGAGAACGCGCATCCTCAACGCTGCAGGGCGTGAAGCGGAAGCCTTTGAAGACAAGTTTTGGTCCGGTATTGAACTGTCTCGTTTGTATCAGGAAAGCCAGGGACGCCGCGATAATCTAAGCGGCTCGGAACAAATTTTTTATAGCGGTTTCAAAGAGTTTGCTCGCCTGCACCGCGCTAACAGCCACGCGCCAGAAGCGATTGTTGAAGGGGCATCAAGAGCGATGCGTATTTCGATGAACCGCGAACTGGAAACGTTGGAAAACCACATTCCTTTCCTTGGTACCGTGGGTTCTATCAGCCCGTATATTGGTCTGTTCGGTACGGTATGGGGGATCATGCACGCCTTTATCGCGCTGGGTGCGGTGAAGCAGGCGACGTTGCAAATGGTTGCGCCAGGTATCGCCGAAGCGTTGATCGCAACAGCCATCGGTCTGTTTGCTGCTATTCCAGCGGTTATGGCTTACAACCGACTGAACCAGCGCGTGAACAAACTGGAACTGAATTACGACAACTTTATGGAAGAGTTCACGGCTATTCTGCATCGCCAGGCATTTGCCAGCAGCGACAGCAACAAGGAGTAAGCCATGGCCAGATCGCGTGGACGAGGCCGTCGTGACCTCAAGTCTGAAATCAACATAGTACCGTTACTGGACGTGTTGTTGGTGCTGCTGCTGATCTTTATGGCGACGGCACCGATCATTACGCAAAGCGTTGAGGTTGATCTGCCGGATGCGACACAGTCGCAAACCGTCAGCACCAATGACGACCCTCCGGTCATTATTGAGGTTTCCGGTGTCGGACAGTACAGCGTGGTGGTGGAAAAAGATCGTATGGATCAACTGCCGCCGGAGCAGGTGATTGCGGAGGCGCAGCGTCGCCTGCAGTCCAATCCGAAAACCGTGTTCTTAATCGGCGGGGCGAAAGATGTGCCGTACGATGAAATCATTAAAGCGCTGAACCTGTTACATAGCGCGGGTGTTAAATCAGTCGGCTTGATGACGCAGCCTATCTGATCACCGGCTTAACAGGCGGACAGTTTTTGGGAACCGAGAGTGTCAAAGGCAACCGTACAAAACGACAAGCTTAAGCGAGCAATAATCATTTCAGCTGTGCTGCACGTAATCCTTGTGGCGCTGCTGATTTGGAGCTCGTTTGATGAGCATATTGATGCTTCTTCAGGCGGCGGCGGTGGCTCTGCGATTGATGCGGTGATGGTCGATCCGGGCGCTGTGGTGGAAAATTACAATCGCCAACAGCAGCAGCAAGCCAGTGCGCAGCGCGCTAAAGAGCAGCGTGAAAAACAGGCGCAACAGCAAGCGGAAGAACTGCGTGAAAAACAGGCCGCCGAGCAGGAGCATTTAAAACAGCTGGAGCAGGAACGTTTGCAGGCGCAAGAAGCGGCACGCGAACAGGCTGAACAGCAGAAAAAAGCGGAAGAGGCGGCAAAACAGGCTCAACAGCAGCAGAAACAAGCTGAAGAGGCTGCCGCGAAAGCCGCCGCTGACGCAAAAGCAAAAGCTGACGCGCAGGCAAAAGCAGCGGAAGAAGCGGCGAAGAAAGCGGCTGCCGACGCACAGAAAAAAGCGGAAGCCGAAGCCGCGAAAGCGGCCGCTGACGCACAGAAAAAAGCCGAAGCGGAAGCCGCGAAAGCGGCTGCTGATGCGAAGAAAAAAGCCGAAGCGGAAGTCGCGAAGAAAGCGCAGGCTGAAGCGGCTAAACAAGCCGCCGCCGAGAAAGCAGCGGCTGAAAAAGCCGCTGCAGCAGAGAAGGCCGCCGCTGAAAAAGCTGCCGCTGAGAAAGCAGCAGCGGAAAAAGCCGCCGCTGAGAAGAAAGCCGTGGCGGCAAAAGCGGCAGCCGACAAAAAAGCGGCTGCAGAGAAGGCCGCAGCAGCCAAGAAAGCGGCAGCACAGAAAGCGGATGCCGCTGGCGTTGACGATCTGTTTGGCGATTTAAGCTCCGGTAAGAATGCACCGAAAACGGGTGGTGGAGCGAAAGGGAATAATGCAGCGCCCGCCGGTTCTGGTAACACTAAGAACAATGGCGCGTCAGGTGCAGACATTAATAACTATGCAGGGCAGATTAAATCGGCTATCGAAAGCCGCTTCTATGACGCCTCCTCCTATGCGGGGAAAACCTGTACGTTACGTGTCAAACTGGCGCCAGACGGTATGCTGTTAGATATTCAGTCGGAAGGTGGCGATCCGGCGCTTTGCCAGGCTGCACTTGCTGCAGCGCGACAGGCAAAAATGCCGAAACCGCCAAGCCAGGCTGTATACGAAGTGTTCAAAAATGCGCCGCTGGACTTTAAACCTTAAGGTACACTTTCCCTCGCAATCTGCGGGGGAGATCGTGCAGAAGGTGTCCTGACGTGGGTAGTTTTGTCTTATTGAGTTTGTTAAAATTCTGCTAAATTATCGCGGGTTTTCCGCCCGGATAAGGGAGATATGATGAAGCAGGCATTACGTGTTGCATTTGGTTTTCTGATGCTGTGGGCAGTTGTGCTGCACGCAGAAGTACGTATCGAGATCACCCAGGGGGTGGACTCGGCACGCCCGATCGGCGTCGTGCCTTTCCAGTGGGCTGGCCCTGGCGCTGCGCCTGAGGATGCAGGCGGTATCGTTGCTGCGGATCTGCGCAACAGCGGCAAATTCAATCCACTCGATCGTTCACGTCTGCCGCAGCAGCCTGGCAGTGCTCAGGAAGTACAGCCAGCCGCATGGTCAGCGCTGGGCATTGATGCGGTGGTGGTCGGCCAGGTGACCCCGAATCCTGACGGCAGCTACAATGTTGCTTACCAACTGGTGGATACCGGTGGCGCACCGGGAACCGTACTGGCACAAAACTCCTTTAAAGTGAACAAACAATGGCTGCGTTACGCCGCTCACGCTGCCAGTGACGAAGTATTCCAGAAACTGACCGGCATTAAAGGTGCGTTCCGTACTCGTATCGCTTACGTTGTGCAGACGGCGAACAGCCAGTTCCCGTATGAACTGCGCGTTTCCGACTATGATGGTTACAATCAGTTCCTGGTGCATAAATCTCCGCAGCCGTTGATGTCTCCGGCATGGTCACCAGATGGCTCCAAACTGGCATACGTGACGTTTGAAAGTGGTCGTTCTGCACTGGTTATCCAGACACTGGCTAACGGCAGTGTTCGTCAGGTTGCTTCGTTCCCGCGTCACAACGGTGCGCCGGCGTTCTCTCCGGACGGTTCTAAACTGGCATTCGCACTGTCGAAAACCGGTAGCCTGAACATTTACGTCATGGATATCGGCTCTGGCCAGATCCGTCAGGTGACCGATGGTCGCAGCAACAACACGGAGCCGACCTGGTTCCCTGATAGCCAGACACTGGCTTTCACCTCTGACCAGGCTGGGCGTCCGCAGGTTTATAAAGTGGGTATTAATGGCGGCGCAGCACAGCGTATCTCCTGGCAGGGTTCGCAGAACCAGGACGCGGATATCAGCAGCGACGGCAAATTTATGGTGATGGTTAGCTCTGACGGTGGTCAGCAGCACATCGCTAAACAAGATCTGGAAGCGGGTGGCGTACAGGTTCTGACGTCAACGTTCCTGGATGAAACGCCAAGTCTGGCACCAAACGGCACAATGGTAATCTACAGCTCTTCTCAGGGGATGGGATCCGTGCTGAATCTGGTTTCTACAGATGGGCGTTTCAAAGCGCGTATTCCGGCGACTGATGGACAGGTTAAATTCCCTGCCTGGTCTCCGTATCTGTAATAATAAATAATTGATTATAAAGGAATCAAAGAAATGCAACTGAACAAAGTGCTGAAAGGCCTGATGCTGGCTCTGCCTGTAATGGCGATCGCTGCATGTTCTTCTCACAAGAATGCAAGTGACCAGAGCGGCGAAGGCATGATGGGTGCTGGCACTGGCATGAACGGTAGCGGCAACATGTCCTCCGAAGAACAAGCGCGTCTGCAAATGCAACAGCTGCAGCAGAACAACATTGTTTACTTCGATCTGGACAAGTATGACATCCGTTCTGACTTCGCAGCGATGCTGGATGCTCACGCTAACTTCCTGCGTAGCAACCCGTCCTACAAAGTTACCGTTGAAGGTCACGCTGACGAACGTGGTACTCCGGAATACAACATCTCCCTGGGCGAACGTCGTGCTAACGCCGTTAAAATGTATCTGCAGGGTAAAGGCGTTTCCGCTGACCAGATCTCCATCGTTTCTTACGGTAAAGAAAAACCTGCAGTACTGGGTCACGACGAAGCGGCTTACGCTAAAAACCGTCGCGCCGTACTGGTTTACTAAGAGAATTGCATGAGCAGTAACTTCAGACATCATCTGTTGAGTCTGTCGTTACTGGTTGGCATAGCGGCCCCCTGGGCCGCTAATGCTCAGGCGCCAATCAGTAGTGTCGGCTCAGGCTCGGTCGAAGACCGCGTCACTCAACTCGAGCGTATTTCCAATGCTCACAGCCAGCTTTTAACTCAACTCCAGCAACAACTCTCCGATAATCAGGCCGATATTGATACGCTTCGTGGGCAAATCCAGGAAAATCAGTATCAATTGAACCAGGTGGTTGAACGCCAACAGCAAATTTTGCAGCAGATAGGCAATCTTAGCAGTGGCGGTGCGGCGGGACAGACGCAGCAGACGTCCGGCGATCAGAGCGGTGCGGCAACGCAGGCTCCGGCAGCGGATGCTGGTGCAAATACGGGGGCGACAACCAGTGGCGCGCCCGTACAAAGCGGTGATGCTAATACCGATTACAATGCGGCGGTTGCGCTGGTGCAGGATAAAGCCCACCAGGAAGATGCTATCGCTGCATTCCAGAATTTCGTCAAAAAGTATCCTGATTCAACCTACATACCGAATGCCAACTACTGGCTCGGTCAGTTGAATTACAACAAGGGTAAAAAAGACGATGCTGCTTATTACTTCGCTTCAGTGGTGAAAAATTTTCCGAAGTCGCCTAAAGCGCCAGACGCTATGTACAAGGTCGGTGTGATTATGCAAGACAAAGGGGATGCAGCAAAAGCGAAGGCGGTCTACCAGCAGGTGGTCAGTAAATACCCTGGCACCGAGGGTGCGAAACAAGCGCAAAAACGTCTTGGTTCGATGTAATGCATACCACAAGACCAGAAATCGAGCTTTTTCTGGTCTTGTCGCATGAATCATAAGCAGTTAAGTGATATACATCGAAATTGTTGTTGCGCTGAGTTCTTAAATCAGTAATATATGCCGCCGTTGCCAAGGGATATCACACAGACCTGAAGCAATGCGAAAGTGGGTCGTTAGCTCAGTTGGTAGAGCAGTTGACTTTTAATCAATTGGTCGCAGGTTCGAATCCTGCACGACCCACCACTTTAACATCCTGGCGAAGATGTTAAGCGTGAAGGATAGCGTTGCGTAGCAACGGCCCTTGGGCCGGGCAAAAGCCTAAGCATCCTCACGAATACCGCTTAAAGTAGTATCCAGCGTAGTATCGGGTGATTAGCTCAGCTGGGAGAGCACCTCCCTTACAAGGAGGGGGTCGGCGGTTCGATCCCGTCATCACCCACCACTCGGGTCGTTAGCTCAGTTGGTAGAGCAGTTGACTTTTAATCAATTGGTCGCAGGTTCGAATCCTGCACGACCCACCAATTTAACATCCCTGTAATGATGTTAAACGTGAAGGATAACGTTGCGTCAGTAGCGTCCGGCTAAAACCGAACTATCCTGCACGATCAACCACTTAATGTGGTCATACTAAAATTATCTTCGAAGTCGCTACCCGTATGGGTCGTTAGCTCAGTTGGTAGAGCAGTTGACTTTTAATCAATTGGTCGCAGGTTCGAATCCTGCACGACCCACCACTTTAACATCACGTTGGTGCTGGTTAACTTCGAAGAACAATCCCGAAAGGGTCGTTAGCTCAGTTGGTAGAGCAGTTGACTTTTAATCAATTGGTCGCAGGTTCGAATCCTGCACGACCCACCAATGTAAAAAAGCGCCCTAAAGGCGCTTTTTTGCTATCTGCTCAACTTAAAGATTCGACAAAATTGTCGGGAACAATTTTGAACAACGCGCAGCGTTGGCCCGTAGGGCGAGTCTCAGGATGAGACGAGTAACTCTGCAGCAGGTTCGAGTCGAACGTAGTGAGACAACGGAGCCGCTTGCGGTGACAACCCGAAGGGCGAGCGAAGCGAGTCATCCTGCACGACCCACCAATGTAAAAATGGCGCTGGCGGCGCTTTTTTGCTATCTGCTCAAATTGAAGATTCGACAAAATTGTCGGGAATAATTTTGAACAACGCGCAGCGTTGGCCCGCAGGGCGAGTCTCAGGATGAGACGAGTAACTCTGCAGCAGATTCGAGTCGAACGCAGTGAGACAACGGAGCCGCTTGCGACGACGACCCTAAGTGCGAGCGAAGCGAGTCATCCTGCACGACCCATCCATGTAAAACGGCGCTGGCGGCCCTTTTCTGCTTTCCACACTCTCGCAAAATTTCCCACGACATTTTTTGCTCAATCAGCTATCTTGTTTAGTATATAAAACACCGGAGCGCTAATGACGTCACGCATTTGCGTTGTTCTGGTAATTAAGTTAAGCAAGCAAAACGAGTAAGCATGATGAGCGTAATGTTTGATCCTGAAACCGCAATCTATCCGTTTCCGCCAAAACCCACACCGCTAAACCTGCACGAGAAGCAGTTTTACCGCGAGAAAATCAAGCGCTTGCTCAAAGAGCGAGATGCGGTGATGGTTGCGCACTACTATACCGACCCGGAAATTCAGCAACTGGCGGAAGAGACGGGCGGTTGTATCTCTGATTCGCTGGAGATGGCGCGTTTCGGTGCCAGACATTCCGCCTCAACGCTGCTGGTAGCAGGCGTACGTTTTATGGGGGAAACCGCCAAAATCCTCAGCCCGGAAAAAACCATCCTGATGCCGACATTGCATGCGGAATGCTCGCTTGATCTTGGCTGCCCAATCGAGGAGTTCAGCGTTTTTTGCGATGCACACCCGGATCGTACCGTGGTGGTTTACGCCAACACCTCTGCGGCTGTGAAAGCGCGTGCCGATTGGGTTGTGACCTCAAGTATTGCGGTGGAGTTGATCGAGCATCTCGACAGCCTTGGCGAGAAAATTATCTGGGCTCCGGATCGTCATCTTGGCAACTATGTACAAAAACAGACCGGCGCGGATGTGCTGTGCTGGCAGGGCGCGTGCATCGTACATGACGAATTTAAAACGCAAGCGCTAACGCGCATGAAAGCGCTTTATCCTGATGCTGCCATCCTCGTGCATCCAGAATCACCGCAGTCAGTCGTGAACCTGGCAGATGCTGTCGGCTCAACCAGCCAGCTTATTGCCGCGGCAAAAACGCTGCCAAATAAGGAACTTATCGTCGCGACCGATCGCGGTATCTTTTATAAAATGCAGCAAGCCGTGCCGGAAAAAGAGTTGCTGGAAGCGCCTACGGCAGGAGAGGGGGCAACTTGTCGCAGTTGCGCGCATTGTCCGTGGATGGCGATGAACGGTCTAAAAGCGATCGCTGAAAGCCTGGAAAACGGTGGTGCGGAGCATGAAATCCACGTTGATGCCGCGCTACGTGAAGGCGCGCTGTTGCCGCTTAACCGCATGCTGGATTTTGCGGCTACACTACGTTCTTAGTGAATAATCAATGCGTAGTAATACGCTGTGGGGAAAGAATGGATTTTTTTAGTACACAGAATATCCTGGTGCATATTCCGATTGGCACTGGCGGGTACGATCTGTCATGGATTGAAGCCACAGGCACACTGGCAGGCTTATTGTGCATCTGGCTTGCCAGCCTTGAGAAGATCAGCAATTACGCGTTTGGTCTGATCAACGTCACGCTGTTTGCGATTATTTTCTTCCAGATCCAACTGTATGCCAGCTTACTGCTGCAGCTGTTTTTCTTTGCCGCCAACATTTATGGCTGGTATGCCTGGTCGCGGCAAACCTCGCAGAATGAAGCCGAATTGCAAATCCGCTGGCTGCCGTTACCCAAAGCGATGAGCTGGCTGGCGGTATGTGTTGTAGCGATAGGCTTGATGACCTTCTTTATCGATCCGGTCTTTGCTTTCCTGACGAAAATCGCCGTTGCCGTCATGCAAGTGTTGGGGCTGAAGGTGATCATGCCGCAATTGCAGCCCGATGCGTTCCCGTTCTGGGACTCCAGCATGATGGTGCTCTCCATCGTGGCGATGATCCTGATGACGCGCAAATACGTTGAGAACTGGCTGCTGTGGGTGGTGATTAACGTGATAAGCGTAGTGATCTTCGCGCTGCAGGGCGTCTGGGCGATGTCACTGGAATATCTGATCCTGACCTTTATCGCCCTTAACGGCAGCAGGATGTGGATTAATAGCGCGCGTGAGCGGGGTTCTCACGCGCTTTCGCATTAATGTGAGTGTGAATGGTGGTGGTCAGGCTGCGTCTCGCCCAGATGGCAATCTGGCCCACTACAGGGCTGGTACTCCATCTGTACCGTCGCATGCTCTATCTCATAATGATGCGCCAGAAAGTGGTGGATCTCACCCAGCAACTTGTCATGATCGCGCGGTGGGATCACCTGTACATGCAGCGTCATGAGCAGTTTTTCGCCGACCAGCCAGACATGTACGTGATGAACATCGCGTACCTCCGGGATTGCGCGTCTCAGATGTCGCTGCAACGCGCCAATATCCATCGAGCCCGGCGCACCTTCCAGCAGTTCGTTAACGCTCTCTTTCATTAGCCGCCATGCACTGCGTAACACCAGCGCAGAAACCAGCACCGAGAGTATCGGGTCAATCGGTGTCCAGCCAGTGAACAAAATCACCAGCGCTGCAGCGATGGCACCAACAGAACCCAGTAAGTCACCCAGCACATGCAGCGCGGCGGCGCGGACATTGAGGTTCTTCTCTTCGCTCCCCCGGTGCAGTAACCAGAACGCCAGCACATTGGCCACAAGTCCCGCAATCGCGATAACCATCATGGTCAAACCTGCAACGGGTTGCGGATGGGTGAAACGCTGAATCGCTTCCCAGACAATCCACACGGTAATCAGCACCAGCGCCAGTGCATTTATGAACGCTGCCAGCGTGGTCAGACGCAACCAGCCAAACGTGCGATGCGCACTGGGTGGCTGGCGCGCAAAATAGACCGCTAATAACGCAAAAAGCAGCGCAGCGGCGTCGGTCAGCATATGGCCGGCATCGGCAAGCAACGCCAGAGAGCCGGACACCAGGCCGCCAACCACTTCGATAACCATAAAAACAGCGGTAACGACAAAGGCCAGCAACAGGCGACGGGCGTTGGCATCAGCGGGAGTATGCGAGTGTGAATGCGCCATGGGCAGGTCGTTCCTTGTAATTATTTTAACGCCTTACATCATTACAGATTTTTCAGTTTGCGGGGGAGATCGGAGAGAAAAAAGTAAGGAGAGCCGAAGCTCTCCCTGGTCGTTTATGCACCGGATTTTACTGTGTTGTGCCATCGGTTTTCTTATCGACGCTATGGTTGTTACCGCTTTCGGTTTCAACCTTTTTATTCACATCCGGGCAGCGACCGTCTTTACACATGGTGTTTTTATGCACCTCATCTTTGCTCATATGCTGCTTTGCGCTGTGATGGGTGGTCGAATTGGTATTCATGCTACCGTTGTTAATCTGGCTGTTATCCACGTTGTTTGGCGCAACATTCTGTTTTGCGTCCGGTGCCGGTTGACCCGCAGCCGCTGCGGCATTGGCATCGCCGTTACTGTCGTTGGAAGATGCTGTATCGGCAGCGTAAGCTGCGCCACCTGCGAACGTCAGCGTCGTCGTTAGTAAAAGTGTCGCTAATTTATTCATTTTCATCATGATGCTCCTGTTGCGGTCGTTTTTACCGCCCTTGAGGCCAGTAAAAGCAGCGCGAACGAATTATCACGCTCAGTGGTTTAAGATGCCATTCTTGTGCGATATGGCAGCATGGAATAGCGATAAAACGAAAAATAAAAGTGTTAACAGTTAAAAAGTGTAGTGCTGATATCTCCACTCGCTACTTTTTAACGCAATTTGCCCGTATTCCAGGAATTATCCGGCTGAAGTGTAAAATCGCGTTTACACTTCGCGGCTGACGAGATAGATTGGAAAGATTGCATTCATCAAAAAAAGTATGGCCAGACTGGAACGAACATGAATTATCAGAACGACGACTTACGCATTAAAGAGATCAATGAGTTATTACCTCCTGTAGCACTCCTTGAAAAATTCCCCGCCACTGAAACCGCCGCCAACACGGTCTCACATGCCCGCAAAGCGATTCACAAGATCCTGCGCGGTAATGACGATCGTCTGCTGGTGGTTATCGGACCGTGTTCCATTCATGATCCTGCGGCGGCGAAAGAGTACGCTTCGCGTCTGCTGGCATTGCGGGAAGAACTCAAAGGCGATCTGGAAATCGTTATGCGCGTTTACTTTGAAAAACCGCGTACCACGGTGGGCTGGAAAGGGCTGATTAACGATCCGCACATGGATAATAGCTTCCAGATTAACGACGGTTTGCGTATTGCGCGTAAGCTGCTGCTGGAAATCAACGACAGCGGTTTACCGGCGGCGGGGGAATTCCTCGATATGATCACCCCGCAATACATGGCCGATCTGATGAGCTGGGGGGCGATTGGCGCGCGAACGACGGAATCTCAGGTGCACCGTGAGCTGGCTTCCGGTCTCTCGTGCCCGGTGGGGTTCAAAAACGGCACCGATGGCACGATTAAAGTCGCCATTGACGCGATTAACGCCGCAGGCGCGCCGCACTGCTTCTTATCCGTCACCAAATGGGGCCACTCCGCCATTGTGAACACCGCCGGTAACGGTGACTGCCACATTATCCTGCGCGGTGGTAAAGAGCCGAACTACAGCGCAAAACATGTTGCGGAAGTAAAAGTTGGCCTGCAGAAAGCTGGTCTGGAGCCGCAGGTAATGATCGACTTCAGCCATGCCAACTCCAGTAAACAGTTCAAGAAACAGATGGAAGTGGGCGCGGATGTTTGCCAGCAGATCGCCGGGGGTGAAAAAGCCATTATCGGTGTGATGATTGAAAGTCATCTGGTGGAAGGCAACCAGAGCCTGGAGAGCGGTGAACCGCTGGTATACGGTAAAAGTGTTACCGACGCCTGCATCGGTTGGGAAGACACTGAAACTCTTTTGCGCCAACTTGCGGCGGCGGTAAAAATGCGACGCAGTTAACGGTTGCACAACAAAAAAAGCGTGGAGGGCTCCACGCTTTTTTTATGGGCGAAAACTTACTTCGCTTTGCCCTGGTTCGCTACCGCAGCAGCTTTCGCGGCGATCTCATCCGCATTACCCAGGTAGTAGTGTTTCAGCGGTTTGAAGTTTTCGTCGAACTCATAGACCAGCGGCACGCCAGTTGGGATATTCAGTTCGAGGATCTCTTCTTCACTCATGTTATCGAGGTATTTCACCAGCGCGCGCAGGGAGTTACCGTGAGCGGCGATGATCACGCGCTCACCGCTTTTCAGGCGCGGCAGAATGGTGTCGTTCCAGTAAGGAATGACGCGATCGATGGTCAGCGCCAGGCTTTCGGTCTGCGGCAGCTCGGCATCGGTCAGTTTTGCGTAGCGCGGATCGTGGCCCGGGAAACGTTCGTCATCTTTGGTCAGCGCTGGCGGAGTCACAGCAAAGCCGCGACGCCACTGTTTAACCTGATCGTCACCGTATTTTTCAGCGGTTTCAGCTTTGTTCAGACCCTGCAGCGCACCGTAATGACGCTCGTTGAGCTTCCAGCTTTTCTCTACCGGTAACCATGCCTGATCCAGCTCGTCCAGCACGTTCCACAGCGTATGGATGGCACGTTTCAGCACCGAGGTATAAGCAAAATCGAAGGTGTAGCCTTCCTCTTTCAGCAGTTTGCCTGCCGCTTTCGCTTCGCCAACGCCTTTTTCAGACAGATCAACATCGTACCAACCGGTGAAGCGGTTTTCGTTGTTCCACTGGCTTTCGCCATGACGAACCAGAACCAGCTTAGTAACAGCCATACACTTACTCCTGTGAGCCTGATTGAATGATAACAATTCTCATTATATTGCCGTGAGCGTGCTCCCGGCAACGGTTACCCATAACCATAGCGAAAATAGCCGCCGAGTGTAAGGTGCTTGTGAATCGGGGGTTATGGTTTTGTCGACAAGTGGCGCTTATTTCAGCAAAGCGGGTAGAAAAAGCCCTCCAAACGGAGGGCGGGGGGATTACTGCGCAATAAAGTGGTATTCCGTCAGGCTGACATAAACATCGCCGGGAAGTAAGAAGCAGTCCGGCTGCGGGAAATCCGGGCGGTTCGGGCTGTCAGGCAAAAATTCGCTCTCCAGTGCCAGGCCTTGCCACGCATTATAGGTTTTGCCACCGCGCGCTGGCGTTCCTTCCAGATAATTACCGGAATAGAACTGGAGCGCAGGCGCGCTGGTATATACCGTCATTTGCAGCTGTTTATCCGCTGACCACAGATGCGCGGCGGGCTGGCTGACATCGCCTTTTGCCTGCAATAAAAACGCGTGGTCGTAACCTTTCACAACGCGTTGATCGTCCTCGGCCAGAAAATCCTGCGCCACGGTTTTCGGTGTGCGGAAATCAAAGCTGGTCCGCTCAACGTTTTTTAACCCGTCAGTCGGAATGCCCATCTCATCAACAGGCAAGTAGGCATCCGCCAGCAGTTGCAACGTGTGGTTGCGAACATCTGACTGATCGCCATCAAGGTTGAAATAAGCGTGGTTAGTCAGATTGACCGGGCACGGTTTATCGGTGGTTGCACGGTATTCAATGGCGAGCCGGTTATCGTCACCGAGGCGGAAATGCGCCCGTGCATGAACGTTACCCGGGAATCCCTGATCGCCATCCGGCGAATTTAGAACAAAGACCACTTCGTCATCATTCTGCCGCTCTATCAACCAACGCCGTTTATCGAACCCTTCCGGGCCGCCATGCAGCTGATTTTCACCCTGGCTTGGCGTCAACGTATAGGTGTGACCATCCAGCGTGAAGCGACTTTTGGCGATACGGTTGGCGTAACGACCTACCGACGCGCCCAGATACGCCGATTGTTGTAAATAGTGTTCAGGTGTGGCGCAGCCCAGCAGCGCTTCACGCACGGAACCATCTTTTAACGGTACGCGCGCGGATAACAGCGTCGCGCCCCAGTCCATCAATGTCACCACCATCCCGGCGCTATTGCGCAGGGTGATCAGGCGAAAGGGCAGCCCGTCCGGGGCTGCTGCAGAAGCTTCGTTTAGCACTGTCCTGCTCCCTGTGAAGGTTTGCAAACATAGAAGGTTTCTTTGATACCGGTTTTAGCTTCGTACTGGCTTTCTACTGCCTGTTTCACCGCCGGTACCAGTGCTTCCGGTACCAGTGCGACAACACAGCCGCCGAAGCCGCCGCCCGTCATACGTACGCCGCCCTGGTCACCGATGGTCGCTTTGACAATCTCAACCAGCGTATCGATCTGCGGGACGGTAATTTCAAAATCATCACGCATAGAAGCATGAGACTCGGCCATCAGCACGCCCATGCGTTGCAGATCGCCTTTCTCCAGCGCTGTCGCGGCTTCTACAGTACGGGTGTTTTCGGTCAGCACGTGGCGCACGCGTTTAGCGACCAGCGGATCCAGCTCATGTGCCACTGCATTGAACTGGTCGATGCTAACGTCGCGCAGCGCTTTTTGCTGGAAGAAGCGCGCACCGGTTTCACACTGCTCGCGGCGCGTGTTGTACTCACTGCCAACCAGTGTGCGTCTAAAGTTACTGTTGATGATGACAATCGCTACGCCTTCTGGCATCGACACCGCTTTGGTGCCCAGCGAGCGGCAATCGATCAGCAGGGCGCTGCCTTTTTTGCCCAGCGCCGAGATAAGCTGATCCATGATGCCGCAGTTACAGCCGACAAACTGGTTTTCCGCTTCCTGACCATTAAGCGCAATTTGCGCGCCGTCCAACGGCAGATGATAAAGCTGCTGGAACACGGTACCGACTGCCACTTCCAACGAGGCCGATGAACTTAAACCCGCGCCCTGCGGTACGTTGCCGCTGATGACCAGATCCGCGCCGCCAAAACTGGCATCGCTTTTTTGCAGGTGTTTCACCACGCCGCGCACGTAGTTTGACCACTGCTGGCTGTCGTGAGTCACAATCGGCGCATCCAGCGAGAACTCATCGCTCTGGTTGTCATAATCGGCAGCGATGACCCGAACGATGCGGTCAGTACGCGGTGCGCAGCTAATGACCGTCTGGTAATCAATGGCGCAAGGCAGGACAAAGCCGTCGTTATAGTCGGTGTGTTCGCCAATCAGGTTCACACGACCCGGAGCCTGAATGGTATGGGTGGCAGGGTAGCCGAATTTTTCAGCAAACAGGGATTGTGTGTTCTCTTTCAGACTCATTGTTATTCTCCGGATTCGCGAAAATGGATATCACTGACTGCGCGTAGGCGTTCGGCGGCTTGCTCTGCCGTCAGGTCACGCTGGGTTTCGGCAAGCATTTCATAGCCGACCATAAATTTACGCACCGTGGCGGAACGCAGCAGCGGCGGGTAGAAATGCGCGTGCAGTTGCCAGTGGTCATTCTCTTCACCGTTAAACGGTGCGCCGTGCCAGCCCATTGAGTAGGGAAACGAGCACTGGAACAGGTTGTCATAACGGCTGGTTAGTTTTTTCAATGCCAGTGCTAAATCGTGGCGCTGTTCATCGCTTAAATCAGTGATGCGTTGCACATGCGCTTTCGGCAGCAGTAAGGTTTCAAACGGCCATGCCGCCCAGTAGGGAACCACCGCCAGCCAGTGGTCGGTTTCCACCACGGTACGGCTGCCATCGTTCAGCTCGCGCTTTGCATAGTCCAGCAACATCGGGGACTGATACTGCGCGAAATAGTCGCGTTGCAGACGGTCTTCACGATCGACTTCATTAGGCAGGAAACTGTTGGCCCAAACTTGTCCATGTGGGTGCGGGTTGGAACACCCCATGGCCGCACCTTTGTTTTCAAATACCTGTACCCACGGGTACTGCTGACCCAGCTCGGCGGTTTGCTGTTGCCAGGTTTTTACAACTGATTCCAGCGCATTGACGCTTAGTTCCGGCAGCGTTTTGCTGTGATCCGGGGAGAAACAGATCACCCGGCTGGTGCCGCGCGCACTCTGGCTGCGCATCAGCGGATCGTCGCTAACCGGCGCATCCGGCGTGTCGGTCATCAACGCGGCAAAATCGTTGGTGAACACATATGTGCTGGTGTAATCCGGGTTTTTATCTCCGGTTACGCGGGTATTGCCTGGGCAGAGGAAACAGTCCGGATCGTGTGCCGGCAGGGTTTGTTTCGCAGGCGTTTCTTGCGCCCCTTGCCAGGGGCGTTTTGCGCGGTGCGGAGAAACCAGGATCCACTGGCCGGTCAGCGGGTTGTAACGGCGATGCGGGTGATCGACCGGATTAAATTGCGTCATTACCATTCCTTTAATCGGGATAGCCCTGCGGGTGGCGTGACTGCCAGCGCCAGGTATCTTCTGCCATTTCGTCAAGTGTACGGGTTACGCGCCAGTTCAGCTCTTTATCGGCTTTGCTGGAATCGGCCCAGTAGGCCGGGAGATCGCCTTCGCGGCGCGGTGCGTAGTGCCAGGCCACCGGTTTGCCGCAAGCTTTACTGAAGGCGTTTACCACATCCAGCACGCTGCTGCCGACGCCCGCGCCGAGATTGTAAATATGCACGCCCGGTTTACCGGCCAGTTGTTGCATGGCGGCTACATGGCCGTCTGCCAGATCCATCACGTGGATGTAATCACGCACGCCGGTGCCATCTGGCGTTGGGTAATCGCTACCGAAAATAGCCAGTGAATCGCGGCGACCCACTGCAACCTGGGCGATATACGGCATCAGGTTGTTCGGGATGCCCTGCGGATCTTCACCCATATCGCCTGACGGATGTGCGCCAACCGGGTTGAAGTAACGCAGCAGCGCAATGCTCCACTCCGGCTGCGCTTTTTGCAGGTCGGTGAGGATCTGTTCCACCATCAGTTTGCTTTTGCCGTACGGGCTTTGCGGCGTGCCAGTCGGGAAGCTTTCCACATAAGGAATTTTTGGCTGATCGCCGTAAACAGTGGCGGAGGAGCTGAAAATGAAGTTTTTAACATTCGCTCCGCGCATGGCGTTAATCAGGCGCAGTGTGCCGTTCACATTGTTGTCGTAATACTCCAGCGGTTTCGCCACGGATTCGCCGACGGCTTTCAGCCCGGCGAAGTGAATCACCGCTTCAATGGCGTGATCGTGCAGGATCTCTGCGAGCAGCGCTTCATCGCGAATGTCGCCTTCGACAAACAGTGCAGCTTTTCCGCCAAAGCGCTCGATCTCATTGAGCACGCTGCGCTTACTGTTACAGAGATTGTCGAGGATGATAACGTCGTGGCCGTTTTGCAGCAGTTGGACGCAGGTATGACTTCCAATGTAACCGCTACCACCTGTAACCAGAACTCGCATAATTCCCTCCATAAAGCATTTGATATGAACAAACCTTAGCATAACAGAGAGGTGAAAACTGTGACATGGGATAAATTAGTGGAATCGTTTACACTCAATTTTCTGCTAGCCGGTTTGTGGGGTAAACGCCAGAAAAACCCCGCAATAGCGGGGTTCGTCCGACGCAAGTAAAAAGTCTTAAAATGGTGTCACTGCGGTGCAGCAACGCAGGCGGCGTCAGCGAAAGCCGGATAACGCCTCGTGGAGGTTATAAGTCATCAGGGAGAGCCAGGCAATCAGCCCAAAGTACAAAAGCGTATATTCCAGACGTTTGCCAGGGGTCAGTGTGTCGGTATTCGGTTGATCATGGCGCCGCGCCCAGATTTGCGATGCCGCAAGAAAGCACACCAGCAGTAACAGCGGGCTCGGGTGAAGGTAAAAGAAACCTAACAGTACAGGAATGCCCAGATACCAGATCTTGCGCGAGATGGCGACCGTAATGCGCCCGCCATCCAGCGGCGGCACGGGGATCAAGTTAAACAGATTGAGGACAAAACCTGAATAGGCCACCGCCATCAGCAGTGAACTGTGGAAATACTCTGCCAGATAGTAGCACCCCAGAGCGGCCAGTGAGCCGAGCAGCGGGCCGGCAATGCCGACCCAGGCTTCGGTTTCCGCATCTGGTAGCTCATCTTTCAGCGAGATCCAGGCACCCACGAAGGGGATAAACATCGGTAATCCCGTTGCTAACCCGCGTTGACGCGCCGCCAGATAGTGCCCCAGCTCATGGCAAAACAGCAGCACCACAAACCCTGTCGCATAAGGCCAGCCGAAGGCAAGCGCATAGGTTGCAATCGACAGCAGCATGGTGGCCCCGGAAAGGAAAAACTTCCCGAGGCTTGCTCCTTTAAGCAGCATTAAGAGCATGCTCATGGTTTACTCGGCTTTTTTGCGAAACAGCATTTTTTTCAGACCCATACCGAATGCTGCTACGGCTATCAGACCCAGTTTCCAGAATTTCAGCAACGTCACACCGATAAGTGCCAGCAAGCCCAATTTTTTCGCCGCCAGGCCGCCAATCAGCGCTGCCAGGCCATATTCGGCAATCTTGTCGGTAGAGGCATTAAAGTCGCTGTATTTTTTGCCGTCGTTAAAGCTCACGGCATCGAGTAACGTTTTGGCGAGCGGTTTTTCCTGCTCAACGGTGCCGCGATCGGTCACCAGGTTTAATGACAGATAACCTTCGCGACCCAGCAGGTAAGTGTTGTAGTTAACCCCCTGATCTTTTTCCGGCACGTTGCTGCCAATATCGCGGATAGCCGCAGACCAAATCAAGCGGTGCGAGGCCGCCTCGTAGGTGGGTTTTTCTACCCAACCCAATACTTCAATTGGCGGGATACCTTTTTCGCTACGCTCTTTATTGCCCGCTTTAGTCCCTTCCTGCAAATTACTCAGCAGTTCGTCGGCATCCCAGTCTTTGGCATCGTCATCTTTGATATAACCGGCATCGGCATATTCAATAGAAACAAAGCCAGAAATATCATTGCTAAATACCAGACCATAAAATGAGTTGTTATCAACATGGTTACCCAGCGCGCGCATAAATACCGCTGCCTGTTGTGGCGGAATATAGGCGAAGCCTTCCGGTAGGTTCAGGATCGCCTGATTACCAAGATCAATTTTATGCGGGCCGTGAATGCTGGCTCGCTGCATATTTTCAACGGCTTGTTTTAATTGTGTTTCCTGCCCGGAAGCGGGTGTTTGCGCACTCTCATCGGCGAAAGCGACACTGCACAAACCCAGTAACAGCGCCGCAGCCAGAGAAACGGCGCGAGTCATGCGGAATAATTGATTCATCATAGTCCCGTAATTTTTTACCCGGCGTCCATCGACGGGCTTTTTTCTTGCCATAACAAAAACTGGCCGCCGACAATTTTATGTTGCCAACTGACCAGTCAGAGATCGTTATTATGTTGCTTATTTAAAACGGGGCTATTACATCATATCCGGCTAAATTGAATCATCCCCCTAATTATTGTGGTGCAAGTTCATAGCGATAGCCGTCGCCTTCTGGCACAAATTCCAGGCGATGAGTAATACAAGCGGGCGCGTCTCCAGCATGGTGCGAAACAAATAAAAGTTGGGTTTCGCCTTCACTAATTAATACATCGACAAAGCGGCGAATAAGCTGGCGGTTTAAAGGATCAAGACCTTGTAACGGTTCATCAAGAATGAGCAGCGTCGGATGCTTGACCAGCGCACGCACAATCAGCGCCAGCCGCTGCTGACCCCAGGATAGGCTGCTAAACGGCGCGTCGGCGGTGCGTGCATCGAAACCTAAAATCTCCAGCCAGCGCTGTGCCAGTTTGTGTTGTTTGTCCGACACCGCCTGGTAAATGCCAATTGAGTCGAAATAACCAGAGAGGATGACGTTACGTACGTTGGTGCTGACGCGGTAATCCAGATGCAGGCTGCTGCTGACATAGCCAATATGCTTTTTGATATCCCAGATGGTTTCACCGCTGCCGCGACGACGACCAAACAGCGTTAAATCGTTGCTGTAGCCTTGCGGATGATCGCCGGTTATCAGGTTCAGCAGGGTGGATTTGCCCGCACCGTTCGGGCCGACGATTTGCCAGTGCTCGCCAGGGTTTACCGTCCATGAAAGGTGGTCGATTATTGGCCGGTCGTTATAGGAGACAACGCCATCGTTCAGCACGATAAGCGGCGCATCTGCGCTCAATGTTTCGCGCGCAGGGGGCGCGTCGGGTTCTGGTAATGCGATACCGGATAATTTTTCGCTGTGGGCCAGTTGGGCGATCAGCGCCTGTTGCAGCAGCGCGGATTTTTCTCCGGTTTCCGTGAGCACGCAATCCACCAGAACCCCGGCGTGCTGCACGAAATCCGGGATCTCATCAAAGCGGTTTAGCACCAGCACTAATGTATAGCCATCGGCATTGAGGTGTGCGAGCAGCTCCGCCAGTTGCTGGCGTGAGTGAACGTCAAGCCCGTCGAAAGGTTCATCAAGGATCAGTAAATCCGGTTCGGCCATCAGGGCCTGGCACAGCAGCGTTTTACGGGTTTCGCCGGTCGAGAGGTATTTAAAGCGCCTCTCCAGCAGATGCGAGATGCCAAACTGCGCCGCCAGTTGCGCGCAGCGCTGCGCGTCTTGCACCTCATCCTGAATAATCTCGGCGGTGGTACGCCCGGTATCCTCTTCATCGGGGCTGAGCATATCGGTGTTATTGCGTTGCCACTCGTCGATGACCAGCTTTTGCAACTGTTCGAAAGAGAGGCGGGTGAGGCGGGTAAACTGGCACTGGCGTTCACCTTTCAGTAAGGTCAACTCCCCCGCCAGTGCGCGAGCCAGTGCCGACTTGCCGCTGCCATTCGCGCCGACAAAAGCCCAACTTTCGCCAGCGCGTAGCGCCAAGTGTTCAATGTGCAACGTGCGGGTGTCGCTAAGACGAAACGTACCTTGCGAAATTTGCAATGATAACATTATGTATCCCATTTTTTGCAGCGTAGAAACTCAGGGATACGTGCAATGCGCTAGCTTGTCAATGCCATCAGCATAACGTGGCGATAATCACGCGATCGGCATTAAAATATGCGGTCACTTCGCTCTGTTCCTGCAAATTATCCATCTTCTGGGTTGGCACGGTGGCGCATAGGAGTTGGCCGTCCGGCAGCGTCATCAGCACTTCGCTTTGCTGCTCGCCGCGCTCGATATGGCTGATGCGCCCGGTAAGCTGGTTATCCGCCTGCGCAGCATTTTTGGCATCCTGCGTGATATTCACCCATGGCGCTTTCAGCAGCACCAGCACCTCTTTACCTTCATCAAGGCCCAGGCGTTCGCCGCTTTGCGCGGTAATAGCGACTTTGAGGCGTGTTTCACCGTCCGCCAGCAGCACGTCGACATGTTGCTGCACGTGGTTGTGGTCGCGCGCTGTGATGGTGCCAAACCACTGATTGCGCGCGCTGGTCTGCAACGAGAAACGCGAAATCGCCGCCAGCAGGCTGTTTAACGGCAGGGCGTCATCGTCACTTAGCACGTCAAAGGCTTTTTGCTGGATTTGTGCCAGCAGATCGTAAAGCTGAATCAGGCGTTGCCCATAGCGCGTCACCACCGCACCGCCGCCGCCTTTACCGCCTGTTGCGCGGTCAACCAGCGTTTGTTCGCTGAGTTGGTTCATCTCATTAATGGCATCCCAGGCGCTTTTATAACTGATGCCTGCGATCTTCGCGCCCTGGCTGATAGAGCCGGTTTCAACAATCTGCTTGAGCAGGGCGATCCGGCGCGGATCGGCAAAAAGGCGCTGCTGGAGTTTGAGTGTGAGGAGAATTTCAGCCTGCATTACGCAATGTCCTGGCAAAAGAACTATTGTGAATGAAAACCGTCACTAAGCCTAGCCTGATGCCGGTGAATGCGCGTAAAGCTGCGAGGCGAATCGCACAAAAGGCGAGTGTTTTTCACCTGAATCAGGCTAGAATGCCCCGTTCACATTTTCTGGAGACGACTATGTTTGAGTTGTTGAAAAGCCTGGTGTTTGCCGTCGTCATGGTGCCTGTCGTGATGGCGATTATCCTGGGGCTGATTTATGGCCTGGGTGAAGTGTTTAACGTGTTTTCCGGCGTCGGTCGCCGCGACCAAAGCCGTCAGCAACGCTGATCCTCTCTTGCAAACGCCCGCTTTCGCGGGCGTTTATTTGTCAGATATTCAAGATCTCGCCACTTCCTGCCGATATATTTATATAGGTTGCTAATTCTTGATGGGTATTACCTAACTGCTGAGAATCTCTGGTAATATCGTTATGTTTTTTTATATATAACGATACTCACAGGAGTTACAAATGGCACGTACATGGTTACGCCTTTTTGCAGGGGCAACATTAACGCTTTCCGTTGCCGGGCATGCTCTGGCTGATGAAAGTAAAATTACCGTTTTTGCAGCAGCGTCACTGACCAACGCGATGCAGGATATCGCGGCGGCCTATAAAAAAGAGAAAAATGTCGAGGTGGTTTCCTCGTTTGCTTCTTCTTCTACACTGGCGCGCCAGATTGAAGCGGGGGCCCCGGCGGATCTGTTCATCTCTGCCGATCAGAAATGGATGGATTACGCGGTAGAGAAAAAATCTATCGATACCGCAACCCGCGCAACACTGCTCGGTAACAGCCTGGTGGTTGTGGCTCCCAAAAGCAGTGCGCAGGGCGATATCGTCATTAATGCTAAAACCGACTGGAACAGTCTGCTGAAAGGCGGACGTCTGGCCGTTGGCGACCCGGAACATGTTCCGGCGGGGATTTATGCCAAAGAAGCATTGACCAAACTGGGCGCATGGGAAATCCTGTCGCCGAAGCTGGCTCCGGCGGAGGATGTGCGCGGTGCGCTGGCGTTAGTGGAACGCAGCGAAGCGCCGCTCGGCATTGTCTACGGCTCTGACGCGGTTGCCAGTAAAGGGGTGAAAGTGGTCGGGACCTTCCCGGAAGATTCACACCAAAAAGTTGAGTACCCGCTGGCTATTATCGAGGGCCATAAAAACGCGACGGTAACGGCGTTTTATGACTACCTGAAAGGCCCGCAGGCTTCTGAAATCTTTAAACGTTACGGATTTACAACGCACTAATGATATTGACGGATCCCGAATGGCAGGCGGTATTGCTGAGCCTGAAAGTCTCATCCCTGGCAGTGGTCTTCAGTTTGCCATTTGGGATCTTCTTTGCCTGGCTGCTGGTGCGTTGCACATTTCCGGGCAAAGCGCTGCTCGACAGTTTGTTGCACCTGCCGCTGGTGCTGCCGCCGGTGGTGGTGGGGTATTTGTTGCTGGTGGCGATGGGGCGACGCGGTTTCATTGGTCAGTGGCTGTATGACTGGTTTGGCATCACCTTCGCCTTTAGCTGGCGCGGCGCAGTATTGGCAGCAGCGGTGATGTCGTTCCCGCTGATGGTGCGCGCCATTCGTCTGGCGCTGGAAGGCGTTGACACCAAACTGGAGCAGGCGGCGCGCACGTTAGGTGCCGGGCGCTGGCGCGTTTTTCTCACCATCACGTTACCGCTTACCTTGCCGGGGATTATCGTCGGCACGGTGCTGGCCTTTGCCCGTTCACTGGGCGAATTCGGCGCGACGATCACCTTCGTTTCCAACATTCCGGGCGAAACCCGCACCATTCCCTCTGCGATGTACACCTTGATTCAGACGCCCGGTGGCGAAGGCGCGGCGGCGCGGTTGTGTATTATCTCGATTGTGCTGGCGCTGGTTTCGCTGCTGGTTTCCGAATGGCTGGCCCGTATTAGCCGCGAAAGGACAGGGAGGTAAGTTATGCTGGAGCTTAATTTCACCCAGACGCTGGGTACGCATCGCTTACACATTGCTGAAACGCTGCCTGCCAGCGGCATCACCGCGATTTTTGGCGTTTCGGGGGCCGGTAAAACCTCGTTAATTAATGCGATTGGCGGTCTGACACACCCGCAGCAGGGGCGGATTGCGCTGAATAATCGCGTGCTGTTTGATACCGAAAGCAAAATTTGCCTGCCGCCGGAGAAGCGGCGTGTCGGCTATGTTTTCCAGGATGCGCGGCTGTTTCCCCATTACAAAGTGCGCGGCAACCTGCGTTACGGCATGGCTAAATCAATGGCTGGCCAGTTCGACAAGCTGGTGGCGTTGCTCGGTATCGAACCGTTGCTCGATCGCTTACCTGGTGGGCTTTCCGGCGGGGAAAAACAACGTGTGGCCATTGGCCGTGCGTTGTTAACCGCGCCAGAATTGATGTTGCTGGATGAACCGCTGGCGTCGCTGGATATTCCGCGTAAGCGCGAGCTGCTGCCGTACCTGCAACGGCTGGCGCAGGAGATCAATATCCCGATGCTGTACGTCAGCCACTCCCTGGATGAAATCCTGCATCTGGCGGATAAAGTAATGGTGCTGGAGGCGGGAGAAGTGAAGGCCTTCGGTAGCCTGGAAGATGTCTGGGGTAGCCGTGTGATGAATCCGTGGTTGCCCGCAGAGCAGCAAAGTAGCGTGTTGAAAGTGGTAGTGCTGGAGCACCATCCGCACTATGCGATGACGGCGCTGGCGCTGGGCGACCAGCATATCTGGGTCAACAAAGTCGATCTGCCGCTGCAAAGCGCGCTGCGGATCCGTATTCAGGCAACGGATGTTTCACTGGTGCTGCAGCCGCCAATGAATACCAGTATCCGTAATATTCTGCGTGCGAAAGTGGCACAGTGCTTTGATGTCGATGGTCAGGTGGAAGTACAACTGGAAGTGGGCAGCCGCACGTTATGGGCGCGTATCAGTCCGTGGGCCAGAGATGAGCTAGCCGTGAAACCTGGTCAATGGCTTTATGCGCAAATCAAGAGCGTATCGATAACTTCGTGATTGTCCGGGATATAAATGCGCACAGCCATGCAAATTCATCTTCCTGCAGTCAATCCCTAAGCCCCTGCATAAGGGGCTAAACCTGAACCATCGGGCAAATCTGAACGGGCGTTTATAGCAGCTCTTGGTAGATAAATTTCGCGATGCTGTCGACGGTGTTATCGCCAATTACCACGTTGGCATGGGCTTTTACCGCGTCGTCGGCATTACCCATCGCCACGCCAATACCGGCGGCTTCCAGCATGCTGATATCGTTATAGTTATCCCCAAATGCCACCACGTCCTTCATCGATAACCCCTGTGACGCCACCCATTCGCTCAGACGTCTGCCTTTGCTGTTGCCCGCACGGGCGATATCCACCTGGTCATGCCATGACCACTCGCACTCCAGCCCCAGCGTTTGTTCCACGTGGTGGGCAAAATTTTTCAGTTTCTGCGTGTCTTCATCGGTGAGCGCGAATTTCCAGATAGACTCAACTTCCTGCGCCGCTGTGCGCAGAGACGTCACTTGCTGGAAGACCGGGCGCTGCTCTGGCGGCAACTGTTGCGCCCAGGTGTTGGTGCGTTCAACATGACCGGTTGGTTTTTCATACAGCATGGCGTTGTCGACGTACATCAGGCCGTGAACTGCGTGCTCATCAAGCAGTGTGATTAACTGCTGGGCTTGTGAAACCGGCAATGGATCGGCGCTTAACACTTTTTTTGCATGATAATCATACAAATAAGTGCCATTACAGCAAATTGCAGGTGTATCCAGCGCCAGTGCCTGATAAAAAGGATGGATGGCAACATGATGTCGACCGGTCACGATAATGAGTTGATGTCCGGCGGCTTTTGCGCGAGCCAGCGCTTCAAGGGATGAGGGCAGAAGCGTTTTTTTCGGGGTCAGTAGCGTACCGTCTAAATCCAGTGCAATCACGCGCGAAGTCATATCGTATTCCGTGGTCGATGTTGAAATTCAAATGTCCGGGGATGGTACACCGGGTCAACGGATGCGCAAAATCTCCGGGTAAAATTCAGCATCAACCAACAAAAGCAGCTATCCTGGTTACTTAATGCAAAAAAGAATTAGAGGAAAGGAGCGTTCATGAAACAAACCGTTTATACCGCCAGCCCGGAAAGTCAGCAGATCCACGTCTGGCGCTTGAACTCTGAAGGTAGCCTGACGCTTGTCCAGGTGGTGGATGTTCCCGGCCAGGTACAGCCGATGGTCGTTAGCCCGGATAAACGTTACCTCTATGTCGGGGTTCGCCCTGAATTTCGCGTTCTCGCGTATCGTATCGCGCCGGATGATGGTGCCCTGACTTTCGCTGCGGAATCTCCGTTGCCGGGCAGCCCGACGCATATTTCGACCGATCGCAGCGGGCGCTTCCTGTTCAGCGCATCCTACAACGCGGGCAGTGTGAGTGTCGTCCGTCTGGACGACGGTCTGCCGGTCGGGATTGTTGATGTGGTGGAAGGGCTGGAAGGGTGCCACTCGGCGAATATCTCCCCGGACAACCGCACCCTGTGGACACCGGCACTGAAACAGGATCGCATCTGCCTGTTTACGCTGGCCGATGACGGCAACCTGACGGCGCAGGATCCTGCTGAAGTTACAACTGTTGAGGGCGCTGGCCCGCGTCATATGGCGTTTCATCCGAACCAGCGTTTCGCCTACTGCGTCAATGAGCTCAACGGTTCAGTGGATGTCTGGCAGCTCAGCGACGCGCACGGCAACATCGAGTGTGTGCAGACGCTGGATATGATGCCTGCGGATTTCAGCGACACGCGCTGGGCGGCGGATATTCATATCACGCCGGATGGTCGTCACCTGTACACCTGCGATCGCACCGCCAGCCTTATCACCGTGTTCAGCGTTTCTGAAGATGGCAGCGTACTGTCTATCGAAGGCTTCCAGCCGACAGAAACGCAGCCGCGCGGCTTCAATATCGATAATCGCGGTCAATACCTGATTGCCGCCGGGCAGAAATCGCACCACATTGCGGTGTATGAGATTGGCGGCGAGCAAGGTCTGCTGACCGAAAAATCCCGCTATGCGGTAGGTCAGGGGCCAATGTGGGTAGTGGTTAACGCCTTCTGATGCTGCATTTCGCGCATAAAAAAACCTCGCCGCGGCGAGGTTTTTTATTATCAAGAGCGGCTTATTTCTTCGGGATCGCCACAACCTGGCTGCCAACGCCGCGGTTGTTGAACTCCCACATGCGGTTGAACTGCGGGTTGTTCAGTTCGCGCTGCACGTTGCCTTTATCGTCAACGGCTCCGGTGTTACCGGCGTAAGCACGACCGGAAACGGCGGCATCGGCCCACGGTTTCGCCACGTTAAAGCCTTCGTTGATCACGCTATCGCGGATCACTACCTGGCCGTTGGTGTTGCCATCAACGTCCAATGAACGGCCGAGCTGTGCCACACCGTTACCGGCGGCGTTAAAGCGGCTGTTCACGGCGAGGAAACCGTAATAAAGGTTAGACAGGGTCGCCGGTGCGAACACGTAACCTTCCTGCTGGGTGCGCGAGTTCACTACGCGGAAATCAGTGTTATCAAACACCACCGCGCCGCGACCAGCCACGATATCAACATCGCCTTCAAGGTAGCTGTTAGTCACCAGCGTGCGGGTCTGACGATCGGTGCGCAGGGTGTTATCCACGCCGCTGTTGGTCACAAAGAAGGTGTTCTGGCGGCCCAGAATATTAACGTTGTTGATCTGCACTTTATCGCCATCGCTGCGCAGCGCCACTGCCTGGTGATTGCCCGCGTCAACGCTGTCGCCCAGCGTATTTTCGATGGTCAGGTTTTGCAGTTGCAGGCCATTGTTCTGTGACCAGAATACTGCCGAGCACATCACACCAACGGTGGCAGTACGTTTGCTCTGGCAGTTATCGAACATATACCACGCTGGTTTGCCCGGCATGTATTTGCCCGACGGATTGACCAGACGACGCCAGCTGTTCGGGTCCATTTCGGCGTCGATGGCCTGTTTGATTTTCACATCCAGCGCTTTCTCGCCGGTACCGTAAAGGGTCACACTGCCCGACGCAGCAGGCACGTACACGGTACCTTCATATTCACCCGGCATCACCGCGATGTACTGACGATCGCTGGCGTGTTTATTGATCGCCGCGTCTACCGCTGCCTGAATGGTGGTGTGCGTCACACCCGGCGTACCGGCCGGGCCGACCACGAAGTTCGCTTTTTCCGGCAGACGAATGGAGACCGGTTTCCATGCCGCGCTATCTGGCGTCATGGCGGTAAAATAGCGGTCCGCTACAAAGTTTTTCGCTTCACCTGCGCTGAGGATTGGGCGCGCGGCGGTGCCAGGCGCTTTCTGTTCAGACGGACGTTCCGCCGGCGGAGTTGAGCTACAGGCGGTCAGTGTCACGCCAAAAGCGAGCGCCAGCGCCAGACGGGAAACCGATGATGTGTTCAAGGGGAGCTCCAGACTATGCAAAAGTTGAAAGAGGACTTCAAAGCCTGCTTTTTTATACTAAGTTGAGCGAAACGGGAAGCCGATTTGTACAATCGGCTGTAAATCCCATCTTTTTAGCTAAAAAGAGCGGTGATCGCGGCGCTGGATAGCGTATGGAAGTGGACATTAAAACCGACCATCGCGCCGCTGGCGTTTTCATCGACCTCAATTTGCTCCACATCCAGGGCATACACGGTAAAGATATAGCGGTGCGTTTCGCCTTTCGGCGGTGCTGCGCCGCCATAACCAGCTTTGCCGAAATCGGTGCGTGTCTGCACCGCGCCATCCGGTAATGCCGCCAGGCCGGAACCTGCGCCTTGCGGCAGAACGCGCGTATCGGCGGGAAGGTTCGCCACCACCCAGTGCCACCAGCCGGAGCCGGTCGGCGCGTCCGGATCGTAGCAGGTTACGACAAAACTTTTGGTTCCGGCAGGAACCTCATCCCACGCCAGATGCGGGGAGATATTGTCGCCATCGTAGCCCATGCCGTTGAACACATGGCGATGGGGCAGTTTTTCGCCGTCGCGTAAATCATGGCTGACCAGCTTCATATGCACTCCTGTTTCTGCTTTTTATGCGTGCGGGAAGTGTAGCCGATCCCCGGCAAAACCTCAGGCAAAAAGGTCATCGCGCAGCACGGCAGCATTGACGGCGCGGGTCAAACGGGAGAGCTGCTCCGGGGTGATGATATACGGCGGCATCAGGTAGATCAGGCGACCAAATGGGCGAATCCACACGCCTTGTTCAACAAAGAAGCGTTGTAGCGCCGCCATATTGACTGGCGAGCGGGTTTCCACCACGCCGATGGCCCCCAGCACGCGCACGTCGGCAACATTGACCGCGTCGCGCGCGGGAGCCAGCTCCGCGTTTAACTGTGCTTCAATCGCCGCCACCTGTGTTTGCCACGCGCCGCTTTGCAAAATCTCAAGACTGGCGTTGGCGGCCGCGCAGGCCAGCGGATTGCCCATAAATGTTGGCCCGTGCATAAAGCAGCCCGCTTCGCCATTGCTGATGGTTTCTGCCACGTTACGTGTGGTGAGCGTTGCCGAAAGCGTCATCGTGCCGCCGGTCAAGGCTTTGCCAAGGCACAGAATATCCGGGGCGATCCCGGCATGTTCACAGGCAAACAGCTTGCCGGTGCGGCCAAAACCGGTGGCGATTTCATCGGCAATCAGCAAGATGCCTTCCCGATCGCACATCTTACGGATGCGCTTCAGCCATTCCGGGTGGTAGATGCGCATGCCGCCCGCGCCCTGCACGACAGGCTCTAAAATCACTGCGGCAATGTCATGGCGATGGGCCGCCATCAGCCGCGCGAAAGCCACCATGTCGTGCTCGTCCCACTCGCCGTCAAAGCGGTTTTGCGGCGCGGGTGCAAACAGGTTTTCCGGCAAATAGCCTTTCCACAGGCTGTGCATGGAGTTATCCGGATCGCAGACCGACATCGCGCCAAACGTGTCGCCGTGATAGCCGTTACGGAAGGTGAGAAAACGTTGCCGTGACTCGCCTTTCGCCTGCCAGTATTGCAGCGCCATTTTCATCGCCACTTCGACCGCAACTGACCCGGAGTCTGCCAGAAAGACGCACTCCAGCGGTTCCGGCGTCATCGCGACCAGCTTGCGGCACAGGTCAATTGCCGGTTGGTGGGTGATGCCGCCAAACATCACATGAGACACCGCGTCGATTTGCGCTTTCATCGCTGCGTTAATGTCCGGGTGCCCGTAGCCGTGGATCGCAGCCCACCAGGAAGACATGCCGTCCACCAGGTGTTCGCCGCTGCTGAGTATCAGTTCGCAACCCTGTGCGGACTGTACCGGGTAAACGGGCAGCGGGGAGGTCATCGAGGTGTAAGGGTGCCAGATATGTCGCGTGTCAAAGGCGAGATCGTCCAGGGTCATAATCGACTTGTAAACCAAATTAAAAAGTTTTAGGTTTACGAGTCTACACCGAATAACGATTTTACAACACCTTTTGGAGACGCCCGATGGCTCACCACGCACGCTGGACAATGTCGCAAGTGACTGCGCTATTTGAAAAACCTTTCCTTGAACTGCTGTTTGAAGCGCAGCAGGTACATCGCCAACACTTCGATCCGCGCCAGGTTCAGGTCAGCACGTTGCTGTCGATTAAAACCGGTGCCTGCCCGGAAGATTGTAAATACTGCCCGCAGAGTGCGCGCTATAAAACCGGGCTGGAGTCCGAACGGTTAATGGAAGTTGAACAAGTGCTGGAGTCTGCCCGCCAGGCGAAACGCGCGGGATCGACGCGTTTTTGCATGGGCGCGGCGTGGAAAAACCCGCACGATCGCGATATGCCCTACCTCGAAAAAATGGTCGAAGGGGTGAAAGCGATGGGGCTGGAAGCCTGCATGACGCTGGGCACACTCAACGAAAACCAGGCGCAGCGGCTGGCTTCCGCGGGGCTTGATTACTACAACCACAACCTCGATACCTCACCGGAATTTTACGGCAACATCATCACCACCCGCACCTATCAGGAGCGCCTCGACACGCTCGATAAAGTGCGCGACGCGGGGATTAAAGTCTGCTCCGGCGGGATTGTCGGTCTTGGCGAAACGGTCAACGATCGCGCCGGTTTGTTATTGCAACTGGCGAACCTGCCGACACCGCCGGAAAGCGTGCCGATCAATATGCTGGTCAAAGTGAAAGGGACGCCGCTGGCGGATAACGAGGATGTCGACGCCTTTGATTTTATCCGCACCATTGCTGTTGCGCGCATCATGATGCCGACCTCGCATGTGCGTCTTTCTGCCGGACGCGAGCAGATGAATGAGCAAACTCAGGCGATGTGCTTTATGGCCGGGGCGAACTCCATATTCTACGGCTGCAAACTGCTTACCACGCCGAACCCGGAAGAGGATAAAGATCTGCAACTGTTCCGTAAGCTTGGCCTGAACCCGCAGCAGACCGCGGTGCAAAACGGCGACAATGAACAGCAACAGCAGATAGAGCAACAACTGTTGCACGCCGATACCGACCAGTATTACAACGCGGCAGCCGTATGAGCTGGCAGCAGCGCATAGACACCGCTCTGAGTGAGCGCCGCGCGGCGGATGCGCTGCGCAGAAGGCAAACCGTCACGCAGGGCGCGGGGCGCTGGCTTACGCTTGGCGAGCAGCGCTTTTGCAACTTCTCCAGTAATGATTACCTCGGTTTAAGCCAGCATCCCACCGTGATCCGCGCCTGGCAACAGGGCGCGGAACGTTATGGCGTGGGCAGTGGCGGTTCCGGGCATGTGAGTGGTTACACCACCGCGCACCATGCGCTGGAGGAGGAACTGGCTGACTGGCTCGGTTACTCGCGTGCGTTGCTGTTTATCTCTGGTTTTGCCGCTAATCAGGCGGTCATTGCTGCGCTGACTGGTAAAGAAGACCGGATTGCCGCTGACAAATTTAGCCACGCATCGCTGCTGGAGGCCGCCAGCCACAGTCAGGCACAACTGCGACGTTTCTCGCATAACGATGCCGGGCAACTGACCACGCTGCTGGCAAAACCGCTTGCAGGGCAGCAACTGGTGGTTACCGAGGGCATTTTCAGTATGGATGGCGACAGCGCACCGCTGGCGGTCATTGCTGATGCCTCGCGGGAAGCACAGGCCTGGTTGATGGTGGATGATGCGCACGGCATTGGTGTGTCGGGTGAGCAAGGGCGCGGCAGTTGTCACTTACACGGCATCAAGCCGGAGGTGCTGGTGGTGACCTTTGGTAAAGGTTTTGGCGTCAGCGGTGCGGCGGTGTTGTGCAGCGACACGGTAGCGGATTACCTGCTGCAATTTGCCCGCCATCTGATTTACAGCACCTCAATGCCCCCGGCGCAGGCCGTGGCGCTGGGGGCGGCATTGCAGGTTATTCGTAGCGACGACGGTAATGCGCGGCGTGAAAAGCTGGCGGCGCTGATTGCCCATTTTCGCCACGGCGTGGCACATCAGGCCGTGACGATGACCGATTCCTCCAGCGCAATTCAACCGCTGATTGTCGGCGAGAATAGCCGCGCGCTGTGGCTGGCAGAACGCTTGCGCCAGCGCGGCTGTTGGGTGACTGCTATTCGCCCGCCCACCGTACCGCCGGGCACGGCACGTTTGCGCCTGACGCTGACCGCAGAGCACCAGTTCGACGATATCGACCGCTTGCTGGAGGCCTTGCATGACAGTGAATAAACAGGCGGTCGCCGCTGCTTTTGGCCGTGCGGCGCAGAGTTACGCTCAGCACGACGAATTGCAGCGCCGAAGCGCCGATCTGCTGTTATCCAGGTTGGGCGCTGTCACGCCTGCTCAGGTGCTGGACGCCGGTTGTGGACCCGGCACGATGAGCCGCTACTGGCGCGGGCAGGGCAGTGAGGTAATGGCGTTGGATCTCTCAGTGAATATGCTTGATGAAGCGCGCCGCCAGCACAGTGCCCAGCGCTATGTCCGTGGTGACATTGAAGCCATGCCGCTGGCGGATGCGCAATTTTCGCTGGTCTGGAGCAACCTGGCGGTGCAGTGGTGTGATGATTTGCGCCAGGCTATCGGGGAGATGTATCGCGTCACCCAGCCCGGCGGTTGTGTTGCTTTTACGACACTGGTCGCGGCCTCGCTGCCGGAGCTGAACGAAGCGTGGCGCGCGATTGATGACCATCCGCACGCCAACCGTTTCTTAACTTTGCCCACAATCGAGCAGGCGTTACGTGGCTGGCGTCTGCGCAGTGGCGTTGAAACGATAACCTTGCGCTTTGACGATGCCACCGCCGCACTGCGCTCGCTAAAAGGTATTGGCGCAACACATTTACATGCGGGCAGGCAGCAGGGGCTGACTCGCGGCAAACTGCAACGCCTGCAGCTGGCCTGGCCGCAGCAGCAGGGCAAATACCCGCTGACATACCATCTTTTTTGGGGAGTTGTTGTCCGTGATTGAACGTTATTTTGTGACCGGTACGGATACGGAAGTTGGGAAAACAGTCGCCAGTTGTGCGCTGTTGCAAGCGGCGAACCTGCGCGGTTTACGCAGCGCGGGGTATAAACCGGTGGCTTCCGGGAGTGAGATGACCGCAGAGGGGCTGCGCAACAGCGATGCGCTGGCGCTGCAGCACCACAGCAGCCTGCCGATGGCGTATAAAACCGTTAATCCGTATACCTTTGCAGAACCGACATCACCGCATATTGTCAGTGCCGATGTGGGTGAACCGATTGATGCGCAGGTGATGTCTGCCGGGCTGCGCGCGCTGGAAACGCAGGCGGAGTGGCTGCTGGTTGAAGGTGCGGGAGGCTGGTTTACACCGCTTTCCGAGACGTTCACCTTCGCCGATTGGGTGGCGCAGGAACAGCTACCGGTGATTCTGGTGGTCGGGGTGAAACTCGGTTGTATTAACCATGCCATGCTAACCGCGCAAGCGGTGCGCCAGGCGGGGTTACGGCTGGCGGGGTGGATTGCCAACGATGTGGTGCAGCCGGGCAAGCGGCACCTGGAGTATCTGGCAACGCTTCGGCGCGTGATGCAGGCTCCGCTGATTGGCGAAATTCCCTGGTTTGCCCACGCACCGGAAAAAGAAAAAACGGGTCATTATCTTGATCTCAGCGTCCTGACTCCGACGTCATCCATTTTGAAAGCAACGGATCATCAAGTTGTTTAACATCGCCCTGCGCGACATTGCGCCCACGGTGCAGCAGGCAGAAACGGTCGGCGACCCGGCGAATAAATGACAAGTGCTGTTCAGCCAGCAGAATGGTCATGCCAAACTCTTGGTTGAGCCGCACGATCAAATTCCCCAGTTTGTGAATAAAGGCCTGACCCAGACCGCGGGTCGGCTCATCCAGGATCAACAGCCGTGGGTGCGTAACCAGCGCTCGCGCCATCGCCAACTGTTGTTGATTATCCTCTGATAGCTCCGCGCCACGTACCTGGCGCAGCTCATACAGTTCCGGGAACAAATCGTAAATATCCCGGCGCACTGCGCTGCCCGGCTCACTTCCGGCGCGCATGGCGACATGCAGATTTTCCTCAATGGTGAGTTGCGAAAAAATCCGCCTGTCCTGCGGCACATAGCTGATGCCGATGGCGCTGCGGTGTTCGGCTTGCAAAGAGAGCAGGTCGCGCGGCGGAGCGCCCGCGTCCTGCCAAATCATGCTACCGCTTTCAATCGGCAAATAGCCGGTGATGCAATTCACCAGTGTCGTTTTGCCCATGCCTGGCAACCCAATAACTGATGTGCAGACCCCGGGGGATAAATCGAGGTCGACATTCCACAATGTATGCTGATTACCGTAATACTGATTTACTGCGCGTAAGCTCAACATTGTCCGCTCCTTGTTTCGGATCTGATGACCAAGATGATTTTGCAAAAGGCTTGCCAGAACATAAAAAAGGCTTTTTTTTCGGATGCCGCTGAGAAAAGTGGCTTTTAAAACGCGAGGAGGGAAGAAGCCAGGTAAAAATTCTGCACTTTGCCAGTGCTTGCAGTGTTGAGTTGTGGTGCAGTAATGGCCGGATCTGTGAGAACGATCTCATGCGGATCCTGCGTTTCGTTTGCTGATAATTATCAAAAAGAAATGATAAAAAATTTTTAGCGGCACCTGCCTGGGACAAAATGGGATTTGGCGGGAAGGCGAGGTGTCCGGCCTGGCGGCAGTTATCCACTATTCCTGTGGATAACCTTGTGTATTAGAGTTAGAAAACATGCGGCAAGCGAGAAAGGACGCGGGTTGCGCCTGAATTGGTGTTAAACACGTCTTTTTGAAATTACATCTAATAATCAAAAGGTTATATAAAAGCAATGCCTGTAAGAAAAGTGTCACTCGCTGCCACAAAACTTTCAAAGGCTCGCTTGACAAATGTTAAAAGAGGAAAAATTTTGGGGATAACCTGAAAGGGTTGGTGTTTTATCTTGTCCGCGCTGAAATTTGAGGGGAGAAGCGACGCCTTAACGGGGAGTAGAACAGATTGCCTATTTCGCTACTGTTTTTTCATCCAGTGTTATTTATTGGCAAAAGTGAACAGGGTGAGTAAAATGTGTTACCTGCCCGCTCATTCCTTCATCAGGTAGCCGTTCATGAGTAAACCGTTCAAACTGAATTCCGCTTTTCGTCCTTCCGGCGATCAGCCTGAAGCTATCCGCCGCCTCAAGGAAGGTCTGGAAGACGGCCTTGCGCACCAGACGCTGCTCGGGGTGACGGGTTCAGGGAAGACATTCACCGTTGCTAATGTGATTGCCGATCTCCAGCGCCCAACAATGGTGCTGGCGCCGAATAAAACGCTGGCCGCGCAGCTGTATGGTGAAATGAAAGAGTTCTTCCCGGATAACGCGGTGGAGTATTTCGTCTCTTACTACGATTACTACCAGCCGGAAGCGTATGTCCCAAGTTCCGACACCTTTATCGAAAAAGATGCCTCGGTGAATGAACATATTGAGCAGATGCGTCTGTCAGCAACGAAGGCGTTACTGGAGCGTCGCGATGTGATTGTGGTGGCATCCGTCTCTGCCATCTACGGTCTGGGCGATCCGGACCTCTACCTGAAAATGATGCTGCACCTGACTAAGGGCATGATCATCGATCAGCGCGCGATCCTGCGCCGCCTGACGGAGCTGCAATATACCCGCAACGATCAGGCGTTCCAGCGCGGTACTTTCCGTGTGCGTGGCGAAGTTATCGATGTGTTCCCGGCGGAATCTGACGATCTGGCGCTGCGTATCGAATTATTCGATGAAGAAGTTGAACGGCTGTCGCTATTCGATCCGCTGACCGGTCATATTGAATCGGGCATCCAGCGTTTCACCATCTACCCGAAAACGCACTACGTGACGCCACGCGAGCGTATCGTGCAGGCGATGGAAGAGATCAAAGTTGAGCTGGCTGAACGCCGTAAGTCGCTACTGGCCAATAATAAACTGCTGGAAGAGCAGCGGCTCAGCCAGCGTACTCAGTTCGACCTGGAGATGATGAACGAGCTGGGCTACTGCTCGGGGATTGAAAACTACTCGCGCTATCTTTCCGGTCGTGGGCCGGGCGAGCCGCCGCCGACGCTGTTCGACTACTTGCCTGCTGATGGTCTGCTGGTGATCGACGAATCACACGTTACCATTCCGCAGATTGGCGGGATGTATCGCGGCGACCGCGCGCGTAAAGAGACGCTGGTGGAATATGGTTTCCGCCTGCCGTCGGCGCTGGATAACCGGCCGTTAAAATTTGAAGAGTTTGAAGCGCTGGCACCGCAGTCGATTTATGTTTCGGCGACGCCAGGTAATTACGAGCTGGAGAAATCAGGCAGCGAAGTGATTGATCAAGTGGTGCGCCCGACTGGCCTGCTCGATCCGGTGATTGAAGTGCGCCCGGTGGCGACTCAGGTGGACGATCTGCTTTCTGAAATTCGCCTGCGCGCCGCGATTAATGAACGTGTTTTGGTCACGACGCTGACCAAACGCATGGCGGAAGATCTTACGGAATATCTGGAAGAGCATGGCGAGCGGGTACGTTATCTGCACTCGGATATCGACACCGTTGAACGTATGGAGATTATCCGCGATTTGCGCCTTGGCGAGTTCGACGTGCTGGTCGGCATCAACTTGCTTCGTGAGGGGCTGGATATGCCGGAAGTGTCGCTGGTGGCGATTCTGGATGCCGACAAAGAGGGGTTCCTGCGTTCCGAGCGTTCGCTTATCCAGACCATTGGCCGCGCCGCACGTAACATTAACGGTAAAGCCATTCTTTATGGCGACAGGATCACGCCGTCAATGGCGAAAGCGATTGGCGAAACCGAGCGCCGTCGTGAGAAACAGCAGCAATATAACGAAGAGCACGGTATTACGCCGCAAGGTCTGAACAAGAAAGTGGTGGATATTCTTGCGCTTGGCGAAGGGCTGGCGAAGACGCGCGCGAAAGGGCGTGGCAAAGCGCGCACCCCTGCTCAGGTGGAAGCTGCTGAACTGGCGCTCACGCCGAAAGCGCTGCAGCAGAAAATCCACGAACTGGAAGGCCAGATGATGCAACATGCGCAGAACCTGGAGTTTGAAGAGGCGGCGAAAGTGCGCGACCAACTGCACCAGCTGCGCGAGCTATTTATTGCCGCATCGTAATCTCTTCAGGTAATTTGATCGCACAAAATAACAAAAAAGAGAGCCGGTTAGGGCTCTCTTAATGTTGGCTTAACCTACGCCTGACACACTGCCCACCGGTATTCTGGAGGGCAATCTGATGCAGCAATTTAAGGTTCGTGAATTTTTTGCCGTCGCTTTCGCGCTGGCGTTAGTCATTGGGTTTGCCCATCTTTGGGTGCTGACTTATTGATTTATACCTGGCGAGCAGCCGGGAGAAATTTAACCCACGCCCGCACGCCAGACTGTGTCAGCCGATTGTGTAAAAAGAACTGCGCATCATGCAGTTGCGCGATACGCGACACAATGCTTAATCCCAGACCTGCGCCGCCATAGCGGCTGTCCATGCGTACGAAGGCTTTACTGAGCTCTCCGCTGCGGCTTTCATCAATGCCTGGTCCTTCATCTTCTACCGCAAGTACCGGTGTGGCAGCGTTTTCGATACGCACCGTAATCGCCGATCCTGCCGGGCTATAGCGGTGCGCATTTTCCACCAGATTTCTCACCAGCAGCCGCAGCAGCGTGGCATCACCGGCGACCGCAATGTCACTTTCAGGCTCTGCGATTTCCAGCCTCTGTTCGCGCGCGGTCAGCATGTTTTCCAGCTCACTACGAATCGGTTGAACAACATCCTGCAACAGCATCACTTGCTGATAGCTGCCAGCGGAGAAAGACTGCCCGACGCGCGCCAGCAGCAACAGCTGGGCAATGTTTTCCGTCATTTGCTCAAGGCGCTGTACCAGCGGGTCGACGTTGATACCGCTGGTTTTCGCCATCAATTCCAGATGCAGACGTAACCCCGCCAGCGGTGTGCGCAGCTCATGGGCAACGTCGGCGGTGAACAACCGTTCTCTGTCGAGGGTTAGCGTCAGGCGGGAGACCAGCTCATTAATCGATGAGGTAACAGCTTCCACTTCGCTGACGCTATTGTTCAACGTGATGGGTTGCAGGTTGTTCGGTGTACGTTTATTCAGCTCTTCCTGCAACTCAAGCAGCGGGCGGGTAATGGCTTTTACCGCCTGCATACAGAGCAGCAACGCCAGGCCGATGATCAGCAGGCTTGGCACCAGCAGGCTAGCCACCGCTTCGCGGACTTCATGCTCGATATGTTTGCGGTTGTTGTGGTTATGAATGGCTGCCTGTACCAGTAACTGGATTTGCTCTTCGCTTTCATGCCACAGCCAGAACACGCTAACTAACTGGCAAAACACCAGAATGCCACCGATGGTGAGTAACAAACGGCGGCGCATGCTCCAGTGTCTGAAATTGAAGAGCGCCATCAATCAGCTCCGTTCCTGCGGTTGCACCAGCATATAGCCAAACCCACGCACTGTGCGGATACGCGATTTGCCGATTTTGTCGCGCAAATTATGGATATGTACTTCCAGCGTATTCGTCGACGGTTCGTTATCCCAGTTGTAAATATCGTTATAGAGGATCTCCCGGTGTACCGGGCTTTCGGCTTTCAGCATCAGGCGCGACAGCAGGGCGTACTCTTTCGGGGTCAGCTCCAGCAACTGTTCATCCAGCCACGCCTGGCGGCGGGTTACATTCAGCGTCAGATTACCGTGGCTGATTTCGTTATCGCCCTGGTTATTATGGCGGCGCAGCAGTGCGCGAATACGGGCATTCAGCTCGTCCAGCGCAAAGGGTTTGACCAGGTAGTCGTCTGCCCCGGTATCCAGCCCCGCAACGCGATCTTCAAGCGTATCGCGGGCGGTGAGGATCAGCACCGGCAGCGTATATTTTTCGCGGCGCAGACGGGTGAGCAGATGTAAACCGTCTTCATCTGGCAGCCCCAAATCAAGCACCAGCAGGCTGTAATGACCGTTCGCCAGACACAGCGCAGCTTCATGCGCGGTAGAAACGCCATCGCAGGCGTACCCTTCGCTTTGCATCGCCAGAATCAACCCCTGCAACAGCAGAGCATCGTCTTCAACCACCAGAATTTTCATTTCAACTGCCCCCGACATGCGGTTAACAGATCGTCTTCAGCACGGTACTCTTTTGTGCTGACACCCAGTATACCCAACATCGTCGGGAAGAGGTTGTCCTGTGAAACCGCCTTCTCCCGCGCATTTTTTTGCAGACACTGACTGTTCACGCCATAGCGCGTTTCATACTCCTGCGACAGCCAAATCAGCAGCGGAACATGTTTTTGTGTTTCCGGCGCGATGGAGTACGGCAGGCCGTGCAAGTAAACGCCATTTTCGCCAAGCGACTCACCGTGATCGGAGAGATAAACCAGGCTGGTGGTAAATTTATCCTGCTTCGATTGCAGCAATTTTATCGCTTTATCAACAATATAATCGACGTACAAAATGGTGTTGTCATAGGTATTAATCAGCTGCTGCTGTGAGCAGGTCTGAATTTCATTGGTATCACAGGTCGGTGTAAATTTACGGAACTGCGCCGGGTAGCGGTTGTAATACGTCGGCCCGTGGCTGCCGATGGTGTGTAATACAATCAGCCCGTCACCCTGTAATTTATCGATATAACTGGCGAGATCGTGGAATAAAATCTCATCCTGGCATTCGCCTTTAATACAGTAATCCGGCAAGTTTAATTGCGTCATATCCTGGTGCGGAACACGATCGCATGCGCCTTTACAGCCGCCATCGTTTTCATTCCACAACACATTGACGCCCGCTCGTTGAATAATATCCAGCAACCCTTCCTGATGCGCCGCCAGTTGATCGTCATAGTGAGCGCGCGGCATGCCGGAAAACATGCACGGCACGGAGACGGCGGTCGCGGTTCCACAGGAAGCGGTGTTCGGGAAGTAGATGACGTTATCTTGTTTTAACAACGGGTTGGTTTCACGCTCATACCCGCCGAGCGAAAAGTTTGCCGCGCGCGAGGTTTCACCCAGCACCAGAATGGTGAGGTTTTTACGCGCACCGTGCTGCATTTCAGGGCGTTGACGCGCATCTTCGCCAATGCGTACCAGTGGCAGATTGGCGGTGCGATTATGGGAATACCACGACAGTGAAGCAGTAATTGAGTTTGACGGGCTGAGTGATTTCACCAGCTCTTTATTATTGCGAAACAGCGAGGCGTAATCTTTATAAAACAACAACGCGACTGCCACGATAATCAGCACAGAAATAATGATGCTGGCAACGCGCAACATCACGCTGCGTAACGCTGAACGGGCGGGCTTAATATTAATCCACCAGGCGATAACCACTGCCAGAATGCCGGTCAGTAGCAGCGTCAGCACCAATTTAGTCGACAGCAGGGCGAAACTTTCCGCTGGGGTGGTGTCGAGAATATTGGTGATCATCGAACGATCGATAATGATGCCAAACGTCGAAATGAAATACTGTGCCGCCGAACTCACCAGTACAAAGAGTGAGATAACCAGGCGATCAAGACGCACAAACGACGCCAGAGACAGCACAATATTAATAACGCTGAAAGCGACCAGCGGCATGGAGAGAAAAACCAGCCAGCTATGCAATGAGTTCACCGGCAATAAAGTGAATGCCTGGTGATAAAACGCAATATTCAGGCCCAGCGCAATATAAGCCGCAAAGATCAGAATAAAATGTAGACGGCTTAAGGTTGGCCGACGAAGGTGAAGCATACGCATAGACAGATCCTGCAATGAAAGTAGCGCTATGCTGACAGCCGATTTTTAAGACAACCTTAAGAAATTAAGCAAAGCGCTGGGGCGAGAGAAAATTCCCTCGCCCGCGTCTTAACCCAGATGTTGCACTGCTTTCTCTAGCGCTACGCGCAACAGATGTCTGTCGTGGCGGTAGGGAATGTCGCTGGCTTCCAGCACTTCCTGAATGATTAACCTATCGCTAACGGCTTGCGTGTCGACTTTTGGGCCAACAATGGCGGCATCGATGATTTTTTTGCCGACATACTGCTCCATAATTGCCAGTTTGTCTGCCAGCGTCAGGCTGGCGGCGGCCGGGCTGAGTTCTTTACCGAGGTTACCAATATAAACTACCGGTGCGGGTGTCCGGCGTAATGCCTGCGCCAGATCGTCCAGCAGCAGCAGCGGCAGCAGGCTGGTGTAAAAGCTGCCAGGGCCAATGATAATCAAATCTGCTTCTGCAATTGCCTGTACCGCTTCGCGAGTTGCATGCACCTTCGGAAACAGCATTAATTCCTGGATTGGTGCATGAAGCTGGTCAATGTTGACTTCGCCATAAACCGGATGCCCTTCACTGTCGGTGGCCATCAAATCGACAGGTTGCTCAGACATCGGGATTAAAAACGCGTCCACCTTTAATAAATTTCGAATTAAATTGATGGCTTCCAGAGGCCGCACACTGAGGTGATCGAGCGCCTTTAACATTAAATTTCCGAGGTTATGCCCGGAAAGTTCGCCATTACCGCTAAAACGGTATTCAAACATGGCAGACGCCACACTCGGTTCGGTAATGAGCTGGTTTAAACAATTACGCATATCGCCCCAGGCAATTCCGCCTTCAGAGCGGCGAATACGCCCGGTTGAACCGCCGTTATCGGTGGTGGTGACAATGCCGGTAAGCCGCGATCCCAACGATGCAAGCGAAGACATCACACGCCCGAGGCCATGTCCGCCACCGAGGGCGACAACACGATCCAGGTCTGCAAGTGTGCGATTACGCATAATGGTTCCTTAAGAAAATTTACCGCGCTACGTTAGCCTAAATACCACTAAAAGACGATGCCGCGCAGAGAGTAAAATGACGCATATCAAAGCAAAAAGGCGATTTTCGCGTACTCTGTTGCGAAAGTGCACGATCATGTCGCTATGTATGTGTTTATATAGCGGTGATCGTGATGGCGAAAGCCCGACGATCGCGCTACTATCGCCTAAGCAATTTTAGCGTTACTGACAAAACATACACTCAAGCCTAAGCAACCTAACTCTCACGACATGGTGCTTTGGCCGTAGCAAAACCGAATGGTTTCGCTGCCAGGGTGCAGAAAGAAATGACTGCATCTCCCGTACTTGGAAAGGTGTACATGACCTCACAACTTATCGATGCGTTCGCGCGTAAGTTCTATTACTTGCGTTTGTCGATCACTGATGTGTGCAATTTTCGTTGCACATACTGTCTGCCCGATGGCTACAAGCCGAGCGGCGTCAACAATAATGGCTTCCTGAGCGTCGAGGAAATTCGCCGGGTTACGCGCGCGTTTAGTGCCATGGGCACGGAGAAAGTGCGCCTGACCGGTGGGGAACCCTCCCTGCGCCGCGATTTTGCCGACATCATCGCGGCGGTGCGTGAAAACAGCGCCATCCGCCAGATTGCCGTCACCACCAATGGATACCGCCTTGCGCGCGACGTTGCCGAGTGGCGCGATGCTGGCCTTACCGCCATCAACGTCAGCGTCGACAGCCTCGATGCGCGCCAGTTTCACGCCATTACCGGGCAGGATAAATTCCGCCAGGTAATGGATGGCATTGATGCTGCTTTCAGCGCCGGGTTTACCAAGGTCAAAGTCAACACCGTGCTGATGCGCGACGTGAATCACCATCAGCTCGACACCTTTCTGGCGTGGATCAAATCGCGCCCCATCCAGCTACGCTTTATTGAACTGATGGAAACCGGCGAGGGCAGCGAGCTTTTCCGTAACCATCATATTTCCGGCATGGTGCTACGCGATGCGCTGCTAAAACGTGGTTGGATCCATCAATTGCGTCAGCGCAGCGACGGCCCGGCGCAGGTTTTCTGCCACCCGGATTATGAGGGTGAAATCGGGCTTATCATGCCGTATGAAAAAGATTTCTGCGCCAGTTGCAACCGCCTGCGCGTCTCCTCGACCGGTAAATTGCATCTGTGCCTGTTTGGCGATGGCGGCGTGAATCTGCGCGATCTGCTGCAAGACGATGCGCAGCAAACAATGCTGGAACAGCGTATTGCCGTGGCGTTAACGCACAAAAAGCAGACGCACTTCCTGCATCAGGGCGATACAGGCATTACGCAAAACCTTTCATACATCGGCGGTTAAACCGCAAGGAGAATGACATGAGTCAGGTCAGCGCTGAGTTTATCCCGGTCAGGCTAGCTATTTTGACGGTCTCCAGCCGTCGCGGTGAAGAAGACGATACTTCCGGTCACTGGCTGCGCGACGCCGCGCATGAAGCCGGTCACCAACTGGTCGATAAAGCCATTGTCAAAGAGAACCGTTACGCCATTCGTGCCCAGGTTTCCGCGTGGATCGCAAGCGATGATGTGCAGGTTGTGTTGATCACCGGCGGCACCGGTTTGACGGAAGGCGATCAGGCACCGGAAGCGCTATTGCCGCTGTTTGATCGCGAAGTCGAAGGGTTTGGCGAAGTGTTCCGCATGCTCTCTTTTGAAGAGATTGGCACGGCGACACTGCAATCCCGCGCTGTCGCCGGTATGGCGAATAAAACGTTGATTTTTGCCATGCCCGGTTCGACCAAAGCCTGTCGCACCGCATGGGAAAATATCATTGCGCCGCAGCTGGATGCGCGCACGCGCCCGTGTAATTTCCATCCCCATCTTAAGAAATAAGTTATGTCACAACTGACCCATATTAATGCCGACGGCGAAGCGCACATGGTGGATGTCTCCGCCAAAACGGAAACCGTCCGCGAAGCTCGTGCTGAAGCGTTCGTCACCATGTCGCCGCAAACGCTGGCGATGATCGTCGACGGTAGCCATCACAAAGGCGATGTCTTTGCGACCGCGCGTATCGCCGGGATCCAGGCGGCGAAACGCACTTGGGAGCTGATCCCTCTGTGCCATCCGCTATTGTTGAGCAAAGTCGAAGTGCTGTTACAGGCGCAGCCGGAACAAAACCGCGTGCGTATCGAAGCCGTGTGCCGCCTGAGCGGCAAAACCGGCGTGGAGATGGAAGCGCTCACGGCGGCCTCGGTCGCAGCGTTAACCATTTACGATATGTGTAAAGCGGTGCAGAAAGATATGGTGATTGGTCCGGTGCGCTTGCTGGCAAAAAGCGGCGGCAAATCAGGTGATTTCAGGGCGGATGACAATGATTAAAGTCCTTTTTTTCGCGCAAGTGCGCGAGCTGGTCGGCTGCGACAGCACCACCATGAATACCGTTTTCCCTTCGGTGGAGGCGCTGCGTCAGCATCTGGCTGCGCAGGGCGATCGCTGGGCGCTGGCGCTGGAAGAGGGCAAACTGCTGGCGGCGGTCAACCAGACGCTGGTCAGTTTTGATCATCCGTTGCAAAGCGGCGATGAAGTCGCTTTCTTCCCGCCGGTTACCGGAGGCTGAAATGAGCGAAACGCGAATTTGCGTCGATCATGCGACGTTCAGCGTCGGTGACGAGTACGCCTGGCTGGCCGCTCGTGATGAAGACGGCGCGGTGGTGACGTTTACCGGCAAAGTGCGCAATCACAATTTAGGTGACAGCGTCAGTGCGTTGACGCTGGAACATTATCCAGGCATGACGGAAAAATCGCTGGCGGAAATCGTTGATGAAGCGCGCAGCCGCTGGCCGCTCGGGCGCGTCACCGTCTATCACCGCGTGGGCGAATTGTGGCCGGGCGACGAAATTGTCTTTGTTGGCGTAGCCAGCGCGCACCGCAGCAGCGCCTTTGAAGCCGGGCAATTTATTATGGATTACCTGAAAACCCGCGCGCCCTTCTGGAAACGCGAAGCGACGCCGGAAGGCGATCGTTGGGTGGAAGCCCGTGACAGTGACAAGCAGGCGGCGAAACGTTGGTAATCCGTTGAGCAGGGATGTGTTAACCTTAAAAGGCTAACCCATCAATCTGGAGTGATTATGGACCGTTTCCCTCGTTCTGATTCAATTGTTCAGCAAAGCCGTGCCGGCTTACAAACGTATATGGCGCAGGTCTATGGCTGGATGACCTGCGGCCTGCTGCTGACGGCGTTTGTCGCCTGGTACGCCGCGCGCAGCGAAGCCATCATGTCGTTCGTTTTTTCCAGCCAGATAACCTTTTTTGGCCTGGTAATTGCGCAACTTGCGGTGGTGTTTGTGCTCTCCGGGCTGATTCATAAGCTAAGCGCTGGGCTGGCGACTACGCTGTTTATGCTCTATTCAGCGCTAACCGGGCTAACGATTTCCAGTATTCTGCTGGTCTACACCGCGCAATCTATTGCCGCAACCTTTGTCGTCACCGCCGGGATGTTTGGCGCGATGAGCCTGTATGGTTACACCACCAAACGCGATCTCAGTGGTCTGGGCAGCATGCTGTTTATGGGGCTGATTGGTATCCTGCTGGCCTCATTGGTCAATTTCTGGCTGAAAAGTGAAGCGCTGATGTGGGCGGTAACCTATATCGGTGTGGTGATTTTCGTTGGCCTGACCGCCTACGACACGCAGAAGCTGAAAAATATCGGTCAGCAAATCGATGTTCGCGACGCATCACAGCTGCGTAAATCGACCATCTTGGGCGCGCTGACGCTGTACCTCGACTTTATCAACCTGTTCCTGATGCTGTTGCGTATTTTCGGCAACCGTCGTTAATATCCCACTCCTCGATCCCGGCGTTTGCCGGGATTTTTTTGCCTGACGGATAGCCCATTTTCAAGGAGGAACCCGGTGAAACCCTTTGGCTGGATCCTGCCTGTACAGGTCGCGCCCACCGAGCTGATGGTCAATATTTGCTTATGGCTGGCGACAGGGATGGCGCTGAGTATCGTAACCGCCTGGCTGGTGCTGGATGTCATGGCGATCCCCGCGTTTATCGAACACAGCGCGATTATTGTGCTGCTGGTGATCCTCTGGTTTGTCGCTGCATTTGTGCTCAATGTTCTTTTTGACCGCTTCAAAGCCTGGTCGGCGTTAGCCGGTCTGGCCGTGATGAGTATCCTCTCGGGCTTGCTGCTCGCCAGCCTGTTTCCGCTCGCCGGGATTGTGGTGCACCTGGCGATTACCGGCGGGATGTATCTGCTTGGCGCTGCGATTGCCCATTTTGCTGGTTCATCCCTGCGCAGCAGCGGTTACTACTGGCTGATGGCGCTGGCAGGTCTGGTGCTGGCGATAGCCGTAAACAGCCTGCGTCACAGCGGTCTGCTGCTGTGGTTCGGTAGCATAATGGCGGTGCTGTTCTTTAGCGCGGTAAGCGCATACAAAAGCAAGTCCATCGCCGTGAGTACGCGTGAGCTCTACGCCCGCGAGTTTACCACTGTGCAGAGCGGTGCGATCCGTGGTGCTTTGGCTATCTGGCTTGGGGTAATCACTGCGTTTTTCAGAACGCTGGAACTGCTGACCTATCTCTTGCCAGGCACCAGCTCGCGCTAAAGACTCACTGCTGTGCCATCGCTTTTTCGTTTTTCGCCCGCAGTTTTTTCGCCCGGCTCTCCAGCAACAGGTAGCAAACCAGCGCCAGCAGCAGCGGCAAGAAGTAGTAAAGCACGCGGTAGGCGAGCAGAGCGGCGATAATCATGCCTTGTGAGACATGCTCACTGGCGAGCAGGGCGATGAACACCGCTTCGAGCACGCCGATCCCCGCAGGAATATGCACAATGACACCCGCAATACTGCTGACCAACAACACGCCAAGCACGAAGAAGAAATCGGCCTGCATACCCATCAGCAGCCAGATAATCGCCCCCATGGCAATCCAGTTGGCGCTGGAAATAGCCAACTGCGCAACGGCAAATTTCCACGATGGCAGCACCAGCTTGTGGCCTTTAATCGTCAGATGACGACGTTTGGCGAATGCGCAGCCCCACAGGTAGACCGCGATCACCAGCAGCAACACCACGCCGACAATGCGCAACGTCGTGTCGTCGATATACCAGTGCGCCGGGATCTGCACCACGCCGAAGGTAAAAATCACCCCGCCGAGCAAAATGTAGCCCAGCCAGTTGGTGGTAATGCTCAACGAGAAAATCCGTGTGATCGTGCTGCCCGGCAGGCCAAGGCGTGAGTAAAGCCGGTAGCGCATACCGATGCCGCCCACCCATGTACTGAGCGTCAGGTTAAAGGCATAACAGATAAACGACACCAGCATCACCTGGCGTTTTGCCAGCTTGTGCCCACAGTAAGTGCGGCCCAGTAAGTCGTAGCAGCCATACAGCAGGTAACTGATCACTACCAGCGCCACGGCGCTCAGCAGCGCGGTACGGTTGTAGTCGCGGATGACTTTCCACACATCGTCCCAGTTCACTTTTTGTGCATACAGCACCAGCAGCACCGCAACGGCGATAAAGAACAGCACCGTGAGGACTCTTTTCGCCAGCTTCCAGCGGGAATGAGCGCGTGATGTCATGGTTTCCCCCCTGAGTGCTGCGCTTCAGCCCGATCCTGGGTTTCGATTGCGGGCTGAACGGGCGGCTCCACCTCCGCCAGCCTTGGCGTGTGCGCCGGTAACCAGCCGACCATCGCCGGGAAATGGCGTAAAAAGTGGAACACCACCACGCTTTTTCCGAGGTTCCACCACGTTCGTTTTGGCGCCATGGACTCATTCACCCGCACGCAGTCGTTTTCAATCAGCCCCTGCAAATTGTCGCGCAGTGTCTGGTTAAATACGCGGTCATGAATAATCAGATTGGCTTCAAGGTTGAGTGACAAGCTCAACGGGTCAAGATTACTGGAGCCGATAGTGGCCCAGTGATCGTCCATTAGCGCCACTTTGCCATGCAGCGGGCGGCGGCGATATTCATACACCTGTACGCCACCTTTCAGCAGATAGTTATAAAGCAGCTCCGCCCCGACTTTCACAATCGGCATATCTGGTTCCCCCTGCACAATCAGCTTTACGCTGACACCGCGCCGGGCGGCGCTGCGCATGGCATGCAACAAACGGTAGCCTGGGAAAAAGTAGGCATTCGCGATAATCACTTCGCGGCGTGCGTTCGCCAGCATTTTCAGATAGTGGCGTTCAATGTCGTCGCGGTGGTCATTGTTGTCGCGCCAGACAAAGAGCGCCTGCGCTTCGCCCGGTTTGCGGTTTTCTTCCGGGCGATGACGTCGCCGCTGCCACCAGCGTTTAACCGGCGCGTTATCCGGCAGGTTCTCCAGCTCAAATTGTAAAATATCCAGCACCACCGGGCCTTCAACCCGCACGGCATAATCTTGCTTCGCTTCCGGGCCGTAGCTGGTGACATGCTCTGCCGAGTAGTTAATGCCGCCAACAAACGCCACCGTGTTGTCGATTACAACGATTTTACGGTGCATGCGGCGAAAGAGATTGGTGCGCATACCGAACAGTCGTGGGCCGGGATCGTAGTAACGGAAAATCACCCCCGCCGAGGTCAAGGCACTGACAAACGGCTCGCTCAGATCCGGCGACCCGTAGCCGTCCAGCAACACTTCAATGCTGATCCCACGCTGGGCGGCGCGCAACAACACCTGCTGTAACTGACGCCCAACATCGTCTTCAAACCAGATAAAAGTTTCCAGAATAACGCGCTGCTGCGCATGGTCGATGGCGTCAAACAGCGCGGGGTAATAGTTATCCCCATTTTCCAGCAACTGAATGCGATTGCCTTCCCGCCAGCTACATTTCATAGATGGATCTCCGCGCTCAGTGGGGCATGATCGGACAAATGACGCCAGTTACGCAGCGGCAACGCGGTCGGTGCGCTGGCGTTCGCGTTTTTCACATAAATGCGATCGAGGCGCAGCAGCGGCAGGCTTACCGGAAACGTGCGGGCAGGGCGGCCATGCGCACGGGTGAAGATCTCTTCCAGACCGGCCTGCGTTTTCAAAGGATGGTTAGCTTTTTGCCGCCAGTCGTTAAAGTCGCCTGCGACTACCACCGGCTCGTTTTCCGGAAGCGAATTGACCCACTCCGCCAGCATCGTCAGTTGTGCCTGGCGGTGCGCTTCCCGCAGCCCAAGGTGGACACAAATCACATGCAAGGCGTGGCCAAGATCCGGCGGCACAATGCGGCAGTAAAGCAGGCCGCGTTTTTCGCTGCCGTCTACGGAGACATCGCGGTTTTCATAATGCTCAATCGGAAAGCGGGAGAGCACCGCATTGCCATGATGCCCTTCCGGGTACACCGCATTGCGCCCGTAGGCGTAATCGCTCCACATAGTATCGGCCAGGAATTCGTAATGGGTGGTGTCCGGCCAGTTTTCCACATGTAACGGATGGACTTCATGCGCGCCCATCACCTCTTGCAGGCAGACGATATCGGCGCTAACGGTGCGTACCGCGTCGCGCAGCTCGGGCAAAATAAAGCGGCGGTTAAACGCAGTAAAGCCTTTATGGGTATTAATGGTGAGCACTTTTAATGAAAAATTTCGCGCGTGTTGGGTCATAACTCTCCTGCCAGCGTCACTCTCCTGATGAAAATAAATTGTAGTCCCTGTCACAAAAAAGGGCGGGGTTACGGAATTTTCCGTAAATGTGAGTACTCTTCATACAGATAAAAATTCTTCAGGAGAGAAGCCATGAAGTGGCAACAACGTGTTCGTGTCGCGACTGGCCTGAGTTGCTGGCAGATTATGTTACACGTACTGATTGTTACGCTGTTGGTGATGGGCTGGATGAGCGGCACGCTAGTGCATGTTGGCTTAGGGCTGTGCGTACTGTACAGCATCTCCGTGTTGCTAATGCTGTTCCTCCAGCGTCACCACGAAGCGCACTGGCGCGAGTTCGGCGATGTGCTGGAGGAGCTGACCACTACCTGGTATTTTGGCGCGTCGCTGATTGTTATCTGGCTGCTCTCCCGCGTCTTGCAAAATAACTATTTGCTGGCGGTTGTCGGACTGGCGATCCTCGCAGGACCGGCGGTGGTGTCGCTGCTCACCAAAGAAAGAAAACTTCCTGCTAAATCCTTCGGCCTGCATCAACGCGGCAGCGCAGCCAATCCTCACGATCACCGCTAATGCAGTGAAACAAACGGGCAAGCAAATCTGCCAGGATGCAGGCCCAAAAGCCAGTCACATGATTTTGCGTCTGAACAGCGCATACGCCGCTGAACCGGTGGTCGCCGCAATCACCAGCAGCGGCCACAAACTCTGCCACACAATCGTAAAGCTGGCGTCCTTCAGGTAAATCTGCTTAGTAATATCGGTAAAGTGGCGGATCGGGTTAGCCCAAGTGAGATCCTGTAGCCAGACCGGCATATTCTCCACTGGCGACACATAACCAGAGAGCAAAATCGCCGGCATCATAAAGACAAACACGCCAATAAACGCCTGCTGCTGGGTCGAGCAGAGCGACGAGATCAGCAAGCCAAAGCCCACCAACGACAAGCCATACACCAGCATGGTGAAATAGAACAGCAGCAGCGAACCGGCGAAGGGGATTTTGTACGCCAGAATGCCCACGCCGAGTACAATCGTTGCCTGGAAAGTGGCAACGATCAGCGCGGGCACCGCCTTACCGACAAAGATTTGCCACGTCGCCAGCGGTGAAACCAGCAGTTGATCGAGCGTGCCTTGTTCACGTTCACGCGCTACCGACAGCGAGGTGACAATCATCACGCCGATGGTGGTAATCATCGCAATCAGCGACGGCACCACAAACCATTTGTAGTCGAGATTCGGGTTATACCAGTTGCGCACCACCAGCTCGCTGTTGTTCGGTTTTTCCCGCCCGCTGAGCAGCTCCTGTTGATAATCCTTGACGATCTGCTGCAAATAATTGGCGGCGATTTGCGCGCTGTTCGAGTTACGCCCATCAAGAATTAGCTGCATCGGCGCGGTCATGCCGCTGTCGAGATTGCGCGAGAAATCCGCCGGGAAGCGCACCAGCAACAGTGCCTTTTGCGTGTCGATTGTTGAGCGGATTTCATGCGGGCTGTTCAGCAACAAAACGTGGGTAAACGCTTTCGCACGGGCAAAACGCTGGGTCAGTTCGACGGCGTGTTTGCCGTTATCTTCGTTATAGATAGCGATCGTGGCGTTGGTCACTTCCAGCGTGGCGGCGAAAGGAAACAGCAACACCTGAATCAGCACCGGCAGGATCAAAATTGCGCGCGTTTGTGGCTCGCGCAGCAGCGATTGCAACTCTTTGCGGATAAGCGTCAGTAAGCGGTAAAACATGGCTTTTCCTTAATCCAGTCTACGTTTGGTTTTCAGCCACGTCAGGCCAATAAACATCACCGCCGACGCGACTAAAAACAGCACGTTCACCAGCAGTACCACCGGGATATTGCCCGCCAGGAACAGGCTTTGCAGGGTGCTGACAAAGTAACGTGCCGGAATAATGTACGTCACCACGCGGATAATGGCAGGCATGCTGTCTATCTGGAAAATAAAGCCAGACAGCATAATCGACGGTAAAAACGCGGCGTTAAGCGCCACCTGCGCGGCGTTAAACTGATTGCGCGTGATGGTAGAAATCAACAGCCCCATGCCTAAAGTGCTCAGCAAAAACAGGCTGGTAATAAAAAAGAGGATCAGCAACGAGCCGCGATACGGCACGCCGAGAATAAACACCGACACCAGCATGCACAGACCCATCGCCAGCATGCCGAGAAAATAATAGGGAATGAGTTTGCACAGCAGCAGTTCCGCGCGGGTGATTTCGGTGGAGAGCAGCGCTTCCATGGTGCCGCGTTCCCACTCGCGCGCCACCACCAGCGAGGTGAGGATCGCGCCAATCACCGTCATGATAATGGTCACCGCACCAGGGATAATAAAATGCTGGCTGATAGCCGCCGGGTTAAACCAGTAGCGCGTCTGTACATCAATCAGTGGCTTAAACGTTTCCCCGTTATCTTCCGCGCGTTGCTGCTGCCAGAGTTGCCAGATGCCTTCGGCATAACCCTGCACAAAGTTGGCGGTGTTCGGTTCGCTGCCATCGGTTATCACCTGAATCGGTGCGCTGTCGCCGGGGCGCGCCATTTGTGCGGCGAAATTCACCGGAATGACTATCAGCCCGCGAATGCGCCCGGCCTGCATCATCTGAATCAGTTGCTGGCGGTTATCGCTAATGGTGGCATCAATATAGGGCGAGCCGGTCAGCGTATGGGTAAAATCCAACGCCTCTTCGCTTTGCTGTTCGAGCAGTACGCCAACGCGCAGTTTGCTGGAATCGAGGTTAATACCGTAACCGAAAATAAACAGCAGCAGCAGCGGGATCACCACCGCAATCAACCAGCTACTCGGGTCGCGCACAATCTGGCGCGTCTCTTTCACACACAGCGCGCGCACGCGCCGCCAGGAGAGGGCTTTAACGCTCATCGTGGTGCTCCTTATCCCAGTTATGGATAAGCGTAATAAACGCATGCTCCATTGTCGGATCCGGGTGCTCCTCATCGGCGGTTTGCGCCTTCAGCGCGTCCGGCGTGCCGCTGGCGATTAATTTCCCGCGATAGACCAGCCCAATGCGATCGCAATACTCCGCTTCATCCATAAAGTGGGTGGTCACCATCACGGTGACGCCTTTTTCCACCATGCTATTGATATGCAGCCAGAACTCGCGCCGTGTCAGTGGATCGACGCCGGAGGTGGGTTCATCCAGAAACAGAATATCCGGCTCATGCATCAGCGAGCAGGCCAGCGCCAGCCGCTGCTTAAAGCCGAGCGGCAGTTCGTCGGTGGCATGACTGGCGATACTTTTCAACCCAAAAGCCTCGCTCATGCGGTCGATTTTCTCGCTCTGTGCTCGTCCGCGCAGACCATAAACGCCGGAAAAGAAGCGCAGGTTTTGTTCCACCGTCAGGTTGCCATAGAGGGAGAATTTCTGGGCCATATAACCCAGGTGTTGGCGCGCTTTGCCCGAACTGACTTTCAGATCCATGTTCAGTACCAGCGCCTGGCCATCGGTTGGCACCAGTAAACCGCACATCATTTTGAAGGTAGTGGATTTTCCCGCGCCGTTCGGGCCGAGCAGGCCAAAGATCTCCCCGCGTTTGACGGCAAAATTGACATTATCAGTCGCGGCGAAATCGCCAAATTTTTTGGTCAGCGCTTTGGCTTCAATCACCGTCTCTTCTGCGCTGCCTTCCACCGTATGCAGAATTGCCCCCAGCGGGGATTCGGACGTGCCCGCGCCGCCAAGCAGGTCGATAAAGGCATCTTCAAAGCGCGGTGCCGTTTCCTCTATCTCTAAAGCAGGCATATTTTCTGCTTGCTGCAGGGCCTGCGCTTGCGCTCCTTTTTTCAGGATCACACGAACGGAACGTCCCTGAATCATGCTGTCGCTGACCTGCGGCTGCTTAAGAATACGGCGCAGCAAACGCCGGTTATTCTCCTCGTTGCTGGTGACGAGGAAACTGCGTCCGGCCATGGTCTGCGTCAGCGCTTTCGGCTCGCCCTGATACAGCAATTCCCCTTCGTTCATCAACAACACATCGCGGCACTGCTCGGCTTCATCAAGGTAGGAGGTGCTCCAGAGGATCAGCATGCCGTCGCCTGCCAGTTCATGCACCATCTGCCACAGTTCGCGGCGGGAAATAGGATCAACACCGACGCCCGGCTCATCCAGCAGTAACACTTTCGGCTCGCCGACCAGCGTGCAGGCCAGGCCCAGCTTCTGTTTCATGCCGCCGGAGAGTTTCCCGGCCAGCCGCCCGGTAAACGGGGCGAGGGCGGTGAATTCCAGCAGCCGCGCAAACGTCTGGCGGCGCTGCTCGCCGGTAACGCTGCGTAAATCGGCATACAGATTGAGGTTTTCCATTACCGTCAAATCTTCATACAGGCCAAACTTCTGCGGCATATAACCGAGCATGGCATGCAGTTCGCTGTCATTGGCGATAGGATCGAGACCCATCACCTGTGCGCTGCCTTCATCCGGGCGCATCAGCCCGGCAAGCATGCGCATCAGCGTGGTTTTCCCGGCACCATCCGGACCAACAAGGCCAGTCACGTACCCGGCTTGGATGTCACAATCCAGCCGCGCCACGGCAGGTTTTTCCATGCCACCAAAGCGCTTTACTAACCCGCGCAGGTGGATAGCCGCTTCACTCATGGCGCGCCTCGCCGCTAAAGCGCAGCGTAACGGGCATGCCCTGGCGCAGGCTGTCATCGGCATCGGTCACAATAATGCGCAGGCGATAGACCAGATCGGTACGCAAATCCGGGGTTTCGACGGTTTTGGGCGTGAATTCGGCGGTGGGCGAAACAAAGCCAATTTTGCCGTGATAAGTCTTATCCGGGCGACCATCGGTATACAGCAAAATCTCTTGCCCCGGCTGCGCCTGGTGCAAATTGCGCTCATCTACATAGGCGCGAACCCATATCGGGCGCGTCAGGGAAAGAGTGAATACGGTGCTTCCGGCGCTGAGCATGCTGCCGGGTTCGACGGCACGCGTCAGCACGGTACCGTTACTTGGCGCGACCAGTGTTGTGTCATGCAGATCCAGTTGCGCTTGTGCCAGCGCGGCTTTGGCCTGTTCAAGGCTGGCTTTAGCCTGGGCGATTTCCTGCGGGCGGTTACCGGCGCGGTACTGGCTCAGTTTATCTTGTGCAGATTTCAGCGTTGCCTGGGCCTGATCCCGTGAAGAGCGGGCATTTTCCAGATCGTTTGCCGAAATCGCCCGGCTTTTCATCAGACCCTGCTGGCGCTGATAGAAATTCTGCGCGTAATCATACGCTGCTTGCGCCTGGCGTACGGCGGCGACGGCTTGAGCTATCTCTTCATCGCGGTAACCGGCGGTCGCCAGCGAGTATTTCGCCTGTGCCGTCGCGACATTGGCTTGCGCCTGCATGAGCGCGTTTTCGTAGGGCGCTTTGTCTATTTCACCAAGCGTTTGTCCGGCGCTTATCGTATCCCCTTCATCCACATTCAGCGCAGAGAGCCGCCCGCTAACGCGGAAGCTTAAATTCACCGTGCGGATGTCGACATTCCCGTACAGAGTAAGCGTGCGGTCTTGCTTGCTTTGATACCACATCCAGCCGCCGCCCAGCGCGGCCAGTACCACCACAACTATCAATACCACGACGATGGGTTTTTTCATCACGTTGAACTCCTGTTCGTTAATCCCTGCAAGATAAGGTCGATATGGCAGGTGATGACTTGATAAATCTGTGTCGCTTTCTCTTCATCAAACTGCGTCCAACCGGCGCGCAACAAAATGGTTTCCCGCCCGAGGCGAAAGGCGAGGATCTGGCCGATAAGCGCATGGGTATGAATAATGGTTTGCGTATCTTTGGCGTCGCGCCCGGTGTAGGCCGCGAGCAGCGCCGTGAAATGGCTGTGCAGTGGCGCAATCACCTGGTTATGTATTAACTGGTAAGCGCGCGTGGGTGAGAGCTGCTCGCGGGAGATAAATTTGCTCAAGTTGAGCGTCTCGTCATGGGTGAGCAACACAATCATATTTTTACAGGCGCGGTGGATCAGCTCGCGAATGGCCGTTTTATCCGGCGCGGGCTGCGCGAACAGCTCTTCGGCGGCTTGTACATGGGGGCGAAAATTGTCGCTGATAAAATCGGCAATCCACTGCGCGCAGGCGAGATATAAATCCTCTTTTGAGCCAAAATAGTAAGTAATCGCGGCAATATTCTGCCCGGCTTGTGCGGCGATGTCCCGCGTGGTGGCATGCAAGCCATATTCACCAAACTGCGCCAGCGCGGCGGCAATCAGCTGGTTTCGGGCCTGTTCACCTCTGCTGGTGGTGGGTGTTGTATGCATGGCGATTATAAAAGTTAATCAATCGATTGATTAACTTTATGGCTAAATTTTAGGCTTGTCCAGTTGGCGGTGCGTTAATATCATGCGTTCCACTCCCGGAGGGATATTTTATGCGTGCGATCACAAAAGCTGATACACTCCGCCCCTTCATGACACTGTGGTTTTTGTCATCAATCAAATTATTATCTCCTCGAAAACTACACCTGTTCACAGGTCGGGGCGGTGTGGAGTTGTTATGTCTTTTGATGCCCTTGGCCTGAATCCGGAAATCCTGCGCGCTGTTGCCGAGCAGGGTTATCTTCAGCCGACCCCTATTCAGCAGCAGGCTATCCCGGCAGTGCTGCAAGGCCGCGATCTGATGGCGAGTGCCCAGACCGGCACCGGTAAAACCGCTGGTTTTACGCTGCCGCTGTTGCAACGCCTGATCCAAAACGATCCGCACACCAAGGGCCGTCGCCCGATACGTGCGCTGATCTTAACGCCAACCCGTGAACTGGCGGCGCAGGTGGGTGAAAACGTTCAGGAATACAGCAAGTACCTGAATGTCCGCTCGCTGGTGGTATTCGGCGGCGTGAGCATTAACCCGCAGATGATGAAACTGCGCAGCGGCGTTGATATCCTGGTGGCGACGCCGGGGCGTCTGCTGGATCTGGAACACCAGAACGCGCTGAAGCTTGATAGCGTGGAAATTCTGGTGCTGGACGAAGCCGACCGCATGCTGGATATGGGCTTTATTCACGATATTCGCCGCGTGCTGGCAAAACTGCCGGCGAAGCGCCAGAACCTGCTGTTCTCCGCAACCTTCTCCGATGAGATCAAACAGCTGGCGGAAAAGCTGCTGCGTAATCCGCTGGAGATCGAAGTGGCGCGCCGCAACACCGCTTCTGAGCAGGTGACACAGCATGTACATCTCGTCGATAAAAAACGCAAGCGGGAACTGCTGTCGCAGATGATTGGCGAGGGAAACTGGCAACAGGTGCTGGTGTTCACCCGCACAAAACACGGTGCTAATCACCTGGCGGAGCAGCTCAACAAAGACGGTATTACCAGCGCTGCGATCCACGGGAATAAGAGCCAGGGAGCGCGTACTCGCGCACTCGCGGATTTTAAATCTGGCGACATTCGTGTGCTGGTGGCGACCGACATCGCTGCGCGTGGTCTCGACATTGAAGATCTGCCGCATGTGGTGAACTACGAGCTGCCGAACGTGCCAGAAGACTACGTTCATCGTATTGGCCGTACCGGTCGCGCGGCGGCAACTGGCGAAGCGCTGTCGCTGGTGTGTGTTGATGAATATAAACTGCTGCATGATATCGAACGTTTGCTGAAAAAAGAGATCCCGCGCATTGCCCTTGAAGGTTATGAGCCGGATCCCTCCATTAAAGCCGAGCCGATTCAGAATGGTCGCGGTCAGGGCGGCGGTCGTCAGGGGGGCGGTCGCGGGCAGGGCGGTGGTGGTCGTGGTCAATCTGCGCCGCGTCGCAGTGAGGGCGAAGGGCAAAAACCACGCTCGCCGCGTCGCGCCGAAGGCGGAGCCGCGAAACCGGCAGGTGGCCGTCGTAGTGAAGGCGGAGCCGCGAAACCGGCAGATGGACGCCGTAGTGAAGGCGGAGCTGCGAAGCCAGCAGGTGGACGCCGTCTTGATGGCGGCGCCGCGAAACCTACCGGTGGGCGTCGACTCGATGGTGGCGCTGCTCCGGCAGGCAACCCGTCTCGCCGTCGTCGCCCGCGTAAGCCTTCCTCCGCTGAGTAATTAGCGGTTAAAACGCGCCAGCCAGTTCTGGCGCGTCTCTCTGGCCCGCTGTGCGATGCTCGCCTGCGGGTCGGAATGAAAGCCGTGGTACGCACCCGGCCAGACATTCAGCTCCACCTCGACTCCCGCACGCATTAACCGCTGCGCATACGCCATATCTTCATCAAGAAACAGATCCAGTGTGCCAACGCCAATCCAGGTCGGCGGTAGCCCAGCCAGGTTGTCGGCACGCGCGGGTGCAGCATACGGCGATACGTCAACGCTACCGGGTTTGCAGCCAAGCAGCGCGCGCCAGCCAAAATCGTTGTTTTCCCGCGTCCAGATAAATTCGCCCGTCACCGGGTTTCGTTCAGCCTCGACGACCGTACGATCATCGAGCATCGGGAACATCAGGTTCTGAAACGCCAGTGTCGGCCCACCGCGATCGCGCGCCAGCAGCGCCAGAGCGGCGGCAACGCCCGCGCCTGCGCTGTCGCCCATCAGGCCAATATTATTTGCATCAACCCCTAATTGCGCCGCGTTTTCCACCATCCACACTAGCGCGGCATAGCAGTCATAGAGCGAACCAGGAAAGCGGGTTTCTGGCGACAGGCGATAATCGACAGAGACGACTACGCAGTCATGTTGCGCGGCTGTCGGGCGGGTAAGCGACAAAGATTGCTCCGGGCTACCAAACAGATGGCCGCCGCCGTGTATATGCAAAATCCCCATCCGGTTGGCACGCCGTGTCGTTGGGGTGATAACACGCACACGCACGGCAGGCTCACCACCGGCAACCGCAATGTGCTGTTCATGCATCACCAGCGTCAGTCCATCATCGATGTGCATGGCTTGTAGTGCGGCTTGCTGGCGCTGCGCGCGTATTGCAGGGAGTGCGTCGGCTTTCAGCGTGGAAGGTGTCCAGGATTGCAGGGCGGGGCGAAGCTCGGGGTCAACCAAATGCCATGTACTCATGCGTGAACCTTTATCATCAACAGGCCAAAGTAAGGGAAGCGCCGTAGCGCTTCCCGCTTTTAACCTTACAGCACTTCACCGTTGCTGGCGATAACCTGTTGATACCAACCAAAACTCTTCTTCTTACTGCGCTTGAGCGTACCGTGGCCGTCGTTGTCTTTATCGACATAGATAAAGCCGTAGCGTTTTTTCATCTCACCCGTCCCGGCGCTGACAATGTCGATGGGTCCCCACCACGTGTAGCCCATGATGTCGCAGCCATCTTCAATGGCTTGCGCCATGGCTTCGAGGTGGCGACGACCATAATCGATGCGGGCGTCATCGTTAATTTGTCCGCTGGCATCCGGTTCATCCACGCCGCCATAACCGTTTTCAACAATAAACAGCGGCTTACGGTAGCGGTCTGCCAGCTCGTTACAGACAATGCGAAAACCCTGCGGGTCAATCGGCCAGCCCCATTCGGTTTTCTCCAGATACGGATTATCCAGCCCGGCTGTGCCGCCAGTATCAATGCGGAACTGGCCGCCTGCCTGGTGCAGCACGCTGCGGTAGTAGCTAAAGCCAAGATAATCAGAAGGGTAATTTGCCAGCAGTTGCAGATCACCCTCGGCAATCTCCAGTTTTACGCCCAGTTCGCGGAACAGACGCGGCGCAAACGCCGGGTATTGCCCGAACATCATCACATCCGAGAAAAACAGCGAACGACGGCGCAACTGCATGGTGGAGAAAATGTCGTCCGGATTACTGGTTGCCGGGTAGACGGTACTCAGCGACAACATGCAGCCGATTTTCGCTTCAGGGATAATCTCGTGGCACAGCTTGTTGGCCAGCGCGTTGGCAACAAACTGGTGATGATTTGCCTGCCAGATCGCCTGCGTGCCGGCATCAGCATCCACCGCGCCGGTGGCGAATGGCATGCGGTTCATGTTGTTCAGCTCGTTAAAGGTCATCCAGTATTTGACCTTGCCTTTGTAACGGCGAAATACCGTTTCGCAGTAGCGGCTAAAAAAGTCAATCAACTGGCGATTCTTCCAGCCACCGTACTCCTGATACAGCGCCAGCGGCGTTTCGTAGTGGGAGAGCGTGATAACCGGCTCAATGCCATACTTCAGCAACTCATCAAACAACGCGTCATAAAACGCCAACCCGGCTTCGTTGGGCGTGGTTTCATCACCGCGCGGGAAGATGCGCGACCAGGCAATCGAGGTGCGAAAGCACGTAAAACCCATCTCGGCGAACAGCGCCACGTCCTCTTTGTAGCGGTGATAAAAGTCCACCGCTTCGTGGCTGGCGTAGTAAAGATTGGGGTCAATCACGGCATCATGTTTGCCAGAGGCGATACCGCCGCGTACCACGTCGGCGATGGACGGCCCTTTGCCGTCTTCATTCCACGCGCCTTCCGCCTGGTTGGCGGCAATTGCGCCACCCCATAAGAAATCTTTCGGGAAAACAGACATATCAGCTCCTTAATCCGCTAAGTCTTCGCCGTTCGAGGCGATCAGTTTTTTATACCAGTGGTAGCTTTTCTTCAGCGAACGCTTCTGCGTGCCGTTGCCCATGTCGTCCTGGTCGACATAGATAAAGCCGTAGCGTTTGGAGATTTGCGCTGTACCCGCGCTGACCACGTCAATTGGCCCCCACCAGGTGTAGCCGAACAGATCCACGCCATCACCGATGGCCTCTTTCATCTGCTCAACGTGCTGGCGCAGGTACTCAATGCGGTAATCGTCATCGATGGAACCGTCCGGATTAACGGTGTCCACCGCGCCGAGGCCGTTTTCGGCAATAAACAGCGGCTTCTGGTAACGGTCATACAGCTGATTGAGCGCCAGACGCAGCCCTTTCGGGTCGATTTGCCAACCCCACTGGCTGGTGGGCAGATAGGGGTTGCGGATACCGCCGGTGACCAGGTTGCCTTCTGTGCCTTCCAGCGTTTCCGGGTGTGCGCTGACGGTGCTCGACATGTAGTAACTAAAGGAGACGAAATCCACCGGGTGCTGGCGCAGGATCTCATCATCGCCGACCACTTTTTTTAGCGTCACGCCTTTTTCCGCCAACATGCGGTCAGTGTAAGCAGGGTAATAACCGTGCGCCTGGACATCGCTGAAGAACAACGACACGCGCTGCATCTCTTCGCAGGCTTGCAAATCGTCCGGGTGGCAGGTATGCGGATAAAGCATCTGATAGCTGATCATGCAGCCGACCTGCGAGCCAGGAATTATGTCATGGCAGGCTTTGGTGGCGAGCGCACTGGCAACAAACTGATGATGCGCGCCCTGGTATTTATCCTGCTCCAGATGCGGGTTGTCCTCTTCAATCACGCCCACGCTGACATACGGGTGATGTTTCACGCAGTTGATCTCGTTAAAGGTCATCCAGTACTTCACTTTCTTGCGATAGCGGGTGAAGACCGTAGTGGCGAAACGCACATAGAAATCCACCACCTGGCGGTTCGGCCAGCCGCCGTAATCGGTCACCAGCGCCAGCGGCATTTCATAGTGTGAGAGCGACACAATCGGCTCAATGCCGTGTGCCAGTAGCGTGTCGAACACCTCATCGTAAAATTTCAGTCCCGCTTCGTTCGGCGTGGTTTCATCGCCACGCGGGAAGATACGCGTCCAGGCGATTGACATACGGAAACAGCCAAAACCCATACCGGCAAACAGGGCGATATCGTCTTTAAAGTGGTGATAGAAGTCGTTGCCTTTGCGTTTTGGGTAATATTTTTTGCTGTTCGGATCCTGTGCTTCCTGCACCTGCGCGTGAGTCATGCCCAGCCACTGATCGAGCCAGCGCTCACGCGGCAGGTTGCTATCGAAGGTATAAACATCCGAGACGGAAAGCCCTTTACCGCCTACATTCCACGCGCCTTCCAGTTGGTTGGCGGCGGTTGCGCCACCCCATAAAAACCCTTCCGGAAATGCTTTCGAAAATGCCATGCCTCTGCTCCTTACGCCGCACTTGCGGTCAGTGTGAGAAATGCGTCCCGGCTGGCGACATCGCCATTCGCTTTCACCGGGCTGATATCGCCGTATTGTTCGCTATTGGTGACCACCACAATCACGCTGGGATCGATGCCTGCCGCCTGCAATGCCGCCAGATCGAAGCTCACCAGCAAATCACCGACCTCCACGTTTTGCCCGGCAGCAATGTGGCTGGTGAAGTGCTTACCGCCGAGTTTCACCGTGTCGATGCCGATATGAATCAGGATTTCCGCCCCGGTATCACTTTGCAGCGCCAGCGCATGGTGGGTTTCAAATAGGGACTCCACCTTGCCATTAACCGGTGAACGCAACTCGCCGCTGGTGGGATAAATGGCGATCCCTTTACCAAAAATTTCATCGGCGAACACCGGATCGCTAAGGGTATTGAGCGGTTTCAACTCGCCGCTGACCGGCGCGAAGAGTTTCTCCTCGCTGCGCTCTACCGGCATCGGGCTGACGCCTGCCACCACGGTCTCTTCAAAACCAAGCACCACGGTGACAACCGCCGCACAGACAAAAGAGATAGCAATGCTGACCAGTGCCCACATGAATGTCGGGCCAACCAGCGCCGGAAGGCCGGGCAAACCGCTCAGGGCGAAGGCGTAGGTTTTGACGCCCATCGCCATCGCGAAACCGCCACCGCAGGCACCGCCAATCAGCGCGGCGGCAAACGGGCGTTTATAGCGAATGTTGATGCCGTACATCGCCGGTTCGGTAATGCCCATCGCGGCACTAAAACTGGTGGTCAACGCCAGTGATTTCAGCTTCTTATCGCGGGCGCGCAGGAACACGCCAAATGCCGCGCCCGCCTGACCGAGGTTGGCGACATAGAAAAGAATTTTGAACGGGTCAAAGCCCATGGTGCTGATGTTGTTGATCATGATAGGCACCAGTACATAGTGCATCCCGGTGATGATGATCATCGACAGCGTACCGCCGACCACCACGCCTGCCACGACCCCAGCGTTTTCCACCAGCCAGATAATGCCGCTGGAGAGCGCGTTCCCGGCGAAAATCCCCAGCGGTCCGATGGCAATCAAGGTGATGGGCGTGACGATAACCAAGCTTAACAACGGCACGAACATGGTTTTCAGCACGCCGGGCATCACGCGATCTATCAGCTTTTCCACCCGGCTAAGCAGCCAGACGGCGAGCAAAATGGGGATCACCGTAGAGGCGTAGTTCACCGTTGGCACCGGCAGGCTCATAAAATTGACTGGCGCGCCGGATTTAAACAGCGTTTGAATCGCCGGGTGGAAGAGGGCGGCTGCCAGCGCAACTGCCACATAGGGGTTCGCGCTAAACTTACTCGCCGCGCTGAAGGCCAGCGCCAGCGGCATGAAGTAGAACACGCCATCGCTGATGGCGAGCAGGATTTGGTAGGTCTGATTGCTGGTTTCCAGCCAGTGCATTGCCACCATCAGTGCCAGTACACCTTTCAGGATACCGGCCCCGGCAATCGCCGGAATGATCGGCGAAAAGATGCTGGATAACCCCTCCAGCACCACCGATACCGGGTTGCGCCGTTTTCCGGACTGCGCTGCGCTGGTGGCAGAGACACCCGGTAATTTCGCCAGCAATGCATCGCACAGCGGTGCGACGTCATTACCGATGATGAGTTGATACTGATCGCCGGAAATGTTTACGCCAATCACGCCATCCAGCGCTTCCAGCGCCGCGCGATCGGCTTTATCGTTATCTTTCAGTAAGAAACGCAAACGGGTGATGCAGTGAAACAATGACAGAATATTGCCCTTGCCGCCGATCTTATTGATTATCTGCTGCGCGGTATCCTGATAGTTCATGGTCATTCCTCCAGACTGACACCTGCGGTGCAGGTGTCATAACAATTACCGGTTATCCACCGGCGCTTTGTTCTTCTGGGGTTTGCCTGATTTAACAGTAACAAGCCTGGAAAGAATTCATACACTTCATACTTCAAACCACAGGAGGGCTGGCTTTTGCCCGGCTCATCCATGCGCCGTGTTCAAATCGGCGCCCTGCCAATTTGTCGCTCACCCCGTCACTTACTTTTGTAAACTCCGGGGATTTACGGCGCTGCCACGTTCCTGTGATTCACACTCTCTGTACCTGACTAACAACCGTGATTACGGCTCTGCCCGCTGTACCACGTTTTCGATATGCACGGTCAGATAAAGTTTTTCCGAATTGCTCATCGTGTGGTGATAATTCTTGCCGACAAATTCGTTAATCGCGTCAACGCATTTCAGGGTGGTTTGATAACGACGCTGCACCATGGCAAATAACTCTTCGTCGTCATTATTTAACACCACACCATCAATCACCCGTTGAGCGAAAAACTTTAAATGGGTAATGAAACGCTGGTAATTCAGACTGTGCTCGTCGAGCGGCAGGGTGAAAAAGTATTTAACGATATTCTGTAACTGATAAATAAGCCGTGTAATTTTTGTGGTTTTACCCATCGTATCATTCAGCCCGGCATTCACTATATGCAACGCGATACTACAGGCTTCACTGTCGGGTAATAATGTGCCGGTACGCGCAACAATCATGCCGATCGCCTGGCGGCCAATGGCGTACTCTTCGGTGTAGAAATGGCGCACTTCCCACTCTAACGGATTGGGTAAAACTTCATTTTTTTCTATACGTTGTAGCGCGAAGTGCAAGTGATCGGCCAGCGTAACGTACAGACCTTCGCTTAATTTATGCGAAAGCGTGGAGCGCGCCAGCGCAACAATATCGGCGGTGAGTTGCACTATTTCCACCGGCACTTCGCTAACCAGATCTTTAAAACGTGCGGAGACTTGAGAGTCCTGCAAATGGAATATTTTCTCGATGGCTTGCGCATCGACGCGTGCGCCGCTTTGAGTATTAAACCCTAAGCCGCGCCCGGTCAGAATAACCTCAAGGCCATGCTCATCAATGGCGCTGACAACGTTATTATTTAATATTTGTTTGACCAGCATCGCCAACTCCTGCAAACAAAAACGGGCAAAACGTAAATACAGCAGCGAGCGGATGTCGCCCTCTTTCTCTGCATTTAGGTTTTGCCCGATATTCGGTAACAAGCGTAATGCAGGTAAAAACTAGCATTGCCTGAATAAATGATCAACGCGCCCTGAAGGGCAATGGCGAATGGATCTGCCAATTTGTGATCGGCGTTGTGAAAAATATCCTGTATCCGATCAGTGACGCGTGGGATATGCGGACGTGCTTCCAGCCAGGCAAAAAGGGTTATCCTACGGGCGCTAAAAATGCCACAATAGTGTCTGTTTATACAGTATTTCAGGTTTCCTCATGGCCCTTACCGCCGCGCTAAAAGCGCAGATTGCCGCCTGGTATAAGGCGTTGCAACAACAGATCCCGGACTTTATTCCCCGCGCGCCGCAGCGGCAGATGATTGCTGACGTGGCGAAAACGCTGGCGGGGGATGAAGGGCGTCATCTGGCGATTGAAGCGCCGACCGGCGTGGGGAAAACGCTCTCCTATCTCATTCCGGGCATCGCCATCGCGCGTGAAGAGCAAAAAACGCTGGTAGTTAGCACGGCTAACGTGGCGTTGCAGGATCAGATCTTCAGTAAAGATCTGCCGCTGCTGCGCAAAATTATCCCCGATTTACGCTTTACCGCCGCGTTTGGCCGTGGGCGCTATGTCTGCCCGCGCAACCTGGCGGCGCTGGCAAGCAGCGAGCCGAACCAGCAGGACCTGCTGGCATTTCTGGACGATGAGCTGACGCCTGGCAACCAGGAGGAGCAGAAGCGGTGTGCGGCGCTGAAAGCGGACCTCGACAGCTATAAGTGGGATGGCCTGCGCGATCACACCGATAAGGCGATCACCGATGATTTGTGGCGACGTCTCAGTACCGATAAAGCCAGTTGCCTGAACCGTAACTGCCACTACTACCGCGAGTGTCCCTTTTTTGTCGCGCGCCGCGAAATTCAGGAAGCTGAAGTCGTGGTCGCCAACCACGCGCTGGTGATGGCGGCGATGGAGAGCGAAGCGGTGCTACCGGAGCCAAAAAACCTGCTGCTGGTGCTGGATGAAGGCCACCATCTACCGGATGTGGCGCGTGATGCGCTGGAGATGACGGCGGAAATCACCGCACCCTGGTATCAGCTCCAGCTCGATCTGTTCACCAAACTGGTGGCGACCTGCCTTGAGCAGTTTCGCCCGAAAACGCTGCCGCCGCTGGCGACACCGGAGCGGCTCAACGCCCATTGTGAGGAGCTTTACGCACTTATCGCTTCTCTTAACAACATTCTCAATCTTTACCTTCCGGCGGGCCAGGAGGCGGAATATCGCTTTGCGATGGGCGAGCTGCCAAATGAAGTGATGGAGATTTGCCAGCGGCTGGCAAAACTGACGGAGATGCTGCGTGGGCTGGCAGAACTGTTCCTGAATGATTTAAGCGAGAAGACCGGTAGCCACGACATTGTGCGTTTGCACCGGGTCATTTTGCAGATGAACCGCGCGCTGGGCATGTTTGAAAGCCAGAGCAAACTCTGGCGGCTGGCCTCGATGGCGCAGGCGTCTGGTGCGCCGGTGACCAAATGGACCACTCGCGAGGCGCGTGACGGGCAGTTGCATCTGCTGTTCCACTGTGTGGGGATTCGCGTGAGCGATCAGCTGGAAAAGCTGCTCTGGCGCAGCGTTCCGCACATCGTGGTGACCTCGGCGACGTTACGTTCGCTGAACAGTTTCAATCGTCTGCAAGAGATGAGCGGTTTAAAAGAGAAAGCCGGGGATCGCTTTGTCACGCTTGGTTCGCCGTTCAACCATGTTGAGCAGGGAAAAATTGTTATTCCGCAGATGCGTTATGAGCCGCTGATGGAAAACGAAGAGCAGCACATTGCGGAAATGGCGACCTGGTTTCGCGAGCAGGTTGAGAGTAAAGCACACCCTGGGATGCTGGTGCTGTTCGCTAGCCAGCGTGCGATGCAGCTGTTTTTAACCTATGTCGCAGACTTGCGTTTATTGCTGCTGGTGCAGGGCGATCAGCCGCGTTATCGACTGGTGGAACTGCACCGTAAACGTATCGATAACGGCGAGCGCAGCGTGTTGGTCGGCTTGCAGTCATTCGCTGAAGGGTTGGATCTCAAAGGCGATTACCTGACGCAGGTTCATATCCATAAAATTGCCTTTCCGCCTATCGACAGCCCGGTGGTGATCACTGAAGGCGAGTGGCTGAAAAGCCTGAATCGTTATCCTTTTGAAGTGCAGAGCCTGCCCAGCGCGTCGTTTAACCTTATTCAGCAAGTGGGGCGGCTTATTCGTAGCCACAGTTGCCGTGGAGAAGTGGTTATTTACGATAAACGGCTGCTGACCAAAAGCTACGGTAAACGCCTGCTTGATGCGCTACCTGTGTTTCCTATTTCACAACCGGTGATGCCGGACGTTATAGTGAAGAAACCCGTGAAAAAACCAGAACAGAAGCGTCGCAAACGCCGTTAACGATGTGAGCCCGCAAGGAGTCGCTATGGATTACCGCAAAATCATTAAAGAAATTGGTCGTGGGAAAAACCACGCCCGCGACCTCGATTTCGACACTGCTCGTGGTCTGTATACGCAGATGCTGAAGGGGGAAGTGCCGGATCTGGAGATGGGCGGCATTTTGATTGCTCTGCGTATTAAAGGGGAAGGGGAAGCGGAAATGCTCGGCTTTTACGAGGCGATGCAGCAACACACCCTGAAACTGACGCCGCCGGTAGCTAAGCCGATGCCGATTGTCATTCCCAGCTATAACGGCGCGCGTAAGCAGGCGAACCTGACGCCGCTGCTGGCGATTTTGCTCAACAAACTCGGTTTTCCGGTCGTGGTGCATGGCGTCACTGAAGATCCGACACGCGTCGTAACGGAGAGCATTTTCAAACTGCTGGGAATTGATGCCACGCTGCACGCAGGCCAGGCGCAGGCGAAGCTGGAGGGACATCACCCGGTCTATATTCCTGTGAGTGCACTCTGTCCACCGCTGGAAAAACAGCTGGCGATGCGCTGGCGGATGGGCGTGCGCAACAGCGCGCACACGCTGGCAAAGTTGGCAACGCCCTTTGAAAAAGACGACGCGCTGCGTTTGTCCAGCGTTTCGCACCCGGAGTACATCACTCGGGTGGGGAAATTCTTTGCCGATATTGGCGGACGCGGCCTGTTGATGCATGGCACGGAAGGGGAAGTTTATGCTAACCCGCAACGATGCCCGCAAATCAACCTGATTGATGCGCAGGGTGAGCGCGTACTTTATGCGCGTGACGATGCTGCACCCGCGGCAAGTGACGGAGCTGCGAAAGACGCGGAAAGTACAGCGCGCTGGACAGAACGCTGCCTTGCGGGAAGTGAAGCGGTGCCGGAGTCGCTCAAAATTCAGCTCGCCTGCTGTCTGGTGGCGACGGGGGAAGTGGTCACGCTGGAAGAGGGGCTGGCGCGGGTTGCGCAGAGTTTCTGACAAAAAAAGCCCGTCACATCTCTGGACGGGCAAAAAAGGGTAACAACAGGGTTAATGAGGGTGGAGCACCTGGCAGAGGGTTAATTTGCCAGGGGTAAAACACGGGTTTCGGTTATTTGTAGATAACCGCAGTGCCGCTCAGTTTGTTATTGCCTGTAGCGGAAGTCATGCTGTAGCCCGTTGCGCCAGCGGCTTGTGCTTTCTCTGCCAGTTTGGCTTCCAGCCCGTCCAGCGTGGTCGCGCCTTCAGCGGAAACAACACCGATTTTATTCAGATTCTCTGCCTGAGCAGCGGTGACTGATTGTGCCGCGAAGGCACCGAAAGAGAGGGTGGACAGCGCGATAGCAGCAACAGCATATTTGATGGTTTTCATCGTTAATTTCTCGCAGGTTATTCTGTATGGGGGACAATGTTCCGTCGATGTGATGAGTATCACGTTTTTTGGCGGGAGATAAAATCGAAGAGAATTGACGGCCTTATTCTAAAAAATTGAACAACGATTAAGCTATTGAATTAAAAGAAATTTAGTGATGAAAAAAGCGCAATTTACCACCAGTCGGTCTGGCACTGTTTTTCGTGGCACAATTTGCTACGTTCAGGGCGGGGTTTTGTGGATGTAAAGGCAACCGCTTGCGCTGGTTACAGACGTCAGGAAAGGTCAACGTAGCTGGCTGTCTTTCGAACCTCTGCGATTATATCCTGCAAATGTAGAATTATGTAAATCTTTCTCCTGCTGGCAGGTAACGCATAAACGTACGCCGGGAATGGCTTTACGCCGTGCTTCCGGGATTGGCTCTCCGCACTCTTCGCAAACTTTTAAACTTTCGCCAGAAGGTAAACCGCTGCGCGCACGTGCTACGGCATCATCAATGGTGCTGTCGATTTGCTGCTGCACTGCGCCATCATTTGCCCAACCTGAAGCCATAATGTGTCCTCCAAAGCCAAAACCATAATTATAGCAAACTGGACGGCGGCGCTGATGTCGAGCCGGGCGAACGGTGCAATCGTTGCCCGGCAAGAGGCTAGCGGTTATCCGGGCGCGTTAAATCGAAACGCTGCGCTTCGCTAATGCCGTAATAGGCCGACGGGCCACCTGCGCGTAACACCGGCTGCGCTTTCGCCGTCTGGTAGATACCGTTTTCCAGCAGCATTTCATCGATATGCACGGCAACCACTTCGCCGAGCACCAGCCAGCTATCGACCGGTGTACCGTCTGCGGCAGTAAGCTGAATACACTGCGAAAGGCGGCATTCGAAATTGACCGGGCTTTCCGCCACGCGTGGCGTCTTGATGATACGGCTGGCAACGGGCGTCAGGCCTGCGCGAGCAAACTCATCTTCGCCGTGCGGCAGAGAGGCAGACGTTTCGTTCATTGGCACAGCCAGCGCACGCGTGGTCAGGTTCCAGACAAACTCTTTGGTTTGGGTAATATTGCGCACGCTATCTTTCCAGCCGCTACTGGCAAAGCCGATAATCGGCGGGCGATAATTGAAGCAGTTAAAAAAACTATAAGGGGCGAGGTTGCGGCGGCCCTGCCCATCCAGCGAGGCAATCCAACCAATGGGGCGCGGGCCAATAATGGCATTCAATGGATCATGAGGCAGCCCATGTCCTTTTGCAGGTTCATAAAAATACATAGCGCTTTCCGGTCGTTAAAAACAGATTCTTCAGCCTCACTTATTTACCCGACCAACGTCAACGGGTATCTTACGCCGCTGCTAACAGGAGAATGCCATGAATGCCCAGAAGCCGGGTCTGCACCCGCGTAACCGCCACCACAGCCGCTACGATCTCGACGCGCTGTGCGCCGTGAACCCGTCATTGCGTGCGTTTCTTACCACTAATCCGCACGGTGAGACGACCATCAATTTTGCCGAACCGCAGGCAGTCAAAGCCCTGAACAAAGCGCTGCTGGCGCAATTTTATGGCGTTCGCGAGTGGGATATCCCTGACGGCTTTCTCTGCCCGCCGGTACCGGGGCGCGCGGATTACATTCACCATCTGGCGGATGTGCTGGCGGAAAGCAACGAAGGTAACGTGCCGACGCACGCCAGCGTGTTGGATATCGGCACTGGCGCAAATTGTATTTACCCGCTGATTGGTGCGCATGAGTACGGCTGGCGTTTTACCGGCAGTGAAGTCAACGATCAGGCTCTTGCCAGCGCACAAGCTATCATCAACGCAAACCCTGGGTTGAGCCGCGCAGTGCGGTTGCGTCGGCAGAAAGATCCGGCCTCGATTCTCACCGGCATTATTCATAAAAATGAGCAGTATGATGCGATTCTCTGCAACCCGCCGTTTCACGACTCCGCGCAAAGCGCGCAGGCCGGGAGCGAGCGTAAGCGTCGCAACCTCGGGCAATCAGCCAGCGACGCCGCTAACTTTGGCGGACAGCAGCAGGAACTGTGGTGTGAAGGCGGCGAAGTGGCCTTCATCAGCAAAATGATTGCTGAAAGCCAACAGTTCGCGCGCCAGGTATTGTGGTTTACCTCGCTGGTGTCACGCGGCGATAACCTACCCGAACTGTATCGCGCGTTGACTCAGGTTGGCGCAGTGAAGGTAATAAAAAAAGAGATGGCGCAGGGCCAGAAGCAGAGCCGTTTTATCGCCTGGACATTTTTCGATGAGGCCCAGCGTAAGCGCTGGGCGCAGACACGTTTTAAAGGGTAGGTTCTGTCGGCGGTGGCGGGCTGGCGGGTGACGCTGGCTGTACTGCGTTTCCCGGTGCCGGTAACATTTGGTATGTCTGCACCGGCGGGCGCACGCCCGCGCGGTCGAAATGTTTTTTCACCATCGTGTCGAGGGCAAAACGCACCGTCCACTGTTTCAGCGGCAGAGTAGTGCAGGTGACGCGAAGCGTGAATGCCGTGTTGGTCAGCCCGACCAGCCCGGCAAACGACGGTTCGCCAATAATCAGTCCGCGGATCTCTTCCTGCTCCATCAGTTCCGCCACGGCGTCTTTTAGCGCCTGATTTGCTTTATCGGTGTCCTCCTGGCGATCAACATCATAATTCGCCACCACTGAGCCAATGCCGCGAACAAAGTTGGCAAAAGTGGTTATCGATGACCACGGAATAATGTGGTACGCGCCGGTATCCTGACGCACGCCAACGGAACGAATCGACATTCGCTCCACGGTGCCGGTGAGCGGGCCGATAGTAACCAAATCTCCGGTGTTCATGCCGTTTTCAAACTGGATGAAAATGCCGGTAATAATATCTTTCACCAGCGTCTGCGAACCAAACGAGATAGCCAGCCCGAGCGCCCCAGCCCCTGCCAGTAACGGCGCGATATTCACGCCAACTTCCGACAGCACAATCATCACCGTTATGGTGCTTATCACCACCGCCAGCGCGTTGCGAAACAGCGTCAGCAGTGTGCGGGTGCGCGCACTCGGCAGCGGACGGCCGTGAATATCCGACGCCAGCCGGTTTTCAATAATGCTGGCAAGCAGTGTCCAGCCAACGGCGGAGAAGAAGAGAATTAACGCAATGCGGATCAGGATATCGACGGTTTTCTCACCCGCACCGTAATTCAGCCAGTGCCAGACATCAAACAGCCCCCAGGCGTTCAGCAGCAGCATGATGGTTGCGCAGACCACCAGAATGCGCGCGGTTTTTAACGACGCGGAGAGCCAGCCATTGAGCCGCTTTTGTAACTCGGGGTAGTTGCGCTGTACCGGCGGCGACAGGGTGATAGTTTTATTCAACCAGCGCGACAACACGCCAGAAAGAAACGCGGCAATGCTCAGAATCGCCAGACTATTGACCGTCGCACCCATCATAAATTTCAGGCTGTTGCCGGGGTCGAACAGCGAAAAGAAGAACAACACAATAAAGTAAGCGCTGGCCAGCCAGTGCCAAACCAACGCAAAAGCGCGGATAAACAAGCTAAAAAAGGCCAGCGAGTGATCCGCCAGTACAATCAAGTTGTGCTGAATTTGCTTCTTATTATGAAAGATAAGGTACAACGCCCATACGGTGATGCAGAGCATGATCACCACATTGGCCAGCGCGCCAAACTGCACATTGATTTGGTTGGAGATAATCGGTACGGCAACCAGCAAACCGTAGCCAATCAGGCTGCTCAGCGCACTCAGGCGCATATGCCAGTAGCGGGCGGTTTCATCGGTAATGCGAAATGGGCGCAGATCGGCAATACGCGGGCAGAAAATCAGCCGCAAGATCGCTTTAAAAAACTCAATCAGCGCAAAGGCGTTCAGAAACAGGCTTTGTTGGAACGCGATAGTACTGTTGCCCGCGTTAAGATTCGCGCTAAGCAACTGACCGACAAAAAGTGTCAATGCCAGCAGCATCAGGTCGATAATAAACGCGCTGATAATCATTGAGGGCAGTTGCAACCAGTTACTGCGGTCGCGGTTTTTACGCCTTCCCCAGGCGCCCATTTTGCGATACAGCGGCGAGACCGCTAAACGAACAAGGAACCAGAAAGCAAAAACCAGCGCGGCTAATAACAAAAAATGGCTGGCGGCGTTGCTGAATGTTTGCGGGTTAAAGGTTTTATGGGGCGAACCAGTGATATTGCGATAAAGCTGAGCAAAACGTGCTGCCAGCTCTTCGCCATAATGTTCGCTAACCTCGGTCACGTTTTCCAGCACCGTTTTTTGCTCTTTCACCTCGGGCGGAGTGAGCACCGGTACCGGTTCTTGCGGCGGCGTGGTGGCAACTTTACGTAGCTGATCAATCAGCTCCTTGCGCGAATCATCATTTTCCAGCACGTCGGCGAGTGCGGCATAAGCCGCTTTTTTCTGTTCGACATTAGGTTCGCTCGTTTGTGTGGAAGGTTGAGCGCCAGAGGCTGCGGAAGTAATACCGGGTATTGTCGCGGCCTGTAACGGCGCACACAGCAGGCCAATCAATAGCAGGATCCACGGCATTTGCTCCTCCGGTGAGAAAGTTCAGCAAAATGATAAGTATAGATGCCGTAGCGCAGCCGCGATGAAATGAGAGGAATCTGGGGAGAACCCCTCCAAAAGGAGGGGCAAGGTAAATCAGGAGACGTGTTGCAGGAATTCCTGCAGGCGCTGACTCGGTGGATTTTCGATCAGCTGTTGCGGGTTGCCATCTTCGGCAATGCGGCCTTTATCGATGAAAATCAGGCGTGAGGCCACTTTCTCAGCGAAGCCGATTTCGTGAGTCACGATAACCATGGTCATGCCTTCTTCGGCCAGATCTTGCATCACTTTCAGCACTTCGTGGCGCAACTCTGGGTCGAGGGCAGAGGTTGGCTCATCAAACAACATCATTTTCGGTTTGACCGCCAGTGCGCGAGCAATCGCCACACGCTGCTGCTGCCCACCGGAAAGCTCAGACGGATAGTGATGCCCGCGTTCGGCGAGGCCGACTTTCGCCAGCAGCTCTTTCGCCAGTTTTTCCGCATCTGCTTTCCTGGCGCCACGCACACGAAGTGGGCCGAACATGACGTTCTCCAGCGCGGTCAGGTGCGGGAACAGATAGAACTGCTGGAACACCATGCCTGCTTCCTGGCGGATCAGGCGTTCGTCCACTTTCGGATCGTTAACTTTCAGGCCATCGACAATCAGATCGCCGCTGGTGATCTCTTCCAGTTTGTTGATGCAGCGCAGTAGCGTAGATTTACCGGAGCCGGACGGCCCGATAATCACCACCACTTCACCCTGACTAACGTTCAGATCGATATTATGCAGCACCTGGGTTTGACCGAAGTGCTTGGAAACGTTTTTAAATTCAATCACAGGATTTTCATCCTTTTTTCAAGACGACGGAGCACGATGTTCAGCGCCTGGGTGATGATCAGATAAATCACCCCCACGGCGGTCCAGATTTCCAGTGCACGGAAGTTACCGGCAATGATTTCCTGGCCCTGGCGGGTTAATTCGGCTGCGCCGATAACAATAAACAGCGACGTATCTTTGATGCTGATGATCAGCTGGTTACCCAGCGGCGGCAGCATGCGACGCAGCGCCAGCGGCATGATCACGTGGCGGATAGTTTCAACGCGGGAAAGTCCCAGCGCCTGACCCGCTTCGCTGAACCCTTTATGGATCGACAATACGGAGCCGCGAGTGATTTCGGCGATATAAGCTCCGGAGTTAATCATGATGGTGATGACAGCGGCGCTGAAGGTATCGATACGAATATCGGGGAAAGCCATCGGCAAGGCGAAGTAAATGTACATCACCTGAACGACAATAGGCGTGCCGCGAATAATTTCGATGAATACCAGCGCGATGTGGTTAGAAATCCAGCCGCCATACGTACGGGCTAAACCGGCCAGCAGGCCGATAATGATGCCGCCAGCCAGACCGAGGATCGAAATCCATAAGGTCATTTTGGCCCCGTCAAGCAAAAGCGGAATGGCGGGCCAGATGGCGCTCCAGTCAAACTGCATGATGTGTTCCTGTATACCGTGGTTTTAACAAAAAGCATCGGAGGCGAAAGCCGCCTCCGAGGTTTAACGCATTATTTTTAATAATTATTTAGGTTCAGAACCAAACCATTTTTTGTAGATTTCGTTGTAAGTGCCGTTGTCGCGCAGCGTTTTCAGCGCACCGTTCACTTTCTCGCGCAGTTCATCACTGCCTTTCGGGAAGGCAATACCGTACTGCTGCGCTTCCAGAGAGTCGCCGACCGCTTTGAACTGGCCGTTGCCCGCGGTTTTGATGAAATACAGGATGTTCGGCGTGTCGTGCAGTACTGCATCAGCGCGGCCGGTGCCCAACTCCATGTAGGCGTTGTCGATGTTAGGGAACTGACGCAGGTCTTTGGTTTTGATGTTCGCTTTCGCGTAGTCAACAGAACCGGTGCCGCTCTTCACTGCCAGCACTTTACCATTGAGGTCTTTCACGCTTTTCACGTCGTTATTGTTGGCTTTCACCATTACCAGCAGGCCGCTTTTGTAGTAGCCGTCAGAGAAATCGATGGCTTTTTTACGCTCTTCAGTAATGGTGATGCCTGCCAGCGCCAGATCGATATTTTTGGTTTGCAGCGCAGGGATGATACCGCTGAAGTCCATCGGCTTCAGTTCGTAGTCCAGTTTCAGTTCTTTGGCGATAGCTGCCCACAGGTCCACGTCGAAACCCACATATTTGTTGCCTTGTTTGAATTCGAAAGGAACGAACGCAGTGTCGGTGGCGACAACCAGTTTTTTATCAGCAGCCTGAGAGGAAACGGCAAAAGCGAGAGCGAGAGCAGCCAGGGAAAATTTCAATACAGACTTCATAGTTTTTCCTTTTGTATCCGGGGAACGAACCCCTGCGAGAATGAACGCAGTATGAAAAAATCATGCCAGGTTTACAACCTATTGTTTTGTAAAGGCGAACCTTTACCCGGTTGCACAATAAGTGTAGCAACAATACCCGTATGCACCATTTTGAGTCACTGTTTTGGTGCATTATGGTGGCGTAGCCTGTTTTGCTTTTTTTTAGCGCAGATCGCGGGGTAAAAACAATCACTTATTAACAATTTTGTGATGGAATAATTACGAAGTGGTAACTTTGTGTGTGGAAAGGGGAAAAATGACGCACTGTAATAGTGCAAAACCCTGCGCGGGATGCGCAGGGGATATAGGCAAAACTTATGGATTACTCAATGTTGGACTCAATGAACCACAAGAATTGATCCAGGTCGCGGGAAGCAGCGGTAAAGATATCAGCGGTATCTTCGTCTTTCGCTTCGCCAATGGCTTTACGCACATCGTTGGCGACCACCGCGTAACGATCGGCGAGTTCTTTGAGGTGATCCTGCACACTGTGAATATCCAGCGGATAGCTTTTCAGCGCGGTTTTGCTGTTAATCACCTGCGTGGTGCCCAGTGCGACACCGCCCAGCTGTACGGCACGTTCAGCCATGGTATCAAGGTGGTTTACCAGCGCAGTACGGAAACCATCCAGCATTTCATGTACGGCAATGAAGTTAGCACCGCGCATATTCCAGTGGGCCTGTTTAGTGATCAGAGACAGGTCAATGAACTGGATCACCTGGCGATTCAGCAGCTCAATGGTCGCTTTTTTATCGCTATCCGATACATCGTTACGGGTATAAAGCAGATTAGACGCTTTCGTTTTAACCAGTTTAGCGGTACTCATAATCTCATATCCTCTTGATGTTTGTGTCCCAGGAAATTACCGAAACTAAGTATAGCACCAGATTTTTCCTGACAGTCTTGGCTGTACCTATCAGTTCGATAGCGAATATAAAATATAGGAAACGATTTCAGGATAACGCAACTAATCAAATGAAATGTAAGATAATTCTAACGAGTTATTATTTCTAAAATGCGAATCGTTCTATTTGATGCAGAATGCTGGAAAAAGTAAGAAATAATGTCTGCGATGTGGTGTGGATATTTGGCATAAGAAGGATCTCATGCCAAATAATACTTATTTAGCCAATATCAATTTCTTTGACTGTTGCTTCTCGACGCAGCGTGAGAGTCGAGCCCATTGATGCGATAATAATCGCCGCCAGCGCCAGCGCTTGCTGGAATGTGAGTGTTTCCCCGAGGAAAATCATGCCGGAAATTGCCGCCATCGCTGGCTCCATACTCATCAATGTGCCGAATGTGCGAGTAGGTAAACGTGTCAGAGCAATCATTTCGAGCGAATAGGGCAGAGCGGTAGACAAAATCGCCACGGCGATCCCCAGCGGCAGAACAGACCAGTGCCACAACACTTCACCCGCCTGGAATGCGCCAAGCGGCACAAAAACCAGCGCCGCAATGAGTGAACCCAGCGCCACTGTCGCCGGGCCGTGCTCCTCCCCGGCGCGCTGCCCGGAAAGGATATAGATTGCCCAACAAGCACCGGCACCAAGGGCAAATGCTGCGCCCGTGAGGTCAACATGTGAGACATTTTCGCCCAGCGGTAGCAGATACCACAGGCCAAGTACCGCGAGGATCACCCAGATGAAATCCACCGGGCGGCGTGACGCGAAAAGCGCCACTGCAAGCGGGCCGGTAAACTCCAGCGCCACGGCGATGCCGAGCGGTATCGTCTGGATCGATAAATAGAACATATAGTTCATTGCGCCGAGCGACAGGCCGTAAAACAGCAGCGGCAGGCGTTGTTCGTGGGTAAAACGCAAGCGCCAGGGCTTGAATACCACGACCAAAATAAGGGTGCCAAGTGCGAGACGCAACGCGGTGACGCCGGGTGCGCCAACAATCGGAAACAGTGATTTCGCCAGCGACGCGCCTCCCTGAATGGACATCATCGCGACGAGCAATATTAATACCGGCAACCACACCGGCAATTTACGAGACTGCGCAGGCATCCTTTCTCCCGTCAATTTCTGTCAAATAAAGTAAAAGAGGCAGTCTACTTGAATTCCCCCCGGCTGGTTGAGCGTTTGTTGAAAAAAAGTAACTGAAAAATCCGTAGAATAGCGCCACGCTGATGGTTAATTAACCTATCCAATTAAGAATTATCTGGATGAATGTGCCATAAATTGCGCAGCATAATGGTGCGTTGTGTGGGAAAATTTCTGTTTTTTGAAAGGGTTGGTCAGTAGCGGAAACTTTCTGTTACATCAAATGGCGCATTAGACCCCAATTCCCGCAAAGAGTTTCTTAATTAATTTTGATATATTTAAATACGTAGGACGTAGGATTTACTTGAAGCACATTTGAGGTGGATTATGAAAAAAATTGCATGTCTTTCAGCACTGGCCGCACTTCTGGCGGTTTCTGCAGGTTCCGCAGTAGCAGCAACTTCAACCGTAACTGGCGGCTACGCTCAGAGCGACGCTCAGGGTATCGCCAACAAAACTAACGGTTTCAACCTGAAATACCGCTACGAGCAGGACAACAACCCGCTGGGTGTTATCGGTTCCTTTACTTACACTGAAAAAGATCGTACCGAAGACAGCGTTTATAACAAAGCGCAGTACTACGGCATCACCGCCGGCCCGGCTTACCGCATCAACGACTGGGCGAGCATCTACGGTGTTGTGGGTGTTGGTTACGGTAAATTCCAGCAGACTGTAGACACCGCTAAAGTGTCTGACACCAGCGACTACGGTTTCTCTTACGGTGCTGGTCTGCAGTTCAACCCGATGGAAAACGTTGCTCTGGACTTCTCCTACGAGCAGAGCCGTATCCGTAGCGTAGATGTTGGCACCTGGATTGCCGGCGTTGGTTACCGCTTCTAATCGCTTCGGCGATAATAAAAAATCCGCCCACTGGGCGGATTTTTTTTTGCCTGCAATCTGCTTCAGAAATTACCGCTTACTGCGCGTATCGAAGAGATCCGTACCGAGATGGTTATAGTCAACTTTCTGTAACTTAAAGTTGGTAATGTACGCTGGCCCGGCTTTTTGCTCTGATATAAAACGGTAAGGATTTTTAATCTGCTCTGCGCTAATCCCGGTCCACTGCGAAAAGAAGCTTAAAAAGTCGTTCGCTGAACGGCGAGCTTTAATTACCCGATGTTTGGTATCGTCGCTGGAAAGCACCATAAACGGCACCTGGAAGTCCTGTTGAAAAGTATCGGCATGCGCCAGGTACTGCACCTCTTTGCCGCGTTCTTTAATCGCCAGTCCGTGATCCGAGAAGTAAACCATTGAGAAGCTTTCGCCGGTATTGACCAGTTGCGAATACATTTTCCCGAGGAAATCATCGGTCTGCTTGATGGAATAGAGGTAGCAGGAGGTCTCTTTTGACTGCACAAACTCGTCGTACTTGCCGCCGGTGCGATCGCAGGCCTGCGGGTGCGAGCCCATCAAATGCAGCACAATCAGCTGCGGCTGGGTGCGTTTAGTGCTCAGGACCTGGTTGGTGAGTTTTAACAGATCCTCGTCACGGGTGTTTTTATCCGCCTCGAAGTCACCGCGTTTCAAAAACTGCACTTCATCGGCACGCTTAGCGATACTGGCGATGGCGGTGTCGTATTCGCCTATCTGCCCCTGATTAGAAAACCACCATGTCTGAAAACCGGCGCGGTTAGCCAGCGTGACAAAGTTATCCTGATACTGTGGTTTATCTTTCTCCACGCGGTTTAAAGTCAGCCCAAGGGATTTTTGTGTTGAACCGCTCGCGGAAATGTAATCCGTAAATAGCGTGCCGTTTACCTGGCTGGCAAACGGTGTGTTATTCCAGTGTCCGCCAAAGGCGCCCAGCGCATCGCGACGCGCACTTTCGCCAATCACCACCACGTAAGTATGGTATTTCGGTTTGACCGCCAGCACATTCCAGGTGTCTTTCACGCTGGCAAGCGCGGCCATATTTTTCTGTTCTTCTTTGACCACATAGTAGTTAAACGCTACATCACGCACGAAACGAAGCACCGGAACGCCAGTATCAATAATCCTGAATTCGTACCCTTTGAAATGGTTTTGCACCGGGCCAATAAAATAAGAAGCGATGCACACAATCGTGCCCAGCGTGTCCCATTTCAGCCACGGCGTGGAACGCACAATTACCCGGCGGCGCAGCGAAATAACGCCCAGCGCAAAAATGAATACGCCGACAGCGTAGTGATACCACGGGAAGATAGTCAGAATTTCCGTCGACTCTTCCATGTTTGTCGACAGCAGCGCCAGCAACGTGTTGAAATTCGGTGCGCCATATGCGCGGCCAAAGGGGAAATAGCATGCGGCAACCAACGAGATAACCCCGATAACGGTTTTTTGCGTACGAGGTGCATGTCGCCAGAGAACCAGTAGGGCGCAGGTTAAAAGAACCGCATACATCACGCTAAATTCATAACCCAGAGCGAAGTTAATCAACATCGATTGTAAAAAATAAAAACCCGTCCACGGGTTGAGCGTCTGGCTGCGAAGGGCCACGGATTCTTTAAGGATTAGGCTCATAGATTACTGTCATGAAAACGCCATGTGCTCACCCTGGCGTTAAGGGTCAAAACCTGCCGGACAGTGCGTGTGAAGAGGGGAGGGGGTCCGCATCTGCGAGCCGCAATTTGTGCAGGGCAGCGCAAAGATAGAGCGAGGCGCGACGAAGGTCAACAGGAGCTAAGCGGTTGTTTTGAGAGAGTGATTGCAAATCCAGCAAAAATACGCTGATTTTTAGGCGAATAGGTCAGTATGACGGGGGATTGTGACAGAAAAATGAAGCGGCGTACCGCGACGCCGCATTAGTGAGAAGATTTGTCGGAGTCCTGCTGAGGTTTGCCGGTGATCATTTCGGACAACATACTCAACAGCATTAAACGCACTTTAAAGGGAGAGTGACTAAACACGTGCATACACCTCTTGAACTCATTCATCGTTACCTCCTGCCATTTACATGCCCTTCGTTCCATGAAGAGCGAACACATTACATACAGATATAGCACAGGCTATGTTCTATAGCTATGGCTAAGACGTTAATTTTTTGTACTGATTCACGGATGGTTTACAATGGCGCTTCTCTTATATGATGCTGCACAGGTGTCACACCCTCAGAGGAAGCACAATGAACCGTCGCGCAGGTAAGCAAACAATAAAAAAAGTGACGCTGGTAAATGTTGAAGAGCACGTTGAAGGCTTTCGTCAGGTGCGTGAAGCGCATCGTCGCGAACTCATTGATGACTATGTTGAACTGATTTCAGATTTGATCCGCGAAGTGGGCGAAGCCCGCCAGGTGGATATGGCCGCCCGCCTTGGCGTTTCACAACCGACAGTTGCCAAAATGTTAAAAAGACTGGCAACGGTGGGTTTAATTGAACAGATTCCCTGGCGCGGCGTTTTTCTGACCCCGGAAGGGGAGAAGCTGGCGCAGGAGAGCCGTGAGCGGCATCAAATCGTCGAAAGCTTCTTGCTGGTGCTTGGCGTGAGCCCGGACATTGCGCGCCGCGACGCCGAAGGCATGGAACACCACGTTAGCCAGGAAACGCTCGATTGTTTCCGCCGCTTCACTCTGCAACACGAGCAATCACCTGAATGACTATGCCCCTCATTCGCGCCCTGGCGCGCGATCGCTTCCTGCATCTGTTACTGATTATCGGCGTTGCGCTGTGCTTTTTTGCCCCGTTTGCGCCCAAAACCTGGCCGGCTGCGATTGACTGGCACACCATTATCACCCTTAGCGGCCTGATGCTGTTGACCAAAGGCGTCGAGCTGAGCGGCTATTTTGATGTTATTGGGCGGCGTATGGTGCGCCGTTTTCATCATCAACGCAGGCTGGCGATGTTTATGGTGCTGGCGGCGGCACTCCTTTCCACATTTCTCACCAATGACGTGGCGCTGTTTATTGTCGTGCCGCTGACCATTACGCTAAAGAAACTGTGCGAAATTCCGGTTAACCGGCTGATCATTTTTGAAGCGCTGGCAGTAAATGCCGGATCGTTATTAACGCCTATCGGAAACCCACAAAATATTCTTATTTGGGGCCGCTCTGGCCTCTCTTTTCCTGCGTTCATCTGGCAGATGGCACCGCTGGCGCTGGCAATGATGGTCACGCTGTTGGTGTTGTGCTGGTTCTGTTTTCCGAAAAAAGCGCTTAACTACCACAGCGGCGTACAAACGCCGGACTGGCAACCCCGGTTGGTATGGAGTTGCCTCGGTTTCTACTTAATCTTTATTACCGCGCTGGAGCTGAAACAGGAACTGTGGGGGTTGGCAATAGTCGCCGTCGGGTTCTTGCTTCTGGCTCGCCGGGTAGTGCTGAGCGTGGACTGGACGCTACTGCTGGTCTTTATCGCCATGTTTATTGATGTGCACCTGCTTATCCAGCTCCCGGCGCTGCACTCGGTGTTGGCCAGCGCCAGCCAGTTGTCACCTTCTGGTTTGTGGTTGACGGCCATTGGCCTGTCGCAGTTTATCAGTAACGTGCCTGCCACCATTTTGCTGCTCAATTATGTTCCGCCGGATACGCTGCTGGCCTGGGCGGTGAACGTTGGCGGCTTTGGTTTGCTGCCCGGTTCGCTGGCTAATCTTATCGCGCTGCGTATGGCAAACGATCGCCGCATCTGGTGGCGCTTTCATCTCTATTCCCTGCCGATGCTGCTGTGGGCGGCGCTAGTTGGATACGGATTACTCTTATTCAGATAGTGCTGATTTGTCAGTTTATCCTGGCAAATGTATAGCAACCGCCTAACTTTAGGTAACGGTGCAAACCTGGCACCGTTACCTGACAGGACTGTTGCGAAACTATGGCAGAAAACACAACGCATCCTGACGATGTTCAGGAAGATAACAATCAAAACACACGTAAACGCCCCGGAAAGAAGCCACTGATTATCCTCGCCATTGTTGTTGGCGTGATGGTGATTGTTGCGCTGGTGTGGTGGCTGTTAACCCGTAATGAAGAAACCACAGACGACGCCTTTACCGATGGCGACGCGGTGACGATTGCGCCGAAGGTGGCAGGTTATGTCACCGAGCTGCGGGTTAAAGACAACCAGCGCGTCAAGAAAGGGGATTTACTGGTCACCATTGACCCGCGCGATGCCACTGCGCAGCGCGATCAAGCACAAGCGCAACTGGGGCTGGCGACCGCGCAGCTACACCAGGCGCAGGCGCAATTGGACTTATCTAAAGTGCAGTATCCGGCACAGCGTGACGAAGCACGCGCGCAGGTGCTGAAAGCAAAAGCCGACCTGGCGAATGCAGAAGCCGCTTATCGACGTCAGCGCGGTGTCGATCCTCGCGCCACCACACAACAGAATATCGATAGCGCCAATGCCCAGTTGCGTAGTGCTCAGGCACAGCTTGCCAGCGCGCAGGCACAACTGGAAGTTGCCGACCAGGTGCAACTGCAAATCCGCCAGCAGGAAACCAATGTCGAAGCGCGCCAACAGCAAGTGGCGCAGGCAAAAGCGCAGCTGGAAACCGCCAATCTGAATTTATCCTGGACGGAAGTTCGCGCCCCGTTCGATGGCTTTATCACCAAACGCAACGTGCAAAACGGTACGTTAGTGCAGGCGGGCAGCGCATTGTTTTCGCTGGTTTCACCGGACGTGTGGGTGGTGGCGAACTTTAAAGAGTCACAGCTGGAACGCATGCGTCCGGGGAATAAAGTCAGCGTCAAAGTGGATGCGTGGCCGGATCTGGAGCTGGAAGGGCATATCGACAGCATCCAGCAGGGCAGCGGGTCGAAGTTCGCCGCGTTTCCTTCAGAAAATGCCACCGGCAACTTTGTCAAAATCGTCCAGCGCGTGCCGGTGAAAATCGTCATTGATAAAGGCCTGGATCCCAATAAACCGTTGCCGTTAGGCCTTTCCGTTGAACCGAAGGTAACGCTGGAATGACGGATCACAGCCACGAGAACTGGAAACCCGCCAGTAACCCGTGGGCGGTGGCGTGGGTCGTCACCCTTGCGGTGTTTATGGAGATCCTCGATACCACGATTGTTAACGTGGCGCTGCCGCACGTCGCCGGATCGCTCTCCGCCAGTTATGACGAATCGACATGGGTGCTGACCAGCTACCTGGTGGCGAACGGTATTGTCTTGCCGATCTCTGCCTTTCTCAGCCGCACCTTTGGGCGCAAACAGTTTTTCCTGATCTGCATTGTGATGTTTACCGTCTGTTCGTTTCTGTGCGGCATCGCCACCGAGCTTTGGCAGATCATTCTGTTTCGTATTTTGCAGGGCTTTTTTGGTGGAGGCCTGCAACCCACGCAGCAGTCGGTGCTGCTGGATTATTTCAAGCCGGAAGATCGCGGCAAAGCGTTTGGTCTGTCCTCTATCGCCATTATTGTCGCCCCGGTGCTGGGGCCGACGCTGGGCGGCTGGATAACCGATAATTACTCCTGGCGCTGGGTCTTTTTTATCAACATTCCGGTGGGTATTGTCACGGTTCTTGCAATTTACCAACTGCTGGAAGATCCGCCCTGGGAGCGCAAATCAAAGCAGAAATTGTCCATCGACTGGCCGGGTATCGGCCTGATTGCGCTGGGGCTGGGTTGCCTGCAAGTGATGCTCGATCGCGGTGAAGATGAAGACTGGTTCAACTCCGATTTCACGCGCATTTTCGCCGTTCTCACTGCGATAGGTATTGTCGGTGCCATTTACTGGTTGTTGTACGCCAAAAAACCGGTGGTCGACTTGCGCTGCATGGCGGATAAAAACTTTACGGTTTCAAGCCTGCTGATGGCGGGCATGGCAATGATCCTCTATGGCAGCTCGGTGGTGATCCCGCAACTGGCGCAGCAGGATCTGGGCTACACCGCCACCTGGTCCGGGCTGGTGCTCTCGCCTGGCGCGGTGTTGATTGTGCTGACCATTCCGTTGGTGTTGAAATTGATGCCAATAGTGCAAACGCGTTGGATAATCGCCTTCGGCTTTTTCTGCCTGGCGGCCTCATTCTGGTGGTCGCGCACCCTGGCGCCGGATATCGATTTCGAAACGCTGATGCTGTTTCGCAGTGCGCAGTCGATTGGGCTGGGTTTCCTGTTCGTTCCGTTGACAACCATCGCCTTTATCTCGATCCCGCGCCAGCTAAATGCCGATGCGGCGGCGCTGTTTACCATGTTCCGTAACGTGGCGGGATCGGTTGGTATTTCGCTGTCAACGGCGGCGATCACTGAGCGTTCGCAGGCGCATATGTCGCACTTATCAGACCATACGTCTCCCTTTAATGAACCATTCCAGCTGGCGCTGCGTGAATCCGCCGAGGCGATCCGTAACTTCACCAGCCTGGTCGGCGATCCGCTGACCAGCGCCACCGGGCAGATGTACAAAGCGATGATCGCCCAGTCGCGTTTTCTGGCCTATATCGACGTTTTCACCGTGCTCAGCCTGGTGGCGATGTTGTTGATCCCCTTTTGTTTATTGCTTTCGCCGATCAAAAGCGAAGGCAGCGCAGGAGCACATTAATATGACGTGGTGTCGTTTTCCCGTAACCCTGTTGTCGCTGTGGCTTGCAGGCTGTGCTGTTGGGCCGGATTACCAGGCGCCCAAACCGCAAACGCCTGCGCGCTGGAACGATCCGGGTGACAAAGCGGTTAAATCGCAGACCTCTTCGCAGGCGGTGAATCCGCGCTGGTGGACAACCTTCCAGTCACCGCAGTTGAACAGCCTGATTGAGCGGGCGATTAAAGATAATCTCTCGCTCCAGCAAACCGTGTTGCGCATTGGTGGCGCGCGCGAACAGATTAATCAGGCGGGCGGCGCGTTTCTGCCAGCGGTTAACGGTTCGCTGAAAGCGACTCGCCAGCAGTTAGGCATTGAAGGCGAACTGAAATCCCATAACGTGGAAGGTCAGTTGCAGAACGCCGACCCGGCAATCAGCGGGGCGCTCGGTGCGCTTACCCAACCGGTGAATCTCTATCAGGGCAGTTTTGACGCGCAGTGGGAGTTGGATCTGTGGGGCAAAGTACGACGCCAGGTTGAAGCGGCATCGGCACAGCAACAGCAAGCAATTGAACAACGTAACGACGCCCTGGTGTCGCTGGAGGCTGAAGTCGCGCGTGCGTGGCTGCAACTGCGCGGTGCGCAGAACATCATCAGTACGCTGAAAACGCAAATCGATAGCGCGCAGCAGACATTTTCACTCACTGAAAACCGGCAAAAGGGCGGCCTTTCTCCGCAGTTGGATGTGGAAAATGCCCGCGCGCAGGTTGGCAATCTTGAAGCGCAACTCCCGCAATATGAAGCGCAGGAGCGACAGGCGATGAACGCGTTAGCTATCCTGCTCGGTAAACCGCCCGGTGCGCTGGACAGCGAATTGCGTAATGCGCAGCCGTTACCCGCGCTGCCGGACATTGTACCCACCGGAATTCCGTCGACGCTGGCGCGTCGTCGCCCGGACGTTCGCGAAGCGGAAGCCAGCCTGCATGCGGCGACGGCACAGATTGGCGTTTCAGTCGCGCAGCTATTCCCCAGCTTGTCGCTGAGTGGCCAGTTCGGTCTGCGCAACAGCGAAACCAACTGGCTTACCGACTGGAGCAGCCATTTTTATAGCGTCGGCCCGCAGATTTCGATTCCCATTTTCCAGGGCGGGCGGCTGGTATCCAGCGTCAAGCTGGCGCGAGCAGAGCAGGGCGCAGCGGTGCTGAACTACCGCCAGACGGTGCTCAGCGCACTGGGCGATGTGGAAAATGCGCTGGTCAGTTACCGCGCCGATCAGCAGCGGGAAGCGGGGCTGGATAAAACGCTCAGTGCGCTGCAAAACGCCTTCTCGCTTGCCACCGACAGCTACCGTCAGGGGATCGCCAGCTTTATCGATGTGCTGGATGCGCAGCGCCAGCTGGCGCAGGCCAGCCAGCAGCGTGAGCAAGCGCGGGTGCAAAGCAGCCTCGATCTGGTGGCGTTGTATAAAGCGCTCGGCGGCGGCTGGGAGTCGTATCAGAATATGCAACTACCTGATTATAAAGTGTTTGGTGATGCACCGCGCGGATAATCAGAGAATTGGGCAAGAAACAGGCAGGATCCTCACATTCGCCGCCGCAGAGGATTGCGTATAACTGTCTGGGTTAACTAAACAGATGAGGAGACGCCATCATGCGCTACAAAAAACTGGGCAATACCGGACTGTTTGTTTCTGAACTGTGCCTCGGCACCATGACCTTTGGCGGTGACGACAGCGAGAGCATGTGGAGCAAAATCGGCCAGTTGCAACAGGCGCAAGCCGAGCAACTGGTCGGTAGCGCGCTCGATGCCGGCATTAACTTTATCGATACCGCGAACGTCTATTCTGACGGGCGTTCGGAGGAGATCACCGGCCAGGCGCTGAAAAACCTGAAAGTGCCACGCGAAAACGTCATCGTCGCCACCAAAGTGTTTGGCGAAACCGGCACCGCCGGGGTGAACTCGCGCGGCAGTTCGCGTTATCACATCATGAATAGCGTGAAAGAGAGCCTCAAGCGCATGCAACTGGATCATATTGATCTCTACCAGTTGCACGGCTTTGATCCGGCCACACCCATTGAGGAAACGCTTTACGCGCTGGATAACCTCGTGCAGCACGGCCATGTGCGCTATATCGGCGTCTCTAACTGGGCGGCGTGGCAAATCGCCAAAGCATTGGGAATTTCGGAGCGTCTTGAGCTGGCGCGCTTTGCCTCGCTACAGGCTTACTACACCATCGCCGGTCGCGATCTGGAGCGTGAACTGGTGCCGATGATGCAGAGCGAAGGCGTGGGGCTGATGGTCTGGAGCCCGCTGGCAGGCGGCTTGCTGAGCGGTAAATATAGCCGCGACGGTCAGGCGGAAGCCGGTGGACGCCGCCTGGCGTTTGATTTCCCGCCGGTGAATAAAGACCGCGCCTTTGATTGCGTGGACGTTATGCGCACCATCGCCGACAGTAAAGGGGTTTCCGTGGCGCAAATCGCGCTGGCCTGGCTGCTGCATCAGCCGGTGGTCAGCAGCGTGATTATTGGCGCGAAACGCGCGGAACAACTGGACGATAACATTGCGGCGACGGCGATCCGCCTGAGTGATGACGAACTGCAACAGCTGGATGCGGTGAGCGCACTACCGCGCGAATATCCCGGCTGGATGTTTGAGCGCCAGGGTGAATATCGCCGTAACCAGTTAAAACAACAGTAATTATCCTTCCTCTCAAACGCGACGCTCACCCCGTCGCGTTTTTCTTTTCTTTCGAATAGCGTCACAAAAACACACCCTTTCCTTTGCCCATTTTTTCGCCATTATCTATATGACTAGTCATATATAAATAATGACTAGTCATGGAGAAGCGAGATGAACAAAACGTTACCGAACGGCTTTTTATGGGGTAACTCTGTATCCAGCATGCAGACCGAAGGTGCCTGGAACGAGGGTGGGAAAGGGATGTCGGTTTACGATATTCGCGAAGCCAGCGAATTTGCCTCCGACTGGAAAGTCGCCACGGATTCCTACCACCGATATCCAGAAGATTTCGACCTGATGCAGGATCTGGGCATGAACTGCTACCGCTTCCAGATTTCCTGGAGCCGTGTTTGTCCGCAGGGCGATGGCGAGTTCAATGACGAAGGCATCGCATTTTATGACCGCTTTATCGACGATTTGCTGGCGCGCGGCATTGAACCGATGATCTGCTTGTATCACTTTGATATGCCGCTGGCGCTGGCCGAGCAGTACAACGGTTTTGCTGACCGCCGCGTGCAGGACGCTTTTGTGCGCTACGGCAAAAAGATGATCGACTGCTTTGGCAGTCGGGTGAAGTACTGGCTGACCTTTAACGAGCAAAATATCTACCATATGCCTGGTGCGTTTCAGGTCGGTGGCTATCTGAAAGGCGAGAAAACCCTGCGTGAGCTCTATCAGATTCAGCACCATGTGATGATGGCGCATGTGTTGCTGACCCACTATCTGCACACCACCCAGCCCGGAAAATTAATGGGCGGCATGCTGGCGCACCAGTTGGTTTATCCGGCGACCTGTAAACCGCGCGATGTATTTTGCGCCACGCAATATGACGAATTCCTCAATCAGAACTTGTTGCGGGTCTATGCCGGGCAGGGTTACAGCCCGGAAGTGCTGGCGGTGGTGGACAGAGAAGGTTTCCGCGATATCTACCGAGATGAGGATTTGGCGGAAATCGCACGGGTCAAAAACGACTTTATGGCGTTTAGCTACTACGCCAGCAAAACCCTCGACAGCGATGCTATTGCGCCCGGAACGCCGGTCAATTATTTCCTGCAACAGGGGGATAAAGCGAACCCATATCTTGAGGCCACCGAATGGGGCTGGCAAATCGATCCGCTCGGTTTTCGCGCCATTATCACCCGGTATTACAACGACTGGCGCTTACCCGTGTTCCCGATTGAAAACGGCATCGGCGTGATTGAAGAGTGGGACGGCGTTAACCCGATCGAGGACGATTACCGCATTGCTTATCACCGCGACCATATCCAGGCGATGCAGGACGCCATCTTTGAGGACGGCGCACAGGTATTGGGCTACCTCGGTTGGGGTTTGATCGACATTCTCAGTTCCCAGGGCGATATGCGTAAGCGCTACGGCGTGGTGTACGTCAACCGCGAAAACCATGACCTGAGAGACTTAAAACGCGTACCGAAAAAGAGCTATCGCTGGCTGCAACAGCTGATTCACAGCAACGGCCGCGACATGTAAGTAACGACTGAGAGGGTAGCCGCAATGTCTGACAGCAACATCACGCCGAAAATGCAGTCATTCGTCGATAAATTTGTCGAGTTCTCCGCCAGGCTGGCAAACCAGGTGCATCTGCGATCGCTGCGTGACGCGTTCGCGGCGGTGATGCCGATTTTTATCCTCGCCGGGCTGGCAGTTTTGATCAATAACGTGATTTTCCCCTGGGTGCTGGAAGGGGAGACGCTGGCGCGTTTTAAAGTATGGGGCGAGGCGGTGATCAACGGCACGCTGAATATCGCCGCGCTATTGATTGCGCCGATGACCGCCTGGTCGCTGGCACGCAATAAGAACTTTGACAACCCGGTGTCGGCGGTGGTCATTGCGCTTTCCAGCTTTATCATCATGATGCCGATGCAGTTGGATGTGGTGCCTGTTGGTGGCAAAGCGACGGTGAGCGTGACGCAGATGCTGGCGTTCACCAACATTGGCTCGACGGGGATTTTCGCCGGGGTGATTATTGGTTTGCTCTCCACGGAGCTGTTTATCCGCGTCGCCAGCGTGAAGAAATTCTCTATTTCGCTCGGGGAAAATGTGCCCTCGGCGGTGGGCCAATCCTTCTCCTCGCTGATCCCGGCAATCATCACGTTATCGCTGTTCGCTATTGTCGCGGCGCTGCTGGCGAATCTGCTGCACACGGACTTAATTCACCTCATTACCACGCTTATTCAGCAGCCGTTACGGCAGATTAATACCAGTTTACCGGGTACGCTATTTATCTATAGCTTTGGTAACTTTCTGTTTACGCTCGGTATTCACCAGACGGTAGTCAACGGCGTGATCCTCGAACCGCTGCTGTTGATCAACACTAACGAGAACATGCTGGCATTTGCGAATGGGCAGCCCATTCCGCATATCATTAACAGTATTTTTGTACCCACTTTCGGTATGATTGGCGGCACCGGCAGCACCCTCTCGCTGCTGATTGCCATCTTTATCTTCGCGAAACAGCAGTCGGCGAAGCAGGTGGCGCGGCTCGCCATTTCGCCGGGCTTATTCAATATTAATGAACCGGTGATTTTCGGCCTGCCCATCGTTTTTAACCTGCCGTTGATGATCCCGTTTGTGCTGCTTCCGGCGCTGGGTATCTGGTTTGCCTGGCTTTGTACTACGCTGGGGTGGATCTCGCGCTGCGTGGTCATGATCCCGTGGACAACGCCGCCAATTTTAAGCGCCTGGTTGGCCACAGCAGGCGACTGGCGGGCAGTGGTAGTTCAGTTGATAATCATCATCTTTGGTGTATTCTTCTACCTGCCTTTCCTCAAAATTGCCGAGAGAGTGGCCTTAAGAAACAATGGGATAGACTAAAAATGAAGGAAGGCTATGGCGGCAAAATACATCACTATCGCGCGGGAAATTAAGCGGCGCATTCTCAGCCAGCAGTACGCCGCCAGTGCGCCATTGCCGGATCAGTTTGCGCTGGCGGCGGAGTTTGAAACCAGCCGTATGACCATCCAGCAGGCGATGCGCCAGCTGATTGTTGAAGGGCTGGTCTATACCCGCCAGGGGCAGGGCACGTTTATCCGCAAGAATTTCCTGCAACTGTCGCGCTGGGATCTACCCGGTAGCGACTATTTCGGCGCCACCAAAACCTGGGAAAACGTGGGTGAAGTCACCAGTAAAATCATCCGCTTTGAACTGCGTTTCCCCACGGAAAAGGAGCAGGCCTCGTTGTTGGTGGGGCCGGATGACCCGGTGTATGACTTTATTCGCCTGCGAATGCTGGAAGGCGAACCGATGTCGCTGGAGTTTACTCTGATGCCGGTGAATCTGGTGCCGGGTCTAAACCGTGGGCATCTGGAAAGCTCGGTGTTTCGCTATGTGCAAGACGATCTGGCGCTGAAGATTATGGGCTCATATCGCATTGTGCGTGCGTTAAAACCCTGGGCGGAAGATAAGCAGTATTTGAACTGCGAAGAGACCGATCCGGTGCTGGAAGTGGAGCAGGTGATTTATCTGGAAGACGGAACGCCGCTGGAGTATGCCCATTGTCATTACCGTTACGACCACGGTGGCATTATTGTGGTGAATCACGGGTAAAAAAAGCGGAGCCATTGCTCCGCTTTTTTATGCGATGAACCGCAATCAGTTCAGACGAACCGGCATACCGGAACGGTTCTGCAACGCCTGATCGACCACACTGGAATCGACATCAGATTGGTTGGTTACGGTCTGCACCGCTTTGGTCAGCGCAATCGGCACAATCTCACCACCGGTGAACTGGGCTTCAGTGGTCGACAGCGGGTTGTGAACTTCGATGTAACGGCTACCATCCGGCTCGGTGGTCGCTTTTACCGGCTCATCAATAAACTGTACGCGCGTACCGACCGGCACGTTTTCGAACAGGAATTTGATGTCGTCGTTACGCAGACGAACACAGCCGTGGCTGACGCGCAGGCCGATACCGAAGTTAGCGTTAGTGCCGTGAATCGCGTACAGGCGGCCGATATAGAGCGCGTACAGACCCATCGGGTTATCCGGGCCAGCCGGTACCACCGGCGGCAGCGGTTGACCCATTGCGACGTATTCCGCGTGCATTTTCGCCGTCGGCGTCCAGGTCGGACCGGCTTTTTTACGTTCTACTTTGGTCGTCCAGGCAATCGGGGTGTCTTTGCCCAACTGGCCAATACCGATTGGCAGCACGATTACCGTGTTGGTGCCTTTCGGATAGTAGTAGAGGCGCATCTCTGCACTGTTGATCACGATCCCTTCGTGAACCGTATCCGGCAGGATCAGCTGCTGTGGAACGTTCATCACAGTGCCGCCTTTCGGCAGGTAGGCATCAATGCCCGGGTTTGCTTCCAGCATGTTGGACAGACCCATTTGGTATTCAGCCGCAAAATATTCCAGCGGTTGGCTATTGCCTTCCGGAATAGTGACGACCTGGTTCTGGCCGATCAAACGGCTGCCATCAGTGGGCAGCGGATATGTAACAGCAGACGCGCTTTTGCAAAATCCCACGACAGCAAACGCCGCCGCTAAAAGGGTTGTTAATTTCATGTTCATCTTATGCAAGATTTATTGCCACACTGGCCGTTGGGTTGAGAATGCAGGAAGCGCATTATATGTGCATTCCACCGTCCAGGGAATTCAGATGTGTACGAAATCACACTTTTTTCCCTTTGCTTGCATTTTAGCGGCCTGACACCGGGCAGGAATCTAATTCGGAATTGTGGCATAATAGGGTGTTTGTCACATATTTCAGGATACCTCTGTGTTAGTCACCAGCAACGTCACCATGCAATTCGGCAGCAAGCCGCTGTTTGAAAATATCTCCGTCAAATTTGGCGGCGGCAACCGTTACGGCCTGATCGGGGCTAACGGGAGTGGTAAATCCACCTTTATGAAAATCCTCGGCGGCGATTTAGAGCCGACGCTGGGTAACGTCTCTCTCGATCCGAATGAGCGCATCGGTAAGCTGCGCCAGGATCAGTTTGCCTTTGAAGAGTTCAGCGTGCTCGACACGGTGATCATGGGCCATGCGGAACTGTGGGAAGTGAAACAGGAACGCGACCGTATTTATGGCCTCGCGGAGATGAGCGAAGAGGACGGCTACAAAGTGGCCGACCTCGAAGTGCTGTACGGCGAAATGGACGGCTATTCGGCGGAAGCTCGCGCGGGCGAACTGCTGCTCGGCGTCGGCATTCCGGTTGAGCAACACTACGGCCCGATGAGCGAAATCGCGCCAGGCTGGAAGCTGCGTGTGTTACTGGCGCAGGCGCTGTTTGCCAACCCGGACATTCTACTGCTCGATGAACCGACCAACAACCTGGACATTGATACCATTCGCTGGCTGGAACAGGTGCTGAACGAACGCGACAGCACCATGATCATCATTTCGCACGACCGCCACTTCCTCAACATGGTCTGTACGCACATGGCGGATCTCGATTACGGTGAGCTGCGCGTTTACCCAGGTAACTACGACGAATACATGACGGCGGCAACTCAGGTTCGCGAACGTCTGCTGGCGGATAACGCCAAGAAAAAAGCGCAGATCGCCGACCTGCAATCCTTTGTCAGCCGCTTTAGCGCAAACGCCTCCAAATCTCGCCAGGCGACTTCCCGCGCACGCCAGATCGACAAAATCAAGCTGGAAGAAGTTAAGGCTTCAAGCCGTCAGAACCCATTTATCCGCTTCGAGCAGGACAAGAAACTGTTCCGTAACGCGCTGGAAGTGGAAACCCTTACGAAAGGGTTTGATGAAGGCCCGCTGTTTAAAAACTTCAACCTGCTGCTGGAAGTGGGCGAGAAAATCGCCATTCTGGGTGCGAACGGTGTGGGTAAATCCACCATGCTGAAAACGCTGGTTGGCGAGCTTGAACCTGATCATGGGACGTTGAAATGGTCTGAAAACGCGCAGATCGGCTACTACGCGCAGGATCACGCCGAAGATTTTGATAACGATCTCACTGTGTTCGACTGGATGAGCCAGTGGAAACAGGAAAGCGATGACGAGCAAGCGGTGCGCAGCATCCTTGGCCGTCTGCTTTTCAGCCAGGACGATATCAAGAAACCGGCGAAAGTACTCTCTGGTGGCGAAAAAGGCCGCATGTTGTTCGGCAAGCTGATGATGCAAAAACCGAACATCCTCGTTATGGACGAACCGACCAACCACCTGGATATGGAATCCATCGAATCGCTGAACATGGCGCTGGAGATGTACCAGGGCACATTGATCTTCGTTTCCCACGACCGTGAGTTTGTCAGCTCGCTGGCGACCCGCGTGATTGAGATTACACCGCAGCGTGTGGTGGATTTCTCCGGGAATTATGAGGATTATTTGCGTAGTAAAGGTATCGAATAAATTTACCGTCGTCTTTCACGCTACAGGTGCGTTGGCTGCACCTTCGTCCCCCGGTCACTTACTTATGTAAGCTCCCGGGGATACTCAGGTTTGCCGCCTTCCTGTCGCGCGAAATCCTTAGGTAAATAATTTACCGTCCTTTCTCACATTACAGGTGCGTTGGCTGCACTTTCGCACCCTGATCACTTATTTGAGTAAGCTCCCCGGAATACTCAGATTTACCGCCTTCCTGTCGCGCGAAATCCTTAGGTAAATAATTCACCGACCTCTCTCACGTTACAGGTGCGTTAGCTGCACTTTCGCACCCTGATCACTTATTTGAGTAAGCTTCCCGGGATACTCAGATTTACCGCCTTCCTGTCGCGCGAAATCCTTAGGTAAATAATTCACCGACCTCTCTCACATTACAGGTGCGTTGGCTGCACTTTCGCACCCTGATCACTTATTTGAGTAAGCTCCCCGGAGATACTCAGCTTTGCCGCCTTCCTGTCGCGCGAAATCCTTAGGTGAATAATTTACCGTCCTCTCTCACGTTACAGGTGCGTTGGCTGCACCTTCGTCCCCCGGTCACTTACTTATGTAAGCTCCCGGGGATACTCAGGTTTGCCGCCTTCCTGTCGCGCGAAATCCTTAGGTAAATAATTCACCGACCTCTCTCACGTTACAGGTGCGTAGGCTGCACTTTCGTACCCCGGTCACTTACTTGAGTCTTGAGTAATTTTCCGGAATACCCCGACTTGCCGTCTGTCTGGGATGCGAAATATTTAGGTCAATGAGAGGAAAAAAGCCCGGTAAGCACATGGCTACCGGGCTTTTCACATTAAGCAAAGGTCCACTCGCTGGCCGCTACGCCATTAATTAATAACTGGCGTTTTTCACCCGCCGGAAGCGTCACTTTCAGTGACTGCCAGGCCGGGCGATAGTCGCCGCGCGCGTGTACCTGCAAATCAATGACGCTGCCCGTACAGAGCATTTCCCACTCCAGCCACAGCGCGTTGCCCTCTTTATAACCCCAGGACTCGCCGTCATCCTCAAACAGCAAGCCGCTGGCGCGCCCTGTGCCTTTTATCGGGAACAGGTGCAGTTCACGTGTGGTATCCGTTTTTGCATCCACATGCTTGATGCGATCGCTGAGCGGCAGGCCGGCACCGGCGCGCACCAGCAACGGCAGCGTTTCCAGCGGCGCATTGAGCGTCACCCACTGGCCTGGTGCATACCAGCAACCGGTGTAAAAGTCGTACCAGCCTGTATCGTTGGCTGGCAGCCAGACGCGGCGCTCGCGTTGACCAGGCTCGACAACGCTTGCCACCAGAAGATCGCGGCCGAGCAGGAAGTCGTCACACTCTTCGAACGTCTGCTCGTCATGTTCGTGATCGAGGAATGTCGGGCGCAGCATTGGTTCGTCGTCGGCATGCGCCTGCCACAGCAATGTGTAGAGATAGGGCAGCAGGCGATAGCGCAGCTCAATCGCACTGCGGATCGACGGGGTGATCGCCGGGTACATCCACGGCTCATTCACCGTGTGATCATCGTTCCATGAATGGATGGTAAAACGCGGGTGCATCACGCCGTTTTGCACCCAGCGCACAAACAGTTCCGCATCCGGTTTATCGCCGGAAAAACCGCCAACATCGTGACCCACGTTATACAGGCCGGACAAACTCATGCCCACGCCCATACGGATGTTGTAGCGCAACGTATCCCAGTTGGTGCGGTTATCACCGCTCCAGGTTTGCACATAGCGCTGCATGCCCGCACAGCCGGAACGTGAAATCAGGTATGGGCGCTTTTGTGGAGCAAACCGCTGCTGCGCTTCCATCGAGGCGCGCATCATCAACAGTGGCATCACCGGGCGAATGTGTTTAATGGCAATTTCCTGGCCAAAGCCGTGGCAGCGCGCTTCACCGTCCCATACTTCAAATTCGTTGTTATCGTTCCAGGTCGAATCGATCCCCATCTCCAGCAACTGGGTAGTGACGCCTTCCTGCCACCAGTCGACAGTCTGCGGGTTGGTGAAATCGAGGTGTGAGCCTTCGTCATCCCAGAAACTGGAGCGTTCCGGCGCATCAGTTTCGGAGTCGCGAATAAACAGACCGCGCTCCGCCACGTCGCTATAACGCGGGTGATCTTGCAACAAGCAGGGTTTGATATTCGCCGCCAGCTTCAGGCCCGCATCGTGAAACGCCTGGCTCATCACCTTCGGTTGCGGCACTTTGTCGTAGTTCCAGTTAAAGACATAGCGCTTGCCGTTAATCGAGGTGTAGCCGGAAGAGAGCTGGAACGAATCGCACGGAATGGCGTGTTCTTCGCACAGACGAATAAAGTTCATCAGCTGGTTTTGCGCATCCGGCGCATCGGTGTAATGCATGGTGGAGCCGCTATAACCGAGGCTCCATTTCGGGCCGAACAGCGTTTTCCCGGTGAGGCGCACAAACGCTTTGGTGACATCCAGCGCACGCGCGCCAGTAAAAATGTAGTAATCAATATCGCCCGCTTCCGCTTGCCAGCGGCGATAAGCGGTGTGGTAGTTATCGATCTCGTTACCCAGATCCAGCCAACAACTGCTGAGGTTGTCATAAAACAGACCGTAGCTGATGTCATCGCGGCGGGTGAGGGTAAACGGAATGTGCTTATACAGCGGGTCGGTGCTGGCTGCGTTATAACCCATCGCATCAAGGTTGCGCATCTCGTAGCGCTGGCCGGTACGTTGCAGGTTACCCGCTTTCTCGCCGAGGCCGTAGAAACGCTCCTCTTTTTTACGGCTGAGATAGTGCGCCACGCCGTCGCCATGCGCGTTAACCAGATAAGCGCTGGTCGGGCGATCGCTTGCCAGCCATTGCCAGACGCCTGCGTCATCGCGGTAGTGCCACTCCAGCCACAGCGGCTGATGCACAGTAACGCGCAGTTTTGCGCTCTCAATGGTTAATGTCTCTTGCTGTTGCGTCAGTGACCATTGCGGCAGGCTAAAACCCGAAAGATCGTCGCGTGAGCGACCTTCCCATGGCACGTCATCTTTCGGCGCGATGCTCCAGGTCCTGTTCAGCGCCAGCTCACCTTTACGCTTGAGCAGCGCGCGAAATAGGTTCTCTTCCAGCACATACAAGCACAAGGTATGTTGCCCGTCTACCAGCAGCTCAGCATGGTGAGCTGACTGTTTTTGTAACGTCCAGTTCTTCAGGGTTTTCATATCAGACATCCACAATCAGGCGCGTTTTGCGCGTCGTTCAGCAATAAATGCCACCAGGAAACAAGCGCCAATCAGGTCAAAGAAACCCATGGCAATAAACAGCGGGTTGAAACCAATTTTATCGGCGGTAACGCCAATCAGCAGTGAGAAGAGGAAGCTGGCGATCCACGCTGCTGAACCGCGCATGCCGTTCACCGTCGCCATCTGGCCTTTATCGAAGGATTCCACCACCAGCGCGCTCAACATGCAGGAGATGATCTGGTGGCCAAAACCGCCAATCGAAATCAGCACAATGGTGAGGTACGGATCGCGGGTGATGGCGACAGCGGCAAGTGAAATCATCAAAAACGCGCCAGTTACGGAGCTGGCAACCACCGAGTTCACGCGGGTGCAGCCAAACCAGCGGGTATAGAGTTTGGTCAGGTAACCGCTGGCGACGCTGCCGAGATCGGCAGCGAGGAACGGCAGCCAGGCGAACATAGCGATCTGTTTCAGATCCATACCGTGTTCTTTTGCCAGATAGAGTGGCACCCAGAAACTCAGCACCGCCCAGGCTGGTTCTGCCATAAACGCCGGGATGGCGATACCGTAAAACCGTTTGTTTTTCGACACGTTTTTCAGGGCGGTAAAGAAGGGCAGTTTGACCGCTGGTGGTTCATTATCCTGCTGAATAAATGCCAGCTCGTCTTTACTGAGGTTCGGGTGTTTTTCCGGGTTGTGGTAAAACGCCCACCACAAAATCACCCACAGCAGCGCCAGAACACCGGTAAACATAAACGCGCCCTGCCAGCCAAATGAGGCGTGAGCGAAGTAGATAATCGGCGGAGCCAGCATGGCGCCAATCGAGAAGCCAACGCCTGCCCAACCGGCAGCCACCGGGCGTTCTGATTTCGGGAACCATTCGCCGATCGTTTTGGCGTTCGCCGGCGTTGCCGCTGCTTCGGATGCGCCCATGGTGAAACGCAAAATCGCCAGATGTATCCAACTGCTTGCACCGGCGTGGAAAATACAGGCCAGCGCCCAGATGATGGCGCACACCATAAAGCCGACTTTCAGACCAATCACGTCAATCAACCAGCCACACAGCGGCTGGAAAATGGTGTAAGCCAACTGAAATGCACCGACAATCCACGAATATTGTTCAGTGGTGATCCCCAGACTGGTTTTTAATTCCGGTGCCAGAATCCCCAGCGAGTTACGCGTGATGTAGTTCACCGTCACGCCGAATAAAAACAGGACTAATACCCACCAGCGTAAATTTTTGACTATCCGGCGGCTTTTACTGGCCGCCATTTCATTGTTGATTCCCTGGCTCATTTTTTTCTCCGCACATCTTCTTGTAGGGAAGTCGGGGCAAACTCTCGCGGAGTTGTTATACCGCACAGGTTTGCATGATGATTTATCTGCGTTTTTTTGGTTATTGTTCCTACAACTAGTATGGAAGTTGTATGACACATTTACGTTAGGCGAGAAAAATCGGCAGCTAAAGTGGATTTTGTGCAAGGATTCTCATCAATTAGCGACGGCATGCGGCAAACTTATATTGATGCCATGAATATCAGGCTTTTCGATTCATGAAAATTTTCCCATTTCGGAAACGGAGCAAGATCACAGAATGGATAAAAAGCTCAAAATCAACGAAATTGCCCTGCGCACTAACCTGTCGACCAGTACGGTTTCCCGTGTGCTGGCAGGTAAGGCGAACACCAGCGAAAAAGCGCGTGCAGCAGTGCTGGCCTGCGCGCGTGAGCTGGGGGTAATGGAGGGGATTGCCGCAGGACGGCTGCTGCTGAATAACCTGGTTGTTTTCGCACCGCAGCGGGCATTTGATGAGCGTTCCGATATCTTCTATTACCGTGTGATCCAGAGTATTAACAAAGCGTTGGCACCTCATGAAGTGCGGCTGCGCTACTGCGCGCTGGAAGAGCTGGACAGCGACGCCAATGAATTTCTCTCACGTATGAATGCGCCGGAAACTCAGGCGGCGATCCTGCTGGGCATTGATGATCCCCATATTCATGATCTGGCGGCGGATATGGGTAAACCCTGCGTGTTGATCAACTGCCGCGACGGGCGTATGCGTTTGCCTTCCATCGCGCCGGATCACCGGACCATCGGCGAGTTTGCGGCAAATTATCTGTTTGATATGGGCCACCGCGATGTGGTGAATGTGATGTGTCTGCGTCGCTACACCATGGATCTGCGCCTGGCAGGGATCAAAGAGGCCTGGCAGCGGCGCAATCTGCGTTTTCAAAGTAAGCGGGATCTGATCACCGTACCCAGTTTTAGTGCCAAAGAAGCAGGAATGCGGGTAGCGGAATGGCTTGATGATCCGGCGCATAAATCACCGCCCACTGCGTTTCTGGTTGGTGGCGATTTTATGGCTGAAGGCACGGTTCATGCGCTCCAGCAGCGCGGGCTGCGCGTGCCACAGGATGTCTCGGTGATGAGCATTGATGCGTTTAATCTGGCGGCAATTCAGGATGTGCCGCTCACGGCGGTGCATGTCCCGCGTGATGAACTGGGCGTGGAGGCAGTACAACTGCTGCAACAGCGTTTGATCCGCCCGCAGGCTACCACCGGTTCGCTGTTACTCAACGGCACGCTTGCGGTGCGGGAATCGGTACGGCGGATACGTTCGGGACAGCAACGTACCGCCGTGGAGCGCGAAGGGTTATACGATGCTTAAACGTCCATACCCAGTGCGCGCTTGCCATGAATATTCAGATCGCTCAGCGTAAAGCGGCCTGACCAGTCGCTTTCGTAGTTCTCACGCGGGAAATCATCCGGCGAAGCACCTTGCTCCAGCGCGACCTTCACTTTGCGCGCATACGCGAGGTTTTTCGCGCACAGTGGTGCGGCGGGAATGTACATCACATTGCCCCAGCCTTGCTGGTTTTCCACCGGCGCAACGGAGTGGATCACATCGCAGTGCCACCACACGGAATCTCCCGCTTCCAGCGCTGGAATAGTGCTCAGAGCTTCCATCAACAGCGGATGCCACTTCTCTGAAACCGGTAATACCCGGCCAGGCGCCACGCCGCACAGTTCATCCTCCGGTACATCATCGAGCAGCGGGCGCAGCAGAATATACGCCATCGCTTCCGGGATCGGCACCACGTGCAACAACCCCTGGCCGGGGATCATGTCTGACAATGCTGTCCAGCCCTGAAAGGTGCGGAACACCGAACATTTGGTGGTGTTATCCACCGTGTACTCTTCCACTTCGGTGCGGTGCGCCGCATTCCACGGGTCATACTCCTCAACTTTGCCGTTAAACACATTGGCAAATACTCGCTGGTAAGCAGGCAACAGCCAACGTTCCAGTGCACCGGAATCTGTATGCGCGCCGAGGCCTTTCGAGGTGGTTCCCGGCGGTCGGCGTCGAATGCGATCGGGGTAGATAACGCTGACATCCGGGTTGAACCACTGCTGGCCTTCGCTCTCAAAGCGCCACAGACGGTTAAGGAAGGATTGCACGGCGGCCATTTCATTGCTCTGGCGCGCCTGCATCTGCGCCTGCGACCAGTAAATAGGGTAGATCTCCGGGCGCGAGGCCTCCAGCGTGCCAAAGAAGCTGTCACCAGGCCCTTTGTACACCTCATCAAAATGGTTGTTGTCGAGATAATCCAGCATTGAGCGATCCCAGCCCAGCGCTTGCTCACGCGGGAAATGCCCCTTGATGACCGCACAACCGCGCCGTTTGATCAGCGCCCGCTGCGCCTCGCTGACCTTGCCTTGTGCAATGTCGCTGTAGGCAATTTGCGGCCACACAGATTTACCTTGTGCTTTAAGGGCATTGATATCGGCCACGCGGGCAGCAATTTGCTCACTCAGGCGGTTAAATACCTGCTGTACATCGCCGATCTGCGCGCGCAGCTCCTGCTTCATCTGACGAATCGATGCTTTGTGATCGGTAGGCAGCGTTTCACTGGTAAAAGCCATGTTGAACCTCTCATTCTTTCATTCGAAAGTTGTTTAACTTACAAGTGATAAAATAAGTTAAAAAGAAGTTAATGCAAGTTTAAAAACTTGATGCGGAGCACAAAGCGGAAAAGTAGCAACAGGAACGGCCGGAGCGGGCGCTCCGGCGGAGGATCAACGATCGAATGGCGCAGCGTTATCAAGCACAGCCTGAATCACATTCAGCGCGCCCTGGTGGTTATTGTCATCAGTTTGATGGTGGGCAATGTCTTTAATGGCTTCACTGGCGTTGCCCATAGCGAACGAGAAATCGGTCATGCGCAGCATTTCCGCGTCGTTACCGCTGTCGCCAATGGTGACGCACTGTTGCGGCGATATACCCCAGCGTTTAAGCAGGCGCGTTATGCCGTTAGCTTTATGCAGACCCGGGATTATCAAATCGACAAAACCAAAGCCGCTGGTGACTGGCTTCATGATGCCATCAAGCGAGACATGCAGGGCGTCAATCAATTGCGGGATGTCGCTGTCCGGCAAGTTCAACGAGAACTTGAACAAGGTATCGTCAATCTGTTGAAAATCGCGCACCGGCTTTAAGCGGTAATAGTGTTTCGACATCAGGTCGACGAATTCAGCCGGAGCGTTTTCGCTGACGTAAGCGCTTTCCAGGCCGCAGGCGACAAAGTTGAGGCTGCTGTCTTTTAACAGCTCGCCAATCACCACTTGCGCTTCATGGCGGGTCAGTTCACCGTGGAACAATTGTTGGCCGTGCTCATACACCAGCGCGCCGTTTTCCGCGACGAACGAAATGGTCTCTTTTAGCTCCGGGAAGAAAGAGATCAGCTGGTAATACTGGTTGCCACTGGCGACAACGAACTCAATATTCCGCTGACGAAGTTGCTCGAATTGCGCCATAAATCGCGTACGATCGTACTGTTTGGCGTCATCAAGGAAGGTTCCGTCCATATCAGTGACGATAACTTTGACGGTCATACATAGCGCTCCTGAATGTAACTGCGACGAGAAACATTCTAGAGATAATGTGAGGGGAAGCACAAATTTTATTTCATTCGAAAGTAAATCTGTGGTCTTTTCTCGTCATTGATGTTTAACCGTCGTCTTTCGAACTGCAGGTGCGTTGGCTGCGGCGGCGCGCCCCGGTCACTTACTTATGTAAGCTCCCGGGGACTTACCGTCTTGCCGCCTTCCTGCAATCCGAAATCCATAGGTTAAACATCAGGAAGTAGACTGACAAAAGGCGGCTGTTAGTGGATATCGAATAACGGTCACCCGGCCATCACTTCATAAGGTATGTTCGGTGCGGGCGATAATGTCGTCCTGCGCATCTGGCGACAGCGCGGTGAAGAACGCGGAATAACCGGCGACACGCACCACCAAATCGCGATACTGATCCGGGTGTTTCTTCGCTTCCAGCAGCGTTTCGCGCGACACAATGTTGTACTGAATATGCCAGCCCTTATGCACCTCAAAGAACGTGCGCAGCAGCACCATCAGTTTTTGCTTATCGCTCTCGTTTTCCAGCGTCGACGGATTCAGCTTCTGGTTCAGCAACACACCGCCGAGAATCGCTTCCACCGGCAATTTACCCACGGAACTTATCACCGCCGTCGGTCCCAGATGATCGGTGCCGGATGCCGGGCTGGCGCCTTCCGCCAGCGGCGTATGCGCTTTGCGGCCATCCGGTGTCGCCATCGTTGCCGCGCCAAATGGCACGTTAGCGGAAATGGATGAAGTTCCAGCGTAATAATTGCCGCCGATCGGGCCGCGACCGTAACGCGGGTTGTGGTACTGCTTCAGCTCGTCAATATAGGTTTGATAAGCGCGTACCAGCAGCGTATCCACACTGTCATCGTCGTTGCCGTATTTCGGCGCGCCGTTGACCAGCCGCTGGCGCAACTGTTCCTGCGTCAGGCCGTCGAAATCTTCTGCCAGCGCCTGCGCCAGTTGTTGTTGCCCGATAGCGCCCTGGTCAAAGACCAGCTTTTTCACCGCCGCGAGGCTGTTACCGAGGTTGGCAATCCCGACCTGCAAGCCGGAAACCCAATCATATTTCGCGCCGCCCTGTTTAATGCTTTTCGCCCGTTCAATGCAGTCATCAACCAGCGCGGAGCAGAGAATATCCGGCACGTTCTCTTCCAGCATGGTGTCGACCACATACTCAATCTCAATCGATTTACGGGTGTAATAACGAATCTGCCGATCCCAGGCGTGCATGACCTCATCGAACGCGGTGAAATTACCCGCCGACAGCGCCTGGGTCTGCGGCAGAAAGATTTTGCCGCTGGTGGCATCGCGGCCACCTTCCAGCGCTGCCAGCATCACGCGGGCGAAGTTGATAAAACTCATGCCGGTGCAGCGGTAGCCCCATTTGCCGCCAACGGCGGTTTCAATGCAGCCAATGGCTGCGTAGTCGTAGGCATCTGCGGGTTCAACACCGAGTTTGATAAATTCGGGAATAACGATTTCATCGTTATTGAACGCGGGCATGCCGAAGCCGCAGCGAATCACCTGCACGCAGGCGTCGAGGAAGTCGTTGCTCATGCCGGCGTGGTAACGCACGCTCAGGTTCGGCTGGGTGGAACGCAGTCGTCCACAGGACTCCAGAATCGCGTAAGAGAGCGGGTTAACCGCGTCGCGCGCTTCACCGTTATGCCACTGCTGACCGCCGATGGTGACGTTCTGATACAGCGGGCTGCCCGCCGAGGCTTTCGAATGGGAGCCGGAGCGAATTTTGTTCACTTCCAGCAGCTTCAGCCAGCAACTGTGCAGCAGTTCAATGGCCTGTTCGCGGGGCAGCGACTGTTGCAACTCGACATCGCGGCGATAGTACGGATACAGATACTGATCCATGCGCCCGAAGGAGACCGAATGCCCGTTGGATTCAATCTGCAAAATCAGCTGGATAAAGTAGCAGAGCTGCAATGCCTGCCAGAAGGTGCGCGGCGGTTCGTGGGCGATAATCAGGCAGTTTTCCGCCATCGCCAGCAACTCATCGCGGCGGTTTTGCCGCGTCTCTTCCCCGGCCATTTGACGCGCCAGATCGGCAAAACGTTCGATATGCAGGCTGACGGCTTCCAGCACAATATCAATCGCTTTTAAGAACTGGTCGCCATGCAGATCCTCGAGCACGGTCAGGTTGATGCGCGCGCGGCGCTGATCCACTTTATGGCGTAGCCCGTCGAGACCGAGCTCCAGCAGCAGCGGGAAGTTCACCGCCAGGTGTGCGTCGCCAGAAGTCATGTTGCCTTCGGCTTTAATCATGCCGGTTTCCAGCAGCGCTTTTTGTTCGTCAGTAAACATGCCGTAACAGCGGTCCTGCACCGTCTGGCCGCGCCACCACGGGCAGATCTCATGCAGTACGCGTTTGTTCTCTTCGCTAACCGCAAAGCCTGCGCCGGGGCGGTCGGCGAGCGCATCGATCTCTTTTTCGATCCACGAAACGGTGTATTCAGGGAAGATTGGTGCGGCGCGCACTTCGCTGGCCTGGTTACCGATAATCAGCTCGTCATGTTTGATCCAGATAGTCCGCTCGGCCAGGTGATGCGCCAGCGCCAGCGCGCGGCGTATAGGCAGCGGTTTGTCCATATTTTGCTGGTAAACCTGCGTGTAATGCCGGGCGCGCTCGGTGCAAACCGGTGGCTTCACAATATGCACCAGCGCGGTTTTGTGCGCGTTGATTCGGTCAGTTAGCGTGTTGAGTTGCAGCGTGGTCATGGTTCTATCCTCGTAATGTCGCCGTTAGCCCTTTGCGGTGGGCACACTCCTGCGCAAACGCCAGCAATTGCGGGGCATCGAGCGGCTTCTCTGGGGCGGTGTAGGGTTCGCCGAGCAGGTGATACTTGTTCATGCCCAGCGTGTGGTAAGGCAAAAAATGAATATCGCTGACGTTTAGCTCATCGGCAGCGAAGGCAGTAATGGCGCGTATGGTGTCTTGATCGGCATTAAAACCGGGGATCAGCGGCACGCGGATGGTGAGTTTTTTCCCCGCCTGCACCAACCGCTTCAGGTTATCCAGCACGCGTTTTGCCGAGCCGCCGGTCCACTGGCGAAAGGCGGCGTTATCGACATGTTTTAAGTCCGCGAGAAACAGATCAATAAAGGGCAGGGAAGGTTCGATATAGCGCCACGGCAGATGTAGGCAGGTTTCCACTGCCGTGTGAATGCCGTGCTGATGGCTGGCCTGAAGCAGTTGCTGCGCCAGTTGCGGGTTCATAAACGGTTCGCCACCGGAAAGGGTGATGCCACCGCCGCTGCGGTCATAAAAGGGTTTATCACGCAAAACGGTAGCCATGATATCGCGCACATCTGGCGTTTCACCGCAGACGCTCAGTGCCTGCGTCGGGCAACAATCGGTGAGCGCATCAAGCTGCGTATCATCAAGTTTTTCGCGGTGGATAACCAAACCGTTCAACGCACGTTCAATGACCTTTGGCGCGGCGTGCTGGCATAAATCACACCCCGCAAGACACAGGCGGTTGTCAAACAGCAGATCCCGTGTGCGGCTGCGGCTCTCCGGGTTCTGGCACCAGCGACAGCTTAGCGAGCAGCCTTTCAGGAACACGACGGTGCGAATGCCGGGGCCATCATGAGTGGAATAGCGCTGGATATTGAAGATCATAATTTATCTCCATAAATTTCATATGGAGATTAAATTACTTTCGAATGAAAGTTTTTTTTTGATTGAAATCAACTTCGCGATCATTCGCAGAAGTGGAGAGAGAAAGTACGTGAACCATCACATTTTGAGGAAAGCTAAGGTATTGCCACACTGATGATACGTTGCGAAAGCGTTTTACAGTTTGCCTAAATGTCGGAGTTTCTACGCCAACACTATAATGTGAGCATCGGTTCCTCAGCACACAGCGGATACCGATGGAACAATTCTTTATTGGAGAAACTTATGAGCACATCCCTTTACAGTAAGACCCCGACAGTTTCGATACTGGATAACCGGGGCCTGGCGGTGCGTGAAATCGCATATCACCGCCATCCCGACACGGCGGACGCCACTGACGAGCGCATCACCCATCACCAGTTCGACGTGCGCGGTTTACCGTCACAAAGTGCCGACCCGCGTCTTGATGCCGCCGGGCTGGCGAACTTCAGTTACCTCCATGATCTGAACGGTACGGCGCTGCGCACGCAAAGTGCGGATGCTGGTACATCCGTTGCCCTGAACGACGCAGCAGAGCGGGCTTTTTTGCAGATCAGCAATATCGGTGCAGGCAATGAGCGCAGCGCCGCCGTCACCCGAACTTTTCAGTATGAAGAGGCCAGCCTGCCGGGGCGACCACTGAGCACGACGGAACAGATTGCCGGAGACAGCGCGCACGTCACTGAGCGGTTTATCTGGGGCAGCGCGTCGGCGGATGAACAGAGCCACAATCTCGCCGGTCAGCTGGTCAGCCATTACGACCCGGCAGGTCTGCTTTTGACGGGCAGCGTTTCCCTGAACGGCGTGCCGCTTTCCGTCACCCGCCAGCTGCTGCCGGATGATGCAGAAGCGGACTGGCAGGGCGCGGATGCCTCGGCGTGGAACGACCTGCTGGCGGGCGAAACCTACACCACGCTGAGTACAGTGGACTCCGCCGGAAATGTGCTGACCACGCTTGATGCGAAAGGCAATATCCAGCGCGTGGCGTTTGATGTGGCGGGTTTGCTGAAGGGGAGCTGGCTGACGGTCAGCGGCGGTTCAGAGCAGGTCATCGTGAAATCCCTGACCTATTCCGCCGCCGGGCAGAAACTGCGCGAGGAGCACGGCAACGGTGTGGTGACAACCTACAGCTACGAAGCGGAAACCCAGCGTCTTGTTGGCATTAAAACTGAGCGTACGACAGCCACGAAAGTGCTGCAGGATTTGCGCTACGAGTACGACCCGGTGGGCAACGTGCTGGT